>JAVBPI010000088.1:0-4976 GCA_031549705.1 Thermoguttaceae bacterium
GCGGCTTGCAACCACGCCGTGACGGTCCGCCGTCATGCGACGGCGAGCAGGGCACCGAACAACAGCGAGAGAAAGAACGATTGCGTTTTCCTCGGCAGCTTCCCGGCGAGTCGTCCGGCGATGGTTTGAAATATCGAAACGGATTGTTGTTGTCCTTTCGTCGTCTTCATGGTCGGCTCCGCGGGCTATGGTTTGTTGTCAACAACAAACGTATACCACGGTCGCAGCTTTGGATTGGTTCGCGAAAAATAAACATTGACCCGAACGAGTCGCGAGGCAAAACGGAAGCGAAAGGTTACGCCGCATGGCGTTGTTGCGCAAACGGGACGGATTCCTGTTCGTCATCTTCGAAGTTGTTCGGTTCGTAATCGCCGCGAATCAATCGAACGGCTTGGAACACCAGCAGCGCAACGAAAACGATGCCGCCGAGTACGAGAATCGGCGGAACGGACGCTGATTTTTTGCGGCTCGGCTGAAGCGTGTAGGGTGTCGATGGAATCACGCCGTATTTCGGCCGAATAACATCCCGTTGCATGCGTTCTTGGGCGTCGGCGACGATTTCGTCGGCGTCCCTCTTCGGATTCAGCGACGACAGGTCGACGGCGAAGGGGTCACGCGGAACATCGACACTCGGCAGCGAGCACTGCTTGACGGATTCCTGATTCGGATCCAACGTCGCTGTGTTGAGCCCGGTTTGCAGGACTTGACGCCCGAATTGTTCGCTGGGGAACTGGAGCGAAATGCTGCCGTAAATATTGGAATGCGGCTTCGACCACACCGCTTTCCGGATCGGTTCCTGCACCGGGGTATTGGTCGGCGGAACGGAAGAAGGGGCTTGCTCCTTCGGAACATTTTGTTGCGGCTGCGGCTGCGGTGTCCACGAATTGCTCGATACCGCTCCCGGTGTCGACGAAGGGATCGGAGCCCCTTGGACATACCGCCTCGAATTGGAACGAACGCCGAACGACGACACCGACGAACCGGCGATATCGACGCTTGATGGAGCGGCAACCGAGACAAGCGCTTCGTTGGGAAGGATGCGAACCGTCTCCTGCAATTGCCGCTTCGGCCCTTCTTTCTCGATCGACGCGAAATAAACCTCCGGCTGCTTCGGCAGTTTTTGGAGAATCGACGTGGATCGTAACAGGAATTTCGAAACACGTCCGCAAAAACTGCCGGCGGTGTTGCGAATCATGTCGGAACCGAAAAGCACACCGGCCAACTCCCCTTGCTGGTTGAGAATCGGACCACCGGAATCCCCTTTTCTCGCGCTGACGGAAAGTTCGACGATTTCATAAATCGGGTTCGTCCCGTTTTGCGGAATTTCCGGGGCGAAATAGCGAACGCAGCGTCCTCCGGCCACACGGTACACTCCCGGTCCATGTCCGGCGATCCAGAGCGGTTCGCCCGGCATCGGGATCGATTGCGCAATGGGCATCGGCTGAATC
Source organism: Thermoguttaceae bacterium (assembly GCA_031549705.1). Lineage (GTDB taxonomy): Bacteria > Planctomycetota > Planctomycetia > Pirellulales > Thermoguttaceae > WRKP01. Next base: position 1,449 of record JAVBPI010000088.1, read on the forward strand.
TCGGCCGGCGGCTTCGAAATCGCAATCGTGGCGAGGTCCCATTTTTGATCCGAATCGATCACGGCTCCGTAAGTTGAAAAACCGTTCGGAAAATGAACGTGCACCAATCCGTCGCTGTCGTTGATGACATGCCAATTGGAAACGATCAACCCGTAATCGTTGTAATTGCCGATGTACGAACCGCTCCCGAACGACTGCCCTCCCTTTTCGAAGGCGATCAAACGAACGACGCTGGGGATTGGCGGCATCGACGAATCATGCGGTATTTCTCGGCGGGGAAGCAGATTGTTAATTTTTGAGGGGGAACCGACTTTCGGCAACGCGGCAGATTCGCCAACCGAAGGATAGGCCGATCGGGCGAATGTTCCTTGTGCCGTTTGCGGGGAGCCGGAGGATTGTATCGAATTTGGCGATGAAAACGATGCTGCGGCGTTCGGCGACGATTGCCGATAATCGTTAGTGGGACGTTGGACTCCGAAACTGTTTTGAGCCGATGCGGACGAAGTCGTCGTTCCGAGAATCGTGGCGGCGAGAATCGACGCAATAATTCCTCGAAGGACGGTTGACATCAGAGCGTTTTTCGTTTTGTAACGAAAAACGTGATTGTATCGAAAGTTCGAGTTCATACGGTGGCACGAAGAGAAAAATGGAAAGCAACTCTTTCCTCATCTTTCGGAAACCGAAGCGGAACAACTGGAAAAAGAATCGTCGACTCCGTTCGACCGAATCTACTGACATAGACGGAGCAACCGGAGCGACCCGTTGTGGCATGAATAATTGGAAGATCAGTTCCGGATTTTCATCCTTGATACGGCGGCAATAAAAAAGGAACGAAGTCGTGTTTGGGACGGAGCGTAGCGGAGTTCAAAACGCGGCGGACTCTCCACGGCAGTCGGTCAAACAACGGATCAAATTTTCACCGGCTCAATAAAATCGGAAGAATGCCGTCATTGCGTGCGTTCGAAAGCATTGAGCAGGAAAATCAGCGGGTAGAGTTCCTCGCTGTACCATAAATGAGCGAAATACAGACCGATCGGTTCCGCCGGAGCGGATTCCGGACGTTCGGCATAGGGGCGAAGATAATTCAGTGCACGACCGACCCCCTGTGCCGCCTCCGGAAAGGGGGCGAGAGCCGTGACGCAACGCGCTGTTACCGTAACGTAATCGGGGCCGCCCTTCCATCCGCTCCATCCGCCTGATTCGTGTTGGCAGGCGAGGAGGAAATTTTTCGTTTTTTCGAGGAATGGTTCGTCGAGTTCCCCTAAATGCTCAAGGACGACCGCGCTGCCGTAAACCGGCGACTCCTTGTCCGAAGCCGATTGGTCGCCGAACCAAAGAGGAACGAACGAACCGTCTTTCCGTTGCGTTGATTTCAAATAGCGTAGGATCTTTTTTTTGCCGTTCATCACGCGTTTGCGCAACGGCATCGGCAACTCGTCTTCGTAACAGGAAAACGCCTTGAAAGCGTGAGCGGAAATGTCCGGGCAACTTCGGTCGAACGGGAGCGCCCCCCAACCGCGGCAAAACGTCGGAATGCCGCCGTCGCGGTTCTGCAGATCCAGCAACCATTCGATTCCGTGGCGGAGGGACTCGCCGAACGGTTCTCCCAGATGATGGAGCGCGATCAGCGCCGCCGAAGTGTCGTCCGCATCGGGAACGCCGCCGGAATGCGACGTCCACGCCCACCCCCCTGGCGCGGAACGGGTAAACGGATGCTCGATCTTCGCTTGGCTTTTTTTCAACACATCACGGTAGCGGCTCTTTTCGTCGTCCGACAAATACGGTGACAGGGGAGCAAGCGAGAGTGTCGTCGTCCATTGCCGCAAATCGCGGTCGATCCCCCAGGCACCGTTATCATGCTGTGTTTCAAGCAGAAACCGCAAGGCCGTTTTCGTAACAATGTGTTCTCTCAAACCCGCGACGCAAAGACACATCACGCAAAACCCGGTCAAAGGAGCCGCTTCGAGGAAACCGCCGCTGGCCGGTTGTTTGGCCGTCAGCACCCGCAAGGCTCTGTTGATCGCATGCGATCGCAACGATTTTACGATCCCCGGCCTGGCGTGTGTCCATTGAGCAAGTCCGACGCAAATCAACGCCGGGATCGCGTAACTGACAACCGGGAGGTTCAGGTATTTGAATAATCGTTCAGGAAAGAGAACGACTTCGAACGGAAATCGCGGCATGTCACGCCAGGCTTGTTCGGCGTTCTCGAAAAAACCGGCGGTGGTTGCCAAGGCAAGGATCGGCACGGAAAACGTCAGGTCTTTGCCGTATTCGGCGAGAAATCCCCTTTTAACGGACGAAAAGGAAAAGTCGCCGAATCGTTCGAGGAGCCAAGCTTTGGTTTTTTCGGTTGCGGCTAGTTTTTCCGTACGGTTCAAGGCGACATAAGCGAGGAATGTCGCCGTCAGATTCGCGGGGGATTCCGGCGAATCGCCGTAAAGACCTTCTTGGGTTTGAGTTGCGGCCAACCACTGTTTGGCGCCATCGATTTCCCGTTTGTAACGTTGCGGATCGGCGATGTCCAGGGCGATGCAGGCGACGGCAGTCGAAACGGCGGAATCGGAAAGGACGCTTTCAAAAAAACCGTCCGGTCCTCGCCGCTGCATGAGCATGTGTTTCAGGTTTTCACTCATGGTCGGTCCAACGTTCCCATGGCCAACAGGCCGTAAACCGTGTATTCGAGATCGCCGAGCGGATCGTCCGGCGTTGCGGCAAAGAGGCCTGTATCACGGAAACAGTTGCGCAAATAGGGCTTGATCGAAACCGGCGGTGATTTTTCGTAACGACGCAGCGCGAACATCGCCGTTGCCGTGGAGAGCAGGTCCCCTTCCCGAGCGGCGGCAGATGCTTTGAATGAACCGTCCGATTCCTGTAACGCCGACAATGCTTCGACGGTTTTGTCCCGCCGTTCGCGCGGAAGGAGGAACAGGGCCGCTGCGGTTGCGTTGACACCGTAAGCCGAATGGGTTTTCAAATTTGCGTACAGTCCGTCGGGCAAACGATAGTCATCGAAATCCGTTGCGACCGGTTTTTGTCCGAAATCATCGAAAAGCGTGTCGACGAGAAAACGGGAATACGGCGAATTCTTGTCCTGTTGCGGGTATTGCGAATCGGGAAGAGCGTCCAGTGAACGGAGTCGTTCCAGTTTGGCTTCGTTCGGTTTTCGTCCCCGGGAAAGGAACCCGAAGCTCCTCAAAAATTCGGGGAGAAGAATCAGCTTGAGCATGTTCTCCGTCCGCAACAGGACGCAACGATGCACCAAATCCAGTGACGTCCAATCGATTGAAGCGATTCGGCGGCGGCAGTCGTTTCGTCGGATTTTCGAGTGCGAAACCAGTGCGAGAAGGACGCCGAAGAACGTGTAGTACAAATCCTCTTGTCCGGCACGTCCGAAAAAAAGTCCGCCGGGACCCTGGAGCAACGGAATGGCGCAACGCAAACGATCCGCCGCTTCAGGAGCCATGCTCTCGAACCCCCGAAGGCAGGTCGAGTAAAACAGTTCGCTGAAAGAGCGTTCGTCAAACA
>JAVBPI010000187.1:0-69275 GCA_031549705.1 Thermoguttaceae bacterium
GGACGACGATTACTTGGAGGCGAGCGTCTGGACGAACACCGAGAGTAATACTACCCGACCAAAGGGGAGGAATCAACACCCCGAACCAGTGCAGGGAGATTGACCTGATTTCCGTTTTCCCTGCACGATTCCCTGCAACAGGGAATCAAAATGAGTAGTATCGAGTCAAAGACCAAGAAACGAGATAAGCCGCAAACCCTTGGATTTACGGCTTATCGTGATTCTCTTTGACTCAACAGGACACGATTGAAAACGTGTCTAATTTGCGGGACAGGGATTCGAACCCCGACTAAATGGTTCAGAGCCATTCGTGCTACCTTTACACAATCCCGCAGTGGCGGCTCAAACGCTCCGAAGACGGAACCGATCAAACCGCTATTCAAACGATACATTTTAGCGTACCCACCCACCAAACGTCAAGGAAGGGTGGTTTTTTTCAGGAGAGCTGCAAGTTCGGAATTGCGAACAAGGGAGCGGTTTTGAGCGTAGTAACGGAGTCGGCAGGATGCCGTTTCACGCGTTTCCCTCGAAAATAAGGAGGTTTGCCATGTCCGTCGTGTCGCTCAATACTCTCGCTCAAGCCGTTCAGGCCATTCCCGATCCCCGGTCTAAACAAGGAGTTACGCATCCTTATCACGGCATGCTCGCCCTTGTCATTCTCGGACTGCTCGCCGGAATGCCCTACCTCGCTCACATTCGCCGCTGGGCCAAAAAACACCGGCACGCCCTCCGTGAGCCCCTGAATTTCAAACGGATCTATCCCCCCGTCGAAACCACCATCTCCCGAGCCCCGCCCGGACTTCCGTCGCCGATTTCCAAACCGCCGTCGCCGAGTTTCTTCGAAATCTCCTCGCCGAGGCCCACGACACGCTCGTCGCCGCCGTCGACCGCAAGGTCGCCAAACAGTTCCGCGACGCCAACGGCAACCCACTCCTGCTGCTCAATGTTTTCGCGCACGAATTGAAGGTCACGCTCGCCGATTACTCCGTTCGCGACGCGAGCCGAACCAACGAAACCGACCTGCTCGCGCCCTTCGAAATCTGGGAAGTGCTGCTCGACAATTCGACCATCAAATTCCATAAGCCGCTTGTGATGAAGGTCGTTCCATTGCCGGACGATCCCGAAGAACCAAGCGAGCCGGGCGAAAACAATTCAGCCCGACCTCAATATTTCGACCTTTGCCGACAACCGAGAGGATTTGTTGGAGTTTGTCCATTCCGACATTCGTTTTGCGTGGCGGCAGATCGTTAAAGCCGGTTGCCGGGCAATCCTCCGCGAACAAGGCTTTGACGTGTGAGAACGTCGCCCTTTTTAATGAAAAAGGGGGCGGCAAAGAGCTTGCGGGGGATGGGTCAGTTTCCGGCGGCGGGCTTCTTGCGGTCCTTGGTGGGGGACAAGAGATTGCACCCGAACCTGAACGGCTATCGTCGGTTCTTTCCGCGATGTTTGTTTTCGCATGTTACGGATTAGAAATCGTACGAAAAACATCGGTCGCCGTTTTCAGGAAACGGTCCCTCGCCTCCCATTGGGCACCGCAAGTGCACTGGACCATGAAAACGACGACCATTCCCGTTTCGGGGTTCACCGACAAGTCGGTTCCGTAAGCCCCGTCGTGCCCGAACATTCCGTTGCGTAAATGGTACCCAAGGCCGTAGTTTACCTTCGTTTCGCCGGTCTGCTCTTTTCGTAACTCACCGACCGCGGCTTTCGAGAGATACCGTTTGCCGTCGAGTTCGCCGTCGTTGGCGAGCATCAAGCCGTAACGGAGCATGTCTCCCGTCGTCGAGAACAAACCGCCCCCCGCTTCCGGAAAACGTTTTGCGCGGTCCCCATACGGTTTCGTCAGGAAGCCGATGCCGCCGGGCGCGAACCCGTTTTTGTCACGGTTAGGACCATAGGGAATCGCGAGTCGGGCAACTTGCTCCTCGTTCGGCCAAAACGTCGTGTCGTTCATGCCGAGCGGATCGAAGAAACGTTGTTGCAGAAATTCCTCGTAGGGCATTCCCGATACGATTTCCACGACACGGGCGGCAATGTTCATTCCTTGGTTTCCGTAAGCGTATTTCTCGCCGGGCTGCGTTTTGAGGGGCCCCGTCACGGAAGCGAGCGAACGGACGACCAGCGGCGTGCTGTCGGAACCGGTTGCTTGCTGCACTTCGGCGCTCCCCGTCAAACCGCTCGTATGGCTCAAGAGATGTCGGAGCGTTACGGGACGGGCGAGCGGCTTGAGTCGGATATTTTCCTTGTCGGAGTCGTCGAGCACCATCCACTTGTCGAGACGCGGGATAAATTTCGTGACGGGATCATCGAGCGACACCTTCCCCTCGTCGACGAGCATCATGATTGAAGCGCCGGCGAACATTTTCGTCATCGAAGCGCACCAGAACATATCCGTATCGGAAATATTCCGGTTCGCATCGACGTCGGCGAAACCGAGCAAATTTTTGCACAAAATCCTGCCGTCCCGATCGGCGATTAGGGCGACGATGCCGGTCATCCTGAAGTCGTCGAGGTACGGTCGGAGCGTCGCCTCGACTTCGGGGGACGGCGGAATCGCTTCCCCGGCGTGAATGGTTCCGATCAACAGGATCGCGGCGACGAAAACGGACGATAATCGGAGCATGGTCGTTTGATGGGGTTCGGGACGCGCTGCGCGGCTAAAACGCAAGCGGTTCATCACGCAGGCGACCAACTTCAACGAGAACAGGTTTTTTCGCGGCGGCGACTTCGTCGGGGCGGCTCACGCCGGTCGTGTACGGGGCGTCGTGCAGGTATTGCGAATCTTCGGCGAGAATTTTTTTCAGCGTCACGGCAAAGAGATCGAGCGTCCTCTTGTTCTCGGTTTCGGTCGGCTCGATCATCATCGCTTCCTTGACGAGCATCGGGAAGTAAACGGTCGGGGCGTGGAATCCGAAGTCGAGGAGCCGCTTGGCGACGTCCATCGTCGTAATCCCCTTTTCCGCTTTCAACTTTGCGGAACTGGCGACGAATTCGTGCATGCAACGGTCGCCGTACGGAACGTCGATCGAATCCTTCAGCAGGCTCAACAGGTAATTCGCGTTCAGCACGGAGTTTTTCGTCATGCTCCGAACCCCTTCGGCTCCGAGCGTTCGGAGATAGAACCATGTCCGATTGAGAATCGCGGTACTCCCGAAGAACGTACGGACCTTGCCGATCGTTTTCGACGGTGTTTCGAGACGGTATTCGCCGCCCTTCTTGACGACCACCGGCGTCGGGAGGAACGGAGCGAGAAAATCACGGACCGCAATCGGGCCCGCTCCCGGACCACCGGCGCCGTGCGGCGTCGAAAATGTTTTGTGGACGTTGTAGTGCATCATGTCCGCTCCGAAGTCGCCGGGCCGCGCAATTCCGGCGATGGCGTTCATGTTCGCGCCGTCCAGGTAAACGAGTCCGCCGACGGTGTGGACGGCAGCGCAGATTTGCCGAATGTTTTTCTCGAAGATTCCGAGCGTGTTCGGATTCGTGATCATGAAGACCGCCGTTTGGGCGTTCAATTTCGATTGGAGATCGGCCAAGTCGACGAAACCGCCGGCATCGCTCTTGATTTCGACGGTCTGATACCCCGCGAACGCCGCGCTGGCCGGGTTCGTGCCGTGGGCGCCGTCGGGAATCAACACCGTTGTTCGTTTTTCGCCCCGTTCCTTGAAATATTTCTCGGCAACAAGCAAGGCGGTCAGCTCACCGTGCGCCCCGGCTGCCGGTTGGAGACTTACGGCCGGAAGCCCCGCGATTTCCGCGAGCATTTGCTGCAACTCGAAGAAAATTTCGAGCTGCCCCTGAGCGGTCGATTCCGGTTGGTACGGATGCAGTCCGAGCAGTTTCGGCGAACTTGAAAACGCTTCGTTCCGCTTTGGATTGTACTTCATCGTACAGGAGCCGAGCGGATAGAAATTCGTGTCGACCGACATGTTGCGCATCGCCAGATTCGTGAAATGCCGCACGATGTCGAGTTCCGACAGTTCCGGCAACGGAAGCTCCTTTTCGGCGAGGAGTTCCTCCGGAAAAAGCGCGTCGAGCGGTTTGTTGGCCGGAACGTCGCAAGGAGGGAAAACCGTGGCACGGTTTCCCGATTTCGATTGGACGAAAAGCGTTTCGAGAGCTTGACGGTTTTGCATGGGATATGGTCCGTAATCGACGATTGAGAACGAAAATTGAAGTGAGATATAACGAGAGGCTTGAGATTACCGTCCCCTCTCCCCCCGGGAGAGGGTTAGGGTGAGGGGCTCTGTGGTTGAAATCAAGGAAAAGTTCAAGAAAATCAAACGTCTCCGTTTCTTTTTTGCTTATTCGTTCGGGTCTGTCAATGTCGAACGCCCCTCACCCTAGCCCTCTCCCGAGGGAGAGGGGAGGGTAATCAACGCGTTTTCAAGCGTCGGCTACCTCACGTTCCAAGACGAAACGGAGTATAAATTCCCGACCGTGAAAAGTCAAGCCGCTAGCCGTCTCATGGCGATTGGAGTCTTCGTAATTCGGATTGGTAAAACGACGCGGAAGCCGTATCCCCGGCGGCACTGAACGCCTTGATCCCCCGTTCGTAGACATTCATGCAGTACGGACTCGACGTCTTACCCCGCTTCTGTTGGATTTTGGGGAGAAATGCCTTATAGAACGTCGCCATCGCCTTGCGGTTTAACTCAGCACGGTCCGGAACGAGTTCGCAAAGTCGATCCATTTCGTCGAGAATCTGCGGGACGGTCGCCCCTTCTTCAGGGAACATCACGCAAGTCGCGGCAAGTCCCTTGAGCGCTTCGGGAACCCGGTCCTCTTCGGCGAGATATTTCGCGAACGTCATGCGGGCTTTGCACGCCAAGTCGGGGCGTTTCGCCGCCTCGTAAAATGCGCAGAGCTTGCCGTAGTTTTCACCCCGCTGCTTTTTCCACGGCTCGTACGAAACCAAGTTGTCGAACACTTCCCAAGTAAAATCGGGGAAGGCCGCGAGTTGCCGAAAAAGAAGGTTCGGAAACTTTTTCAGCGCCGTGCCGTCTTTTTTGTCGATTTGTCCGTCGCGGACCATTCCGGCGACGCGCCGCCAACCGTCGGTCGCCAACGGATTCAGGTCGATTACCTTGCCGAGAAAATCGAGCTGCTTCGATGTCGGAAGCGATTCCGCCGCCGCGATCTGGTCGAACGCCTTCAGAGCGAGCAGCGAGAGCCGGTACGCCGTTGCGTCGCTGCCGATCGAATAGAGTTTCATCGCCAAGTCCCGGTCCGTGGTGCCGGTATTCTTCGCCGGATCCCGCGTGGTGCCGACGTAATAATTGTCGTTGAAATACCGTCCTTCGGATTGGAGCGAACATTTCATTCCCGTGGCGGAAACGTCGTCGATTTCAATCCACATCACCCAAGCGTGCCGGGTTCCATGACGCCCCTCTCCGGCAACGGAATACGCCGGAACGCCGATCGATTTGGCGACCCGGGCGGCGAAATCCGCCTGGCAGGAGCAGACGCCGCCGTACGCCACTTCGTTGGGGAGCGTCATCGGAAGACCGGACAATTTCGGGTCCCCTTTCTTTTCGTACATCGTCATGTCGTAGGGAACCTCCTTGTAAATCTTGCCGATTCCCTGTCGCTTCGGAAGATAATTGGCGAGCGCCCACTTTCGTTCGGCCAACGGCGTCTTGTGGTTGACCAAGAGAGCGAGAAACTCCCACGGCATGAAGCGGATGCGGTCCCCCATCGCCTTGTCGACGTTGGAATAGTAAAAGAAGTTGGCCAAGGCGTCCGCCTCGTCGGGAGGGTCGATCGCATTGTGCTGCCCGATCGGACTGGAATGGAGCGAGCCGCGAGGATTGTCCCACACCAGACTGACGGCGATCGCCAAGGCGGGAAACGCTTCGAATTCCTTCGGATATTTTTCCCAGATCGCTTTCATCAAGCCGAGCGCCGCCGGGATGTTGTCCCCCCCTTTTTCCGGGTCGATCGAGAGGAAGAACATCTCCCGAATCGTGTCGTGTTCCTGCATGAATCGGCGGAACGGCGAGGATTCGTCTCCCCACGCTTTGGCAATCGCGGCGTCGTTTTTCCCGGCGAAACAGTAAGCGTATGCTTTTCGCAGAGCGGGATACGACTTTTTGTCGAACAGGCGTCCTTTTTTGTACAAATCAAGAGCAACGTCGTCGAAGCCGACCGGCTCGTCGGCAATGGCGAACGGCGTGAGCACGAACAGCAAAAGAATCGGCAGGAAAAGGGACTTGCGCATGATACGACTTTGGACGTTTTTGCGTGAAATTTTAAGACGATAAAATGATTGTCATCCCCGCGCAGGGGGAGACCCGGACGATTGATTTCCTGTCCGTTGCACTGCTTCAACTTCTTGATGCGGTGCAACGGAATAGAACGATTGTTCTCCGGGTCCCCGCCTGCGCGGGGATGATGGTACTTTACCCTTTTTCACGCGGCTGATTCACCGACGTTGCACTGGACGAATGATTTATCGACCGTTTGCATCTGAAATTGCCGGAATCAAAACACCGTGAATCATGTATGCGAGAGCTCATTGACATTGGCTCTCTGGGACTCCGCCTGCGCGGGGATGACGATATTTTTTTATGCCAAGTCGCGGTTTTCGAACAGGAGGAGCGAGAGGAGCAGCGCGGCGACGCAGTAAATTCCCGCGTAAACACTCGCCCAGAGGACATAGAGCCAGGGGAGCGTTTTGTTCATCGCCACGGCGGTCTCCATGCTGAAATGGTCGAGACACGGTAAAAACGCGCTGACAAGGTTTGCCACGAAAACGACCGGCGTGAGCTGGCCGACAGACGACTGCACGATCACCGGAATAATGTGTCCGAGCATATAGATCACCAACGTGATCGTCAAATTCGGCAGGAGCGGCAGGCGGGTCGAAATCGCGACGGCAATCGCCGCCAAAATGATCGTTTCGAGATACGCCAACACGAGCCCCGGCAAAATCGAGTAGACCTGCGCGGCACACTCAATCGCGGTCGGGTATTCTTTAGACGCTTCCCGCGCATCGTAGACCGCTTTGTAGGAAACCGTGTTCAGGAAGAATGTTCCGAGAACGAGGAAGATCAACGTCACGGCGATCATCACACCGACGTATTTGCCGATCACGAAACTGCGGCGGCTGATCGGTTTTGACAGCGCCATCAGAGCGGTTTTGCCGTCGATTTCGTCGGCGATCGTTGAACTGGCGGTCCAAATGGCCAAGAATGCGGCAAACAACTTCACCAGCGTCAATCCCTGTGTGATCACGAGCTTGATGTCTTCGCCGAGGGTGTTATACGGAATCAGCAGGAACATGAACAAGAGAAAAATGCCGACCAGCATCAGGATCAGGAAGAGCGGCTGGAGCATCGCTTCCTTGGCGGTCACCCAAGCGACGGCACCGACTTTCGGAAAAAGCAGGCGGAGCAGATAAACGAGAACCACGAACAGGGCGAAAACGCCGAGGGCGCACAAGTCAATGAGCTGGACCCCCTCGATCCACGCCGGAAGGGCAAACGCGAAAATCGACATAATATTGAGCAGGTGATAAAATTTGGTCCGTTGTTTGAGCGATTGCCGTGTAGGGTCCGCCGCGTTTTGAACTCCGCTACGCTCCGTACAAAACACGACCCCGTTCGTTTTTTATTGCCACCACAATAAAATCAAAATAAAGGCGATGTTGACGAAAATTCCTCTCCATTGTAATCGAGACGGCGACGAACTTCAATGGTCCGTTTCATTTCGAGAACATTTGGAGCAACATTCCCAAAAAACCGATCCCGAGACACGTCGAGAACAACGCGAACAAGATCGCAAACGGAATCAGGCAACAACTGAGCAGGCTTCCGGCAATTTGGCTGGAAGATAAAGTTTCGACAATCCGCTCCTCAAATAGCAACTCCCCGGGGAAATCTCTCCGGTCCGGGTTCTTGGTGGACGGGGCATCAGAGTCCGCCGAAGCGTCGGTTTCGTTGGGAAAAATCGGCGATGGCTTGTTGGAGGAGTTCGACATCGAATTCGGGCCAAAGTTTGTCGGTGATCCAAAACTCAGCGTAACTGAGCTGCCAAAGGAGATAATTGCTCAACCGAAACTCGCCGGCGGTGCGAATCAACAGGTCGGGATCCGGCATTGCCGCGGTGTACAGGTGCTTCGACATGCACTCCTCGTCGATTTTTTCCGGAGAAATTCCTTCCGCAACAATCGCTTTGACGGCGTCGACGATTTCGCCGCGGGAACCGTAGTTGATCGCCAAGCAGAGCCGCAAACCGGTGTTGTCGGCCGTGATTTCGACGCTTTTGTCCATTTCGGCGAGCACATCGTCGGGAATCCCGGTCCGCCGCCCGATGATCGAGAGCCGGATGTTGTTTTTCATCATGGTTTCCCGCTCGCCAATCACATAATTCTTGAGGAGCACCATGAGAAAATCGAGCTCCTGCTTCGGGCGCTTCCAATTTTCGCTGGAAAGGCAATAGAGCGTCAACTGCTTGATGCCGATTTCCGAACTCGCTTCCGTAATGGTACGAACGACTTCGGCCCCGACCCGATGTCCTTCGAATCGAGGGAGTCCCTGCCGCTGCGCCCAGCGGCCGTTGCCGTCCATAATAATCGCGATGTGCATCGAAGAAAGAAGGAAAACACTTTGCGACCAGAGATCGCAGCTCGTACAGGTCACAACGGTTATCCATCTTACCACGCCATCGAAGAAAATCAATCGAATCCACTGAGAGGTGAAAACTAACAATCTTGTCAAATTTTTCGGAAATTTCATCTGATTTCTGGATCAGTCGTATGTTTATGCTAGAATGAGTCGTTTAGCGTGCTTTGTTTGGTTCGCTCTCAAAAACAAGCCGATCCACCGGGACGCAGCCCGCCAGTTTCCATTCATATTCATGTTTGAATCCGTCGACTACAAAACCTTCCTTGGCACCCTCCTCTGGAATCTCGATTTCCTGTTCCTCGTTTTTCTTGCCGTTTCCTGCTTGACCGCAATTACGGTTTGGAAACGTTCGGCCCGAAACTCCCGTCGATTCTTGCTCTGGGGTTGGGCGATTCTCATCGGCTCATTGCTGGTTGGCGGAATTTGGGTTCGTCAGGCGGATCTCGACGCCCGGCAACACTGGAACTCCATCTATCGATACACGGCGCAGGCGTACGCGACGGCGTTCGAATTGATGGGGCACGAAAAAATCACCCCGGATTTGTCCGCCGAAAAAACGCCGTTGTTTCAGGAACTGCTCCTTGCGTCTCAACGCTGGCAAGCGGATAATCCGTTGGTTTCCTGCATTTGCACCTTGCGTAAGATCGACGACGAAACGTATGTTTACGTTCTCGGTCCGGAAGTCGATTACGACGGCGACGGAACATACGAAGGGGAAATGGAGGCTTACGCCCCACCCGGAACCCGTTACCTTTACGAAGGCGAAAACGATCCCGACCTTGTGGAACCGATTGCGACCGGCGATCCGAGCGGAACTTGGTTTCCCTATGTCTATAGCGGACATCAGTATCTTTGTACGACGATTCCTCTGAAGAATCCGGACGGTAAAATCAATTCCGCCGTGATGGTCGACTTTCACGGCGATGTCTGGATTCATAACGTTCAATCCGCGAGAAAACCGCCGCTTTTTGCAACGGCGGCTTTTCTCGTCATCGGCGCCGTGTTTTTGTTGTCCCAATTGAAGCGTCGCAAAATCGAAGAAGAGCGGATGCGCATCATGCTCGACGCGACGCCGCTCTGTTGCAACTTCTGGGACGAAAACCTGCACAACATCGACTGCAACCTCGAAGCGCCGAAATTGTTCGGACTGTCGAGCAAACAGGAGTATCTCGATCGCTTCAACGAACTTTCGCCGAAAATCCAACCGGACGGCGAACCCTCCGCCGACAAGGCGTTTCGGATGATCCGGCAGGCGTTCGACACCGGCCAAGCGGTCTTCGAATGGATGCACCAGATGCCGAACGGCGATCCGGTTCCGGCCGAAATCACGCTCGTTCGTGTTCAATACGGCGAACAATATATCGTCGCCGGATACACCCGGGATCTGCGGGCAACGAAAAAAATGCTCGAAGAAAAACGGGAAGCGGACGAACGAACCCGCATCATGCTTGACGCGACGCCGCTTTGTTGTAATTTTTGGGACAAGGATTTCAACAACATCGACTGCAATCTCGAAGCGGCGAAATTGTTCGATCTGAAGGACAAGCAGGAATATCTCGACCGGTTCAATGATCTTTCGCCGGAAATTCAACCGGACGGTGAGCCCTCCGCCGACAAAGCGGGCCGAATGATCAAACAGGCGTTCGAGACCGGCCGCGCCGTCTTCGAATGGATGCACCAAAAACTGAACGGCGAACAGATTCCGTCGGAAATCACGTTGGTCCGTGTCCGACGGGACGACGAAGATATCGTTCTCGGATACACCCGCGATCTTCGGGAATTCAAGAAGATGCTCGCCGAGAGTCGTGAAGCGGAAGAGCGGACGCAGATCATGCTCGACGCAACGCCGCTTTGCTGCAATCTTTGGGACGAAAATTTCAACAACATCGACTGCAACCTGGAAGCGGTCAAGCTGTTCGAGTTGAAGGACAAGAAGGAATATCTCGACCGCTTCTTCGAACTGTCGCCGCCGATACAGCCCGATGGTCGGCCGACCGGCGAAAAAGCGGGAGAGAACATCACCAAGGCGTTCCGCGACGGCTATTGTCGCTTCGATTGGATGCACCAAAAACTCGACGGGACCCCGATTCCGTCGGAGATCACGCTTGTCCGCGTCAAACAAGGGGACAAATTCATCGTCGCCGGATATACCCGCGACATGCGCGAGTTCAAAAAGATGCTCGCCGAGATCGACGAGGTGAACGAGCGAACCCGGATCATGCTCGATGCGACGCCGCTCTGCTGTAATTTTTGGGACGAAAACGTCAATAACGTCGACTGCAATCTCGAGGCGGCCAAACTGTTCGGTTTGAAGGACAAGCAGGAATATCTCGACCGGTTTATGGAACTCTCGCCGGAGTACCAGCCGAACGGACGTAAGAGCGGCGAATACGCCGCCGAACTGGTCGCCAAGGCGTTCGAAACCGGCTACCAACGTTTCGAATGGATGCACCAGAAACCGGACGGAACGCCGATTCCCGCCGAGATTACGCTCGTCCGGGTTCAACGAGGGGACGGGTTCATCGTCGTCGGATACACCCGCGACATGCGCGAGTTCAAGAAGATGCTCGCCGACATGCGCGAAGCCGATGAACGGACGCAGATCATGCTCGACGCAACGCCGCTCTGCTGCAATCTTTGGGACGACAAATTCCAGAACATCGACTGCAACCTCGAGGCGGTTAAATTGTTCGAACTCAAGGACAAACAGGAATATCTCGATCGGTTTTTCGAACTGTCGCCGGAAATTCAACCCGACGGGCGCCCTTCTTCCGAAAAGGCGGGGGCGAACATCACGACGGCGTTTCGGGACGGCTATTGCCGCTTTGAATGGATGCACCAGAAACTCGACGGGACGCCGATTCCGTCCGAAATCACGCTTGTCCGGGTCAAACGAGGGGACGGATTCATCGTCGCCGGTTATACCCGCGATATGCGTGAGTTGAAAAAGAACGAAAAAGCGCTGGAGCTTGACCGCCAGCGGATGAACGACCTTCTCGAACTCTCCCAGATGACCAATCGGGCCGAAACCGAGATCGTCGACTTCACGATCAAGTCGGCGGCGTCGCTGACGCACAGCAACATGGGATACGTCGTTCTCTTGGAGCACGCCAAGGACACGCTCCCGTTCCAATCGGTGATTCTCGACAAATCGCTCAATTGCTCGCTTCCGACGATGACGCCGGAAGGGACGTCGCACACCCTCTCTCCTGCGCTGACCGAATGCTTGCATACCGGCCAAGCGGTGATTCACGACAATTTCGCCGCGTTGCCGGGATACCGCGTTTTTCCGACAGGACACTTTCCGGTCCGCTCTCACATGAACCTGCCGATCCTCGACGGCGACCGCCCGATCGGCATCATGGGGGTCGGTAACAAGGAGACTCCTTACGACGAGAAAGACGTCAAGCAATTGCAGCTTGTCGCCCAAGGACTTTCGAACCAATTGAACCGGAAACGGTACGCCGAGAAACTCGAAAACGCCAAGATCGACGCGGAAAAAGCGAACAGCGCCAAGAGTGAGTTCCTCGCCCACATGTCGCACGAAATCCGGACGCCGCTCAACGGCGTGATCGGACTGTCCGACCTGCTGATCGGCACCGAGCTGAATTCGAAGCAAAACGAATACGCACAACTCATCAACGCTTCGGGAAAGTCGCTCCTTTTCTTGATCAACGATATTCTCGACTTCTCGAAAATCGAAGCCGGGAAGTTGGAAATCGATTCCGAAGTGTTCGATCTGCCGGGAACCGTCGAATCGGTGCTCGGGATCCTCGCCTCCCGTGCTTCAGGAAAGGGCCTGGAGATTTGCGTTTCGTTTTCGCGGAACATGCCTCGCAACGTCCGCGGGGATTCCGGACGCATTCGGCAGATCCTGCTCAATCTGGTCGGCAACGCGGTCAAATTCACGGAACACGGCGGCGTTCGAATCGACGTCCAACTCGATGAAATCCGAAGCGAATCGGTTTTGGTCCGTTTCAACGTGATCGACACGGGAATCGGCATTCCGAAAGACCGGATCGGTCGACTTTTCAAAGCGTTTTCGCAAGCGGACGCCTCGTTGACACGGACCTACGGCGGGACCGGTCTCGGATTGGCGATCTCGATGAAACTGGTTCATCTCATGGGGGGCGATGTCGGCGTCGAGAGTACCGAAGGGGTCGGCTCCACGTTCTGGTTCACGGCGGAATTCGGCTGCGCCCCGGATATCGTCGATTGCCTCTCCAGGAATCGGGAGAAAGACGACCCTCAACCGTGTCCGAGCTGCGAGCGGAACGACATGGAAATATGCACGGAAATTGCGTACCGGGTCGTCGGGACCGCTCACGATCTCAAAGGCCGAACGGTCCTGATCGTCGACGACAACGAAGTTCAACGGGAAACATTCAACGCCCAGTTGTCGAGCTGGGGAATGGAGTGCACGACAACGAATTCCGCCGACGCGTCGCTCCGCCTGCTCGATGAAGCTGCCGTAACGAAAAAACCGTTCGACCTGATCGTCCTGGACAACACACTCGACCATGGAACCGGATACTCTTTGGCGAACACGCTTCTGGAGCGGGAAGAGAAAACCGGGACGAAACCGCCGAAAATGATTTTGCTCCGTTCGCTTTCCGAAGATTTCGATACGGAATTCCTGCAAAAAACCCGCGCCGAAGTTCTCGCGAAACCGGTGTTCATTTCGGCGCTCTTCAACGCGGTGATGAACCAACTGTTTTCGAGGAACGATCTTTACGGCATCGACTCGGGCGTTTCGGGCGTCGAAGGACGGCAAGCCCGGGTGTTCAAGCCGCGTGAAAAGGAATCCGCCTCGAAAGGCCGGATGCAATCGGTGTTTGCGCAACAAATTCACCTGCTCGTCGTGGAAGACAACCGCGTCAATCAGATTGTCGCGAAGAATCTCCTGCTTGAAGCCGGATTTACATGCGACATCGCCAACAACGGTCACGAGGCGTGTTCGGCGGTCCGGAAAAAAGAATACGACGTCATCCTGATGGACTGCCAGATGCCCGAAATGGACGGGTACGAAGCAACCGACCTGATCCGGAAATGGGAACGGGAGACCACCCAGAAACGGACGCCGATCATCGCGCTGACCGCCAACGCGACGAAGGAAGACGTCCAGAAATGCCTCGACGCCGGAATGGACGCCTACTGCAGCAAGCCGATCAACCCGCAAACGGTGATCCGGATGATCGAAGAGTGGTACGAGAAGTCGCTCTCCAACCGTTCGTAGGAAAAAAAGAGGATACCACATGTTTGCATCCGTGAATAACGGATGCAAGAGCCCATGGAAAATGAATCTCTGGGTCCCCGCCTGCGCGGGGATGACGAGATTTTATCCTTTTCCTTATTCTCGAACGCTATATCGTTAACGCTGTCCTAGTCAACCGCTCCTTTGCCGTTCCGTTTTTTCGCTTTTTCAACGGTGTGATTCCACGCTTCGTCGACCAACGGAGAAATGCGGCCCCAGTCGTATTGTTCGTCGACGATTTTCCGTCCTTCGGCGACGAGCGCGGCGCAACGGGCAGGATCGTCCAACAGTTCGATGCTGCGTTGCGCCAACGTCTCCGGCGTGTCGGCAAGCACGATATCGCGACCGTCGTTGACGTGCAGCCCTTCCGCTCCGATGGTCGTCGACAAGACGGGAACCTTCGCGGCGAACGCTTCCAGAATTTTGAGACGGGAACCGCCGGCGATGCGGAGCGGCACGACTTCGATCGCCCCTTCCTTCAGCGGCACACGAACGTCGGCGATCGCGCCGGTGAAACGGATCCGGTCGCTTTGCATCGCGAGGAGCCACGGCGGCGGGTTGCGTCCGATCACGACGAAGGTCGCGTTCGGTTTTCGTTTCAAAATCAGCGGGAAGACGTCCTTGATGAAATAAGCGACCGCGTCCTGGTTGACGAAGGCGTCCATGGAGCCGCAATAAACGAGCGTGTCCGGCTTCGGCGCGTTGGGGATTTCATCGTAAGCCGCGATGCCGACGCCGTTCGGGATGACGCCGACATCGTCGATCCCGAATTCCGTACGGACAAGCCGGGCGTCGTCTTCGGAAACGACGGAAAGGTAGTCGACGCGGCGGTATTCCTCTTTTTCGAAACGATAAAGTTTCCGGGCTTCGTGCATGCCGAGCAATTTTTTCAACGGATTCCCCGTCGCCTTGACGAAACGCCGCCACGAGAGAAACTCGACGTTGTGCGTGCAGACGAACTGCGGAATTTTCGGCACGCAACGACCGTAAGCGGTGTAGTGCGTCCACTCGACGTGCAGGACGTCGAATTTTCGTTCCGAAACGAGTTCACGGACGGCGGCGGCGTAATCGGGTGAAAAATGGCGCCGGACCGAAATCGGGAATCGATCGAACAGCGCAGGAATCGCCCCGAGAAGCATCGCGGGAGCCGAGCCGTAAATTTTCCGGCGTGGTACGCAGATCGTTTCGAACCCGGCGGCCTCCATTTTTCGGACGTTTTCCGGCTGCTCGTGTCCGTCGAGGTGGGCGAGGTAGGTGATTCGATGCTTCTTCGCCAGCGGGGCAAGGAGTTCGAAGGTGCGGATCGACTTCCCCGAGTTGCACATCGAGGGGAGCCATTCATCGAGAACGAGAATATTCATGTTGCGAATATTTCAAAAAGGGTTGCGGGGGTGTTTCGTTTCATTGCCCGGGCTGTTTCAATCGTCCCGTTTGAGTTTCGGATCGAACCACGCGGATGCATCATATTTTGCGCCGTCGGAGCAGTCGTCGGTGATCAATTCCAAGAACGTCAACGTTCGCAATGTCGACCGAGACGAATTTTTCATTGGCGTCCCTGTCAATCTCCGAACGGTACAGTTCCTTGCCGTCTCCCTTCACGATGAACCGTGCCGTTCGGGAGACTTCTCCTTCCATGTTGAGGTAATAGTGCGCGCCGTCCCAAGGGGGCGTGAAAGGGGCAATCAGAGCGATCTTGCTTTCAAACGTTTTCCATTTTCCGGCCGGTCGGTAAACCAACCGGGACGGCGCCGGCGTGAACAAGGATTTTTCGTACTTATTTTGTTTCGTGCTCAGTTGTTGCGGGCCGGGACCGGAGAAACGCATTTCAACCGATTCCCAAAGGACATCGGCGAGGAGCTTTTCCTTCGGCACGAATCCACTGTCGATGGCACGCAACCCCGACGTTTCTCCCGAATAATACGCCGTCGCCGACGGATCCTCCACCGGACGAAACTCCGTTTCGCCGAGGTCCGAACGCCGTGGGGTCTTCGTGGGATCGGTCGACACAAGGAGTTAGGAGTTAGGAGGAAAGAATTCCGCTTGCGTTTCAGCCGCGAAGCGAGCCTTCTTCTACCGAATGATCGAAAAACAAACCGCGGCCAGCGAAAAAATGATGCCGAAGATCAACAGGAGAGAGAAGCCGCAACCGGTCAGGATTTGGACGAGCAAACTCCGAGCGCCCGCCCCGCCGACGTTCGTACCGCTCCCTCCTGAATGCTCCCAATTGGGATATTCCCGGTTCCAAGGTTCGTTTCCCGTTTCGGGCTGTTCACCGTTGATGTTTTCCATGGCAGTCATTATTGAGCAGGTAATAAAATTTGATCCGTTGTTTGGCTGACTGCTGGGTGTGGTCCTTCGTTCCTTTTTTATTTGTTCTGTCCAAGTTGCGGAAAGGAAGCTTTGCAAACGAAATTTTTCCGTCCCCTCTCCCTCGGGAGAGGGGAAAAGACATCAACTTGGACAGTACAAGTATTGCCACCACATTATAATCGAGGGCAAATCATTCTCAAGCGGCGAAAAAGTCGACATTATCGATTTTTTGGTCGATACAATTCAACAGCCTCTGTGTTAAAATATCAGGATGGCGAGGTAAAGTTGCGCGGAGTACCGGCTCAATGGGGAGAAAGTTCTCGATGAAACGAATCATTACTTTTACAGTTGCGTTTTCATTATTGACGTTCTGTGTTTCCGTCTCCGGTGTTGCTCAAACGGGCGGGATTGGAGGTTTTACCGGTGGGGGAACAGGCAACACAGGCGGCACGGGCAGCTCAGGTAATTATACCGGGGGGGGCTCCAGCGGCACCGGCTCCAGTAGTTCCGGTTCGTCGGGGAGCTCCTCGTTGTCGTCCACCGGAATGGATAACAGCGCCAGCGAGTTGACCTCGACGCAAGACGCACCGACATTTCAAGGGTTCGATTCGCTCGGCACCAGCAATTTCGTCGGCATTCCGAACAGCTCGTCGTTCATCGGAACGGAACAGACGTTCGAAGCGAGCAAGACGACCAGTTCCAAGCGAACGACCACGCCCACGACACGGCGAACCTCGACTTCCCGAACGAGTTCCAATCGGACCGGCACGATGAACCGAACGTCGCGGACAAGCACCGGAGACCGCAACGTTCGAGCGCTGACGACGTCGGAAGTCACGTTTTCGCCGATGGAAGTCGATCAACGGTCGACGGAACTCCAATCCCGGATCGTTCGGATTCCCAATCTCAGCCCCGTGTCGAACCGGATCGGCGTGAAAGTCGATGGAAACAGCGTTACGCTCAGCGGAAATGTTCCGACGACCCATGAACGGAAAATCGCCGAGCAACTCGTTCGGCTGGAACCGGGGGTCGACTCCGTGAGGAATCAACTGGTCGTTACGCCGAAACAATAAACTCGCGCTGCGCGGCTAAAACGCAGGCGTTGCGGGGGACGGTTCGGACGATATCGGCGTTTTGCTCTTCTTGGGAGCGAAAAACGGAAGCGTCGGGGTCCGGTCCATGATCTCCCGGACGGCGATCCCCATGCTGATTTTACTTTTGAAAGCGTTGATTCGCGCAACGTCATCGGTCGACGCCCCTTGCTTGAACGACTCGACCATGACGTCGAATTCCTTCATCAGTTCCATCGGTGTGGGGATCGGCAACTCGGCAGCGTGGAGATAATCGAAATAGACCTTCTTCCACCAATTCATGTCGTCGACGATTTCGTTCATCAAGACGGTTTTTTTCGCGGAAGAAAGCACATCGAATTGGTTCATCCATTCGAAATACTGCGTCTTCGCCATCGCGTGGAGATTCGCCTCGAAATACGAATCGCTCGTTTTGCGGTTTTGCGTGAAATAGGCGTAAATCTTCTTTTCCAACGGCGAAAACTCGAACATCGGCGGCTTCGGGGAGCGGCGACCGAATTCGGCGACGTTCCGTTCCTTGAGCTTGGCGACCAACTCCGGCGAGAGCTTGCTGAAATCCCGAAACCGCGTCAGATTGACCAGGAGTTCCCGATCAACGGACGGCGGATCAATCGGCCCGAAAATAGGGGCGACCGCCCAAACACCGCTGCCGATCGCCAAGAGGAGCAGCGGCGCCCCGAAAAAAACGAGGTTTCCAATCCAGCGAAAAAGTCGGGAGAACATCAACTTCAATCCGTGGGAAATTGGTATTTGGGAAAAACGCGAAAACGGGTATAATCTGCAAAAGTATACCAAACCGTTAGTATTTTCCCAGACCCAACTTTCTCGACAAACGGATTTCCCATGAAAACAAGCAAGGACGCCCTGAATTCCAAGGAGGCTCACAAAAACTTCCGCGAATCGACGTTGCTGTTCATCATTTTATTGGTCGTTTCGCTGTTGATTGCTTCGCTTCCGGCGCTCAGTTTCGGCGAGGACGGTTTCGGTTCCTTTGCCGGAACGCCGACTCCCGCCAATACCGGTGCGACGTACGGTGTTGCCCCGGCGGCGCCGCCGGGCCCTGCTCCTTCGGCAAACACGCTTCCGATCTCGCCGAATCCGATTCCGCCCGCTACGGTCCCCGCAGCTCCGGCCGCTTCCGCGCCGCCGGTTCGGAACGCCATGGGTGTCGCCGATCAGCGACCGACGCTCTCGGTGGACCCGACGAAGCCGCGCATCGGTCGGCAGCCGACACTGCAACAAACAATCGCTCAACAGACGACGATCCAGAAACTGTTGGAGCCGACGCAACAAATGTTACGGGACCGTCCGGACCTGTTGCGATCCGTCGTTTCGGAAAACCATCCGTTCTACAACTACTACAATTTGCCGGAGCCGCCGAAGAATCCGAACGAGCCGAAATCCGCGATTGAAGGAAAGCCGTTCACCGTCGCGCAGCTTCTCGAAGGGGTTTGGGGTCCGAACCAACGGGAAGCCCTGTTGGAAGCGTATTGGGAACTCGCGGGGAGCCTCGTGGAATACAACATCCGATTCAACGCGGAACGGCAGATTCAAAACTGGTATTTCGAAGCGAAGAGTTCGGGGAACGCGCAGCGGGCCGACGAATTTTTCGGGGCGTTCCACATTGCGCAACAGCAACGTCGGGCAACGGAGTTCACGTTCCTGAAAAAGCAGACGCAACTCGTCGAGCAGTTGCAGTCGATTCGCGGTTCCGCCAACCTGAAACCGGAAGAGTATCCGATTCCGTGCGATTATCCGTCGGCGAAAAAATATGTCACTTACGCCGAAACGCTTGCCCGGACACCGCGAGCCAAACTGTTGAGTCGGTTGATTCCCTTCCAGGAACAGTTGATCGACGCCCGAAAGAACGAACGGGCCGCCGCTGAACGATTTTTCCAGGCGACGCTGAAGAATCGGCAGGGGAGCGTGCAGGATTGGGTTTCCGTGCTGAATCAACGGACCGGCGCGTTCGTCGAATTGACCGGGGCCGTCGTCGATTACAACAAAATGATCGCCGAATACACTTCGGAGACGATCGGTTCGAACATCAGCACCTATCGGATGGTCGGAGCGCTGATCGAGTTGCCGAAATTCGAAGGGGGAACCCCCGACGTTCCGAACAGCACCAAACCGCCGGTCGCAACATCGCAAATGAACACGTTCTCCGACAACGGTCCGCCGCCGGGTCCGCACGGTCGTCCCGGTCATCATCCCGGTCCGCAAGGGCCCCCCGCTCCTCCGACGACGACGTTCGCAACCGAACCGAACATGTTGACGCAAGCTCCGCCGTCGGAACAACCGTTCCAGCTCCCGGCTCCGACGATGACACCAGCCATGCCGTCGCCGACGGTTGCCGACGCTCCGCAAAGCAATCCGTTTGCGGCGACCGGTCAACCGATTCCGACCTCGGAACCGGCGAACGCCGCAGGGGCGATTCAACCGGCAGGGTTTTTGGACCTGAAATAATGAAACCGATTGCGTTGAATCGAGGAAAAAGATGCCCGACACCGTTTTCTTTCATTTGAAAAACGGGTAAAATAATAAATGACGGGCAGAATTTCGACCATCAAATCCGAGGATATTGTGATACCATGAAACGCAAAGATTTTCTCAAAACGTTGGCTCTCGGCGGTGCCGCCGTTGCGACCGGTTCGTTCGACGCCCTTGACGCCCTGGCCCAGGAAACGAAAAAAGAAGGCCCCCCCGATCTCGTCGCCGTCGCCGGCGGAGAACCGGACGTCATGTTCCAAAAAGCAATCACCGCGCTCGGCGGCATGGAAAAATATGTCAAAAAGGGGCAGAAAGTCGTCGTCAAGCCGAACATCGGTTGGGACAAGACACCGGAACTCGCCGCGAACACGAATCCGATTCTCGTTACCGAAATCGTGAAACAGGCGCTTGCCGCCGGGGCGTCCGAAGTCGTCGTTTTCGACCAGACCTGCGATAAACCTTGGACGAAGCCGTACAAAAACAGCGGTATCGAAGACGCCGCCCGTGATGCCGGCGCCAAAGTCGTTCCCGGCGACCTTGAGGAATATTATCGGGAAGTCGCTCTCCCGAACGGCAAGAAGCTCAAGAGCACGAAGATTCACCAGGCGATTATCGACTGCGACGTCTGGTTCAACGTCCCGATCCTGAAAACCCACGGCGGTGCCAGGATGACGATCGGACTCAAGAATTACATGGGAATCGTCTTCGACCGGAAGATATTTCACAGCACCGACTTGCAGCAGTGCATCGCCGACGCCTGCACCTATGAGAAGAAGCCCGCGTTGAACATCGTCGACGCTTACCGAACATTGAAGGCGAACGGACCTCGCGGCAAATCCGAAGCGGACGCCGTGCTGACCAAAGCGCTCTTCATCTCGCCGGACATCGTCGCCGCCGACACCGCCGCCGTGAAGTTCTTCAACAGCGCGGTCGCTCCGATGGATCTCGCCGAAGTTTCTCACATTGAGAAAGCCGCCGAGCTGAGCGTCGGAACCACGGATCTCGCCAAACTGAACATCGAACGGATCAAGGTGTGAGGAAGAGGAAGAGAGGAGACAGAAGTTAGGAGTTAGGAGAGTTGACGAATCGTTGGTTCTATCGCTGATCGTCAAGTTTCTTCGACGCCGATAGCGTTTCTGTCTCCTCTTCTCCTAACTCCCGGCTCCTAACTCCTAACTCCTTTCCTCATGTACATTCTCTCCATCGGCGAGGTTCTTTGGGACATGCTGCCGTCCGGCCCGAAAGTCGGCGGCGCTCCGGCGAATTTCGCGTTCCACTGCAAACAGCTCGGCGCCGAAGTTCGGCTCGTTTCCCGAGTCGGCGACGACCGACTCGGCCACGAATTGCTCGATTTCTATCGAAACATCGGGATTCCAACGGAATTGATCGGCGTTGACGCCACCGCTCCGACGGGAACCGTCGACGTTGAGATTCTCTCCGATGGTCAGCCGAAATACACGATTCGTGAAAACGTCGCTTGGGACCACATCGAAGCGAGCCCGGCTGCCGTTCAATTCGCGACAACCGCCGACGCCGTCTGTTTCGGCTCCTTGGCATCGCGCACCCCGGAAACATTGGCGTCGGTTCGAACCTTGGTCGAAGCGGCCCCCGAATCGGCGTTGCGGATTCTCGACCTGAATTTACGCGACCCTTTTACCGAAAAACCGTTGGTCGAATCGGTGCTCGGATTGGCGAACATCCTCAAACTGAACGACGACGAACTGTTTCGAATCGCCGCCATGTTCGGTTCGCCGGGCCGGAGCCTCGAAGAACACGCCGAATGGTTCGTTCGGCAACGGAATCTCCGGTGGTTGATTTTGACCTGCGGCTCCAACGGAAGTTGCCTGTTCGCCGCCGATGGTCAAAAAAATGATTCGCCTGGTCGGCAAGTCGCCGTTGTCGATACCATCGGGGCCGGAGACGCTTTTACGGCAACCGCCGTCGTCGGCTTGCTTTTCGGTCTGCCGCTTGCTAAAATCAACGAACGCGCCAACGATGTCGCCGCATTCGTCTGTTCGCAAAGCGGAGCGACTCCAAAACTTCCCGACGAATTCAGGTCGATGTCGTGAACGGTCCGAGGATTGCGCTTCGCTCCATCCCCGGCTCTTTGTTTCGTTTTCTTTTTTCACTATTTCCGAGGTTTTTATGAAAAAATCCCCATTCGAATCGCGTCGCGATTTCATCAAGCAGACCGGATTGCTGGCTGCCGGTACCGTTCTTGCCGGAACCATGATTCCCAAGGTCCACGCTGCTGCAAACAACCGTAAAATCAAAATTGCCAGCATCGGAACCGGCAGCCGGGGACGCGGCGCCGCCAATCAGGCGCTCAACGCGGATCCGAACGTCGTTCTTTGGGCCGCCGCGGACGCCTTCCAAGATAAAGTGGACGGAGCCGTCAAAGCGATCCAAACGAACTTCGCCAAGAAGGAGCAAGGCGATAAAGTCAACGTCGCTCCCGAACGGCTGTTCTCCGGCTTCGACGGTTACTTGAAAGCAATGGACACGTTGGAACCGGGCGACGTGGTTCTCTTGACGACGCCGCCGGCGTTCCGACCGCTCCATTACGCTTACGCCGTCGAACGAGGGCTGAACGTCTTCGCCGAAAAACCGGTCGCGGTCGATATTCCCGGCTTGCTGTCGCTGAAACAGACCAACGTGAAAGCGAAGGAAAAGGGATTGAAAGTCGCGGTCGGCTTGAACAACCGGCACTATTTTCGTACGGAAGAAACGATCCAGGCGATTCACGACGGCAAGCTCGGCGAAATCATGTCGCTGTGGGTCTACCGATTGCAATCGCCGCATCGGCTCGGCCAGATCGGCGACATGACGCCGCTGCAACACCAGCTTCGGAACATTTTCTGCTTCGATTGGACGACCGGCGGATTCATCGTCGACGCGCTGATCCATAACCTCGACATTTGCTGCTGGGCGAAGCAACAACTCCCGGTCGCGGCCCAAGGTTGCGGCGGTCGATGCACCCGAACCGATAAAGACCAATTGATCGACCACGCCGCCGTCGAGTATTATTTCGCCGACGGAAAACGGATGATGATGCAGACGAAAACGATTCCGAACACTTGGAACTGCTTCCAAGGAATCGTCCACGGAACCAAGGGGAGCGCCGTCGTCGGCGAACAAGTCAACGAACCGCGATTCTTCGACGATTGGAACGCCTCGAAAACCGGCAAAAACGTCTTCTGGAAAGCGGAAGCCAAGCAGAACGATTCGTACCAGACCGAACACGACCGCTTCTTCCAGGCGATCCGTGAAAACAAGGAATGGAACGAAATGGAACGCGGTATCGAAGCAACTTTCACGCCGATCCTCGGACGCATGGCGGTCGACACCGGACAGTACATCACCGCGGAACAGGCGTGGAGCTCGACGTTCGAATACGCGCCGAACATCGCCGAAATGGCGTTCGACAAACCGGCGCCGGTTCTCCCGAACGAAAACGGCGACTATGCGATGCCGATTCCCGGCGTAACGAAGTATTTCTAAAATTCCGAACGATTTCGTCGACGAATCCCACGAGCCGGGACCTGTGGTCCCGGTTTTTGCTATGCGCTTCCATCTCCTGACACTGATCGCGGTCGGCTGGTTTCTCGTCTTGTTCGGAACCGGTTGTCCGCGTTCCGGGAAGACGGTTTCGCCGCCGGAATCGACAACGATCAAGCTGCCGACGCCGGGGTCGAAGAGCAGTCCGGAGGGCCGTCCCGTTTCCGACAAGACGCCGCATCAGATTCTTGAGGCAATGGTTGCGGCGTACCAGTCGGCGACTTCGTATTCCGACCACGGAATCGTGCAAATTGTCGGCCAAATGAGCGAACCGGGCATGGAACCGGTTTATTGGCCGTGCTCGGTCGCTTTTCAGTCGCCGACGAAACTTCGTTTGGATGTCAACGACGGAAAACTCGTTTCGGACGGCGTCAACGTCTTGGCGCAAGCCCGCTTTTTCGTCGGTCAGGTGTTGCACTTCGCCCCCCCCAAACGCTGGACGCTCGACGTTTTATTCCAAGACGTCAATCTCGACGACGCGATGAACCTCGGCATTCCGAAGGACATTCTCGCGTTTCCGCCGCAATTGGTCCTTTTATTCGCCGCCGATCCGCTCAAAACCTTTCTTCCGGAAGGAGCGGTCGCCGAAGTTCTTTCGCAGCAACCGTTGAACCAATCGGTCTGCGATCTCGTTCAGATTACCCATCGGGAACGGAAACGGATTCTTTGGATCCGACGAGATACCGGAGCGCTCGTCCGCCTGGAGTATTTCGTCGAAGGGTTGTCGTTGCCGCAGGGAGTCGAGAGTATTCGGTCGATTCGGGTTGAAATGCACGATGCGGCATTCAACGCACCGATCCCCGACGAAACCTTCGTGATGCTTCTTCCCGAAGGGGTCAAACGGGTCAACGCCTTGAAAACCACCGAATCCGCGTTTTTGGGACAAACGCTGAACGAACCGCAGAAAAAAATCGCCGTGAGCTCGTTGCCGCTCCGGGACGGCGACCGCCGCGAAACGCTGACGCTCGGAAAACTGGCCGAAAAAACGTCCGTCTTCTGCTTGTGGACGACTCAAAGCGAAGCTAGTCGCGCCGCGCTGGAAGAATTGCAAAAAGTCGGCAAAACATTCGCCGAGGATGATCGTGTTCGGTTTTTCGCCGTCGATTTCGACGGATTCCACCAACAACGCACGGCAACGGGAGACACCGAAGCGGACCCTGCCTCGCTCATCCGAACGGTGTTCGACCGTTGGGAAATTTCGTTGCCGGTCTATCGCCCCGACGACAATTCGTTTCAAGAATTATTCACGCTCGATTCGTTCCCGCTGTTCCTCATCGTCGGTCCGGACGGTTGCATCGAATTGTTCACCCGAACGGCGGTCTCCGCGGCAATGCTCGGCAAAACGGTCCGGGACATCCTGAGCGGCGGCAAGCCGCATAAAGAAGGGCTCGCCATGCTCGATCAGGAGCGGGACGACCATCGAAAACTGCTGGCAACTCTTGTCAACAACGATTACTTCGCCTATGTGCCGCCGAGTGATGAGCACGCCCCCCCCTCGACGCCTCCTTCGCAACGGCTTCCCCAAACATTGACGCTCAAGGAGTCTTGGACGCTCAACTCGCTTCAAAGCCCCGGCAACGTCGCGATTCTGCCGGGGGTCGATAATGCGCCGCCGCAACTGTTGATCCCCTGCAATGGAAATTCGCTCGCCGTCGTGAGCCTCGCCGGAAATGTTTTAAGGAACGAAAAACCGACCGGCTTGAAATCCGACGAACTGCTGACCGTTGTTCGAACCGGCGTCGACGGAATTCAAAAGCGGTACATCGGCGTCTCGTCGGTCAGCGGACGGGCAATCCATGTGTTGAACGATTCGTTCCAAACCATCCTGACTTATGATCCGAATAAAAAATCGGACAAGGAATCGGAAACAAAGGAGGGTGTCGTCGCCGATTTCCTGCTCGGCGACGTTTTGGGAAACGGGACGCAGTCGGTCCTTCTCGGCGTCCTTTCTCCGGACGCGGCAGCCCTTGATTCCGTGCGCCTCGTCGATCTGCAGGGCAAAGAACTTTGGAGGGATGAAACGATCGTTTCACCGTTTCAGGTGGAGCTGTATTCCCGAGACGGAAAACTCGAAGTGTTCGCAACCCATCTGAATCAGCGGTTCAACACGATCCAACGGTACGACACTCAAGGGAAGCAGCTTGGTCAATTGACTGCCAAAGGGGATTATTCCATCGACCAATTCAACTGCGTCGACTTGGATGGGGACGGCAGTTCGGAAATTTGCGCCCTTCTCCAATCGACCACCAAGGACGAAACGCTCGCCGCCGGGCTCGACCTTCAAGGAAACGTCCTCTGGAACGTTCCCTTGCCTGCCGGGGAAAAATCCCAACGGTTCGAGCAGATCGTCGCCGGCGATGTTCACGGCGACGGCGTGCAGGAATGGATCGTCGTTGCCGCCGACGGCTCCCTCTTCTTCATCGACGCGTCCGGAAAACTCATCGACGTTTTTGCGACCGGCCGGATGGTCAAAGGAGTTGCGGCGTTGACATGGGAAAAACGCCGGATGCTCGTCATTGCGGACACGAATTCCATCACGGCGTGGGATGTCCCGGCACGGCCGGGCCCTTAACCGAGCTTCCGCTCGTCTTGCCAACCCGCAGGATGGTCGTTTCACTCCCGATCCTGCGGATACCTTTCCTCAATCATTCGCGGTCTCAACCATTCGCTGAAGAACGAACGACCGTTTTATCCGCCGAAGTCCACGAAATCCGATTCTTGCGAACTTGGCGGCGAACACTGAACCGCTCCCCTTATTCGGTCGATGAGATTCGTGGTCGTTGTACTTACTCTCCAGGTGGACCATGAACCAGCGTTCGGATGTTACAGACCTGATTCCCAAGGGACTCGGCGTCTATTGGATCCTGTTTTTGGGCGGCGTCTTGGGCGTCGCGGCGCTGGAGTTCGCCTATTTCAAGATGCCGGGGTGGGCCGAAAGGGTCTCGCTTCCGGTGATTCCGGCGCTCGATGTCGCCTCCAACGGCAGTGTTCTGACGTGGTTCGTGTCGACGCTGTTCCTGCTCGCTGCCGGAGTTGCGCTGCTGAATTCACGGCTCGGACTCAAACACGCCGATCCCGCCAAGGGGGACGTTTGGTTTTGGGCCTCCTTCGCGCTGGTCCTGTTGAGTTTGGACACCCACGTCCTTTTTCGGGAGACGCTTCGGGACCTGTTGGTTTACGCCAGCGGCACCAGACTTCACCAGAACGGCGACGTTTGGTGGTTGACGATTTATTCGTTCGTCTTCGGCTTGATCGGGATTCGTTTGCTGCTGGACATGCTTGCTTACCGTCCGGCGTGTTTTCTTTTTTTCGTCGCCTTAGTCGGCATCGTTGCCGCGCAGCTTGTCCGCATCGAGGTGATTCGGATCCAAGCGACACCGACGGAAATCATCATGATTCGAACGGCGTTGGAAGCGGTCGGCGTGCTGACGCTTTTTTTGTCGTTTCTCCTCTTCGGACGGCGACAGGTGTTGCGGGATCCGGAAGTCGCGCTCCAATGGTTCGCCAAGGTTTGGAACCAATCCCCGATGACCAAGAACATTCCGATGCCGACCAGTGTCCCGGCTCCGTCCGCTCCGGTCGCCGAGTCGTCGCCGCAACCATCGAAACCGGCGTCGCCACCGGCTCAACAGCCCGCTCCGCAAGCAGCCAAGCCGCAACGGGCCACGGATTCGGCTGTGCTGCGTCCGGTGCTTCAAAAGTCGGAACAGACGACGGTCCCTTTCCGCAACACCGATCCCAACGACGACGATTTTTCGTTGCTGAACGTTTCGTAATGCAACTTAGAGTCGGAACCTGCGATCCCGGAAAGCAGGGGCGACCTACCAATCTTTTTCGACCGGTT
Source organism: Thermoguttaceae bacterium (assembly GCA_031549705.1). GTDB lineage: Bacteria > Planctomycetota > Planctomycetia > Pirellulales > Thermoguttaceae > WRKP01. The sequence goes on from JAVBPI010000187.1 coordinate 27,175, forward strand.
CGAGTTGCATGAGCAGCGCACGGACTTTCTCCCGTTTTTCGTCCACTTCCTGTTGACGACGTTTGACTTGGCGTAACATCCGTTGCGCTTTTTCGAGCTCCTCTTTTTTCTCCCGTGACGTTAAATCCTTTTCTTGCGGCGAGCCTTCGTCCCGCTGCTGTTCGGACTCCGCCTTGCGTTGATCCTTCCCGGCGTTCTTTGCGTCGTCGGGAGTTTCCGATGATTGCTTCTCCTCGTTCCCTTGCTGCTGCTTCTGTTGCTGTTCGTGGTCTTTGTCCGCCTGATTTTGTTGGCGGTCGTCCTTGCCGTTTTGGCGATCCTGCGAGTTCTGCTGTTGGTTCTGTTGTTGTTGCCGATTCTGTTGATCGTTTTGAGAATCGTTCTGTTGATTCTTTTGCTTGTCGTCTTGTTGCAACGGTTTCAGGATTTCACGAAGAAGTTCCAGGGCTCGCCGCTGTTTCGGCAAGGCGTCGGCTGATTTCGTTTCGGAAAGAAGTTGCGCCGCTTCGGCCGCCGCCGATTCGATTTCCGGACCGTATTGAACGGCAAGTTCCATCGCCCGGCGAAGATTTTCCGCCCGGCGTTCCTCGGAATTTCGTTCGGAATCGTCTTCCGGCTGACGTTTCGACGTTTCGTTTTCCTCGTCGATTTGCGCCAATTGTTGTTTCGCCTTGCCGACAAAAAGCGGCGTCCAGACGTCGATGAATCCTTGTTCCCACGCTTGTTCGGCGAGGTCGACGACGTTTCCGGCGTCCGTTGGGGGAACGGGCGAGCCGCTCGGATTCGCCTTGCAGAGCGCCTCCTGTTTTTTTTCGGCGTTTTGTACGATTTCTTCGAACGGGCTGAGCGCGTTGCGGAGATAATCCAATCGCTCAACGGTTTTCGTTGCGCCGTCGACGGCGTTTTCGTTCTGAAAATTCCGGAGCGACTCCCGGGTCGCCGTCGCCGACTCGGCGATCTTGTCGACCGCCGCAACCAGCGAGGCGACATTTCGCCGGACTCCGGCTCCGTTTTCCGGAACATCTTCCCTTGCAAGGGCTTGCCGCAATGTTTCCTTGAGCGGGGGAAGTTCTTCGACGACTTCCTGTTGCGTTTTCGACGCTTCGTAAAGCTCTTGATACTTCTTCGGCGATTGGGATTCGGCGGCGATCCGTTTCGTTTTCGTTCGAATGCCGCGTTCCACCTGTTCGATCCAATCGAATCGTTGCGGCAACGAGAGTTCCCGGCGTTTTTTATCGCGGTCGAAGCGGTTCCATTCGGCTTCCATCCGATTTTTCCAGGAACGGATTTGTTCGATGTTTCGCCGCATGGTTTCGGCAACCGACGGCTCGAGTTCCGCCGCTTCACCGAACGATTTTTCGGCGGCGTCGAGGAAGGCGAAGGACGCACGGCGATCGGCGTCGGGAGTCTCCTCCGGTTTGGGTGCGACCCGCAATTTCGCTTGCGCAACGGAAATATCGCCGAGCAGCACGAGAGATTTCGAGGCGACGGCGACGTCGTCGACGAGCGCCGCCTTGCGAAGCGTTTCGACCGCGTCGTCGAAGTTTCCCGCCGCCGCCTGGGCGGCTCCGAGATTGTAAACGATGCGTGGATCGGTCGGCGCCGCCTTCTCCGCTTGCGCGAACACTTCGACCGCCTGTTTGAAATCGCCGGACTGGAACGCCTTGATCCCACGGTCGAGCTCCGCGGACGATCCCGCCTGGAGGAACGATGCCGACACGATCAAGATAAACGTTGCAAAATATCGCATGGTATCGTCCGGGGACTGCGCTGCGCATCGCCCCGGCTCTTTAAGAGATTTTATTCCGTCGTTTCGGCGTCGACGTCTTCGACGTCGGTTCCGTCTTGCGGCGTGTCGTCGGTTTGAAACGGTTTCAATAATTCGACGACGGCATCCCTGAGTTGTCGTACGGTAACAGGCATCACGAGAATCTTCCGGTGCGGCAGGCTTTTGATCTCCGCCGCCCAATCGCTTTGCCCCTGGTCCAAAATCAGGAGCGCCGGAATCTCTTTCGTGGATCGGCGTTGCGCGAAATCGTTGAATCCGCGAACGGCCCGCATCCCGAGCGATTGTCCGTTGAAAACGACGCATTGCGCCGCCAAATCGTCCTCCGCGATCGCCTCCGCCGCCTGGTCCGGTCCGTCGGCGCCGATCGCCTGATAATTCGACTTGACCATCAAATTGATCAATCCTTTTTGCATTTTCGGATTCGAGTCGACGACCATCACGGTCGGCGTTTCGATTTTTCGTGCGCGATCCTTTTTGTCTTCCTGCAACGCTTGGAGCCCGTCGAAGCGGAGCGTCGCCGCGGTTTCGTCGGCCCGGCCCGCCTCCAGGCGTTGGAGCGCGCCGCGCAGCTCGATCAGCATTTCCGACGCCGATTGATACCGCTGGTCCGGATTGACGGTCATCGCCTTGTTCACGAGGAACGAAATCGAATGGGGAACTCCCGATGCAACTTGCGACAACGGCTTGACGTTGAAAAACCGATTGCGATCCAATCGCTTCGAACGGTCTTTCGTTTCCTCGAACGGCGACTGTCCGCTCAACAGTTGGTAAATCATGCAGCCAAGAAAGAACAGGTCGCTGCGGTCGTCCATCTTATTTCCGCCGGCCGCTTTTTCCAGGGCGATGTAGTCGACCGACTGCTGGTTTTTCAGGAACGGAATATCCGATCCCGCGCCGGATTGCGCAATCGACGCCAACCCGAAGTCGGCGATCTTCGCCTGGCCCGTCGACGCAAGAAGTACGTTGCTCAACTTCAAGTCGCGGTGGGGAACCTTTTTTCGTATCGCATATTCCAAACCGCTGCAGATGTCGACGGCGATCTGCAGCACGGTTCGGGGTTCGACCTTTTTCCGGATCTTGAGGAATTCGCGCAACGTCTGTCCTTCGACGAATTCCATCGCCATCCAATGGAGGTATCCCTTCGACGCCGACGAAAATACCGGAACGATATTCGGGTGCTTCAGTTCGGAAACGATCTTCGCCTCGTTCATGAAATGGTTGATGAACGCCTGGTTGTCGCTGAACCGCGCCCGCAGCACCTTGATTGCCGCAACTTGGTTCGTGTACCGGTGCTCCGCCCGAAAGACCCGCGCAAATGTTCCAGCTCCGACCATGTAGAGCGCTTTGTAATCGCCGAACAGGAATCCGAACGACTCGCCGCTGTGCAACCGCTCGACTTGATAGTTCGTCAGCAGGCCGCGACGCAACGCCGTGTTCAGGAAAAGGTCGACGTCGATCGACTGCGTCCCGACGGTGATCAAAATGTCATTGACTTGTTCTTGAGTCAGAACGCCGACGCTCAGCGTTCGTTGAATCATTTCATCCAGGGGAGTCGACATCGAAACGAATGATCGGGGAAAGGATTGGGTTTTGGGCGAATGCACGGAGTACCGGCTAAATGAGGGCGGCGTCGACGATTCTCCTTGCTTCGTCGAGGATTCTCTCCAAATGCTCTAAACTCCGGAACGATTCGGCGTAGATTTTATAAATGTTCTCCGTTCCCGAGGGTCGAGCGGCGAACCAACCTTCCGTTGAAACGACTTTCAAGCCGCCGATCGACGCTCCGTTGCCGGGAGCGTTCGTGAGCCGTTGCAGAATCGGATCCCCCGCAAGTTCTTTCGCCGCAACCTTTTCCGGCGTCAGGTTTTTGAACGCCGCTTTCTGTTCCGGCGTCGCCGTTTGGTCGACCCGCGTATAACACGACGTTCCGAACCGCTTTTCAATGCTCTGATACAACACGCCGGGATCCTTGCCGGTCTTCGCCAGGATTTCCGCCGCAAGAAGATTCAGAATAATCCCGTCCTTGTCGGTCGACCACACTTTACCGTTGAGCCGCAGAAAACTTGCGCCGGCGCTCTCTTCGCCGCCGAAACCGAGCGTTCCGTTGAACAAACCGTCGACGAACCATTTGAATCCGACCGGCACCTCAAGCACCTCGACGCCGAGACTTGCCGCGACCCGATCGATGATTCCACTGGAAACCAACGTCTTGCCAACCGCCGCCCCGCGCGGCCAATTCGGACGATGTTCGAACAGAAATTCAATCGCCGTCGCCAAATAATGGTTCGGATTCATCAAGCCGACCGACGGAACGACGATTCCGTGCCGATCCGTGTCCGGATCGTTCGCAAACGCCAAGTCGAAACGGTCTTTCAGCGAAATCAATCCCCGCATGGCGTACGGGCTGGAGCAGTCCATCCGAATCTTGCCGTCGTGGTCAACCGTCATGAACGAGAACGTCGGATCGACCGCCTTGTTGACGACCGCAATGTTCAGTCCGTACCGTTCCGCAATCGGCTCCCAATATCCGACTCCGGCGCCGCCGAGCGGGTCGACGCCGATGTTGAGTTTCGCGGCGGCAATCGCTTTCAGGTCGACGACGTTCGCCAAATCGTCGACGTATTCGGGAAGGAAACTGAACGAACTTTTCGGAACATTCGCCGTCCGCTTGACGCCGTTCAAACCGTTGCGGAGATAATCGTTCGCCTTGTTCTGAATCCAGCCGGTTACGTCGGTGTCCGCCGGGCCGCCGTTCGGGCCGTTGTACTTGATCCCTCCGTCGCTCGGCGGATTGTGGGACGGCGTGATCACGACGCCGTCGGCGAAACCGCTTTTCCGACCGACGTTGTACCGCAAAATCGCATGGGAAATCACCGGAGTCGGCGTGAATCCGTCGTTCGTTTCGTAAACGACGTCCACACCGTTCGCAACGAAAACCTCTAACGCCGTTTTCTGGGCCGGTCCCGACAGAAAATGGGTGTCCTTGCCAAGAAAGAGCGGGCCGTCGTATCCCTTCATGCTCCGATAATCGACGACCGCTTGGGCGATCGCCAAAATATGGGACTCCGTAAAGGAACCGTCGGACGACTTGCCTCGGTGTCCGCTGGTTCCGAACGCAACCGCCTGCGTCGGATTCGCCGGGTCCGGCTTTTGGCCGTAGTAATCCTTTTCAAGCGTGTTCAGGTCGACGAGAATCGACTTGGGAGCCGGTTTTCCGGCGAGTTCGTGAATCGGCATGGTATTTTTTACGTTTTGTCCCCCATTTAGCCGGTACTCCGCGTCTGAATCGGAATTCGGTAGTTCGTAGAATAATTATAGACGTTTTTCGTCGAAGAACAACAGCCGGAATGGAGCCGCCGTGTTCATTCTCTGGCTGGCGTAATGACGGAACGACGACGCGGAGTACCGGCTAAATAATCCGTCAGTACGGCGAGTACGCCTCCCTTCCGGCTGTTGTTTTTCACGTCGATTGACACGGTTAGGAACTTTGTTAAGTTTACAGGATGAAAAATTATTGGCGTGAAAAAATCGTTGTCGTGACCGGCGGCTCCAGCGGACTCGGTCGGATCATCTCGGAAGCGTTCGCCGCAGCCGGGTCGAAACTGGTGCTCGTTGCTCTGGAAAAGAACGACGTCGAAACGGCGGCGAGGGAAATTACGGCGAAATTCGGCGTCGAAACGGTTCCGATTCACGCGAATATCACGGTTCAGGAAGACGTCGACCGCGTTTTTCAGACGGTTCGGGAAAAATTCGGGCGGCTCGACGTGTTGGTAAACAACGCCGGACGCTCGATGCGGGGAAAGGTGCTCGACACGACGCCGGAACAATTTCAGGCGCTTTTCGATCTGAATGTGCTCGGAACGATCCGTTGCACCCGGGCGGCGATGCCGATGCTGTTGGAAAGTCGGGGACACGTCGTGAATATCGGTTCGCTGGCGGCAAAGAGCGCCGCCCGATTCGTCGGGGCGTATCCGGTCTCGAAGTTCGCCGTCGCGGCGTATTCGCAGCAACTTCGCCTGGAACTCGGTCCGGAAGGGTTGCATGTTCTGCTCGTCTGTCCGGGCCCGATCAAGCGGGGCAATGAACGGCTCTATCCGTTGGAAGGGCTCGAAGGAATTCCCGACGCCGCAAGAGCTCCCGGCGCCGGCGTCAAGGTCGGATGGATTGAACCGGATTGGCTCGCCGCGAAAATTCTCGAATACTGCGAAAAACGGAAGCCGGAACTCGTCGTTCCCTGCAAAGCCCGAATTCTCTTCGCGATTTCACAACTCTTCCCGACGCTCGGCGACTGGATTGTCCGCAGACGATCGTCGTAATACTTCAGCGCCCGAATTTCAATCCGGTGGCGTGTGTGCCGACGGAATCACCCGAAACGGCAACTGCTCTTCGGCGTATTTCATGGTCTCGCTGTTCATGTCCGTGACGTTGACGCGGAGTTGGTATTGGCCATGCGGAAGACTTTTCGGCAGTTTAATGGGAAGGTGAATGAAGTAATCCCGTTTCTGGCTCGGCGACGAATCCTCGACCATTTGCGGATCCGACTTCAAGACGACTTTCGCGGCGCTGTCCCGAAGTTCGTAGCTGATCGATGTTTTCACCGTGTACCCGAGCGATGATTTTCGAATGGTCGGATTTTCCAGTTCGAGATACAGGCTGACGGTTTCCCCCGCCTGGCAATCTTCCCGACGCGGCAGAAAGACACCGAAAGCGGCCCAATCCTTGATGAATTGAACATTTTTGAGCTTCAGCGGACAAACCTTGCGGAGTTCGACCAACCCTTCGTCGACCCGGAACGCCGCCGTGGAATACCGCTGGACTTTGTCCGGATTGCCGACTTCGTCGAGCAACGTCGAGAAACCGAGCATTTGGTTTCCCCAGAAATCGTTGATCGGCTTCTCGACCAAGGAGAACGGCCGGGCCGCTTCCTGACGGTTGCCGAGAATGAGTTCCAACAGGCGAAGATTTCCCTCGTTCGCAAAGCTGCGACCGTCGGGGGTGTTTTCAATTTTCGAACGGAGCAAATCGGCGGCGGTCCGGGCGTGGGCTTTCCAATCGCCGTCGGTTTCCGGAACGTAATTGACTTGCACGATGTCCCCTTGCCGCGTTCCGTAAGAAACGGCTTGCGAATTGCCCGGATTCAATTGGGTCAGCGCGGGAAATTCCGACGATTTCCGCAACGGGTTCGACGGCGGCAGCGGCTCGGGAGCCGTGTTTTTCAATGGGGCCGGTTCCGTTTGTTCGGTCGACGCCACCGTCGCTGTGGAACGGGACCGCTTCGGTTTGGCGGGAGGAAGCGGAGCGGGCTCCGTCGCTTCGGATTCGTCAACGTCGTCGGGATCGACCGATTTCTTTGGGGTATCGTGGGCAGTCGTCGACAGTTCGTCTTCGTCTTCTTCCGGCTCGGGAATCCGGCGAACCGTCTTCGACTTGGCGGCGCTTTGGGCGGTGGTGTCGGTCGTGTTTTTGGACGTCGGCGTGTTCTGAATGATTCTGGTTCGAAGCACCGCGAGATATTGCGGTTCGAGATGCGGGTTTTCGAGCCAAACGGATTGTTCGCGGAGCCGTTCTTCGCGGAACTTGGCGATGGACTCTTCAGCGTCGGCAAGGGAAACGCGAAGATCTTCCGGCTTGGTCGCTTCGATCTCCGCCAAGAGCGCCCGCAATTTCGGCGGATCGTCTTTCAGCGGTTTCAAGGGGCTGACGGCAGCGACGCCGGGATGGCCGAACGAATTTTTCGGGTCGGTCGGAGATGCGACGTTGGCGGCGACTTTCTGTGCCGTTTCGGCAACGGCCGGCGCCGGCAGGGTGTCATCGGAACCGAAATCGAAAAGAAGCCGCGACGGGCTGAGCGTATTGGACGGAATCCGGTACGGCGGACGAGCTGCCGCGACCAGTTGCGGTTGCGGAACGATTGGCGTCGTAACCGTTTCAGGTTGCGTCGGAACCTGTTGGCGGGCCGGTTGTTTTCCTTGAAAATACGTCGCGGTTTTCGCAAACAGTCCGGCGGAAGGCTCGGCAGCGGATTGGGGACGCTGAATACCGTTGGGGTGCATCGCGGTCGGAGTTCCGGTATCGGGTTGCAGTGTTTGGCAACCGGCGAATCCGATCAACAGGAGTATCAGGTTTGGCGTGAAGCGTCCCATAACGGCAAATTCGAAAACGTAATCTCGAAGCGTTTCGGCATCGTGGGTAACATGTCCGTGGATCGGGACTGTAATCGATTTCACACTCTCAAGCAAGTCAAACTGGGCAAAATATCCGTTTTTGTCGGGCCAGATTTTCATCGACGAACACCTCGAACGGAGGGATCAATTCCGTCGCCCCGATTTTGCCAACGACGACTGACATGCTGTTCCATCGACATTGACGAGACGCAAACGTGCCGAAGGAATAATTCGCTCAAAATCATTGTGCGACAACGCCGACTGAAAATATCAATGTCACGGAGATCGATGCCCGTGAAAACCCATAGGATGGTCGCTCCGCTCCCGATCCTGTTGGCGCCGATCGTGAAAAAAATTCACGATCCCAGACGTTAGTAATACAGCGTCCCTCACCCTCACTCTCTCCCTCTCCCGGAGGGAGAGGGGACGGTCAATGAAAGTCATTCAAGGAATACCAAGCCAAAACCTCCACTACGCTCCCCAGTCTTTCCGTTCACGGCTGTTGGGGATTCCCATGATTTGACGGTATTTCACGACGGTTCGACGAGCGACTTTGATTCCGGCGGCGTCGAGTTCCCGAACAAGATCGTCGTCGCTGAGCGGTTTCGATTTGTCTTCGCCGTCGACGATTTCCCGCAACTTCAGCCGCACGGCGTCCTGCGCGACCGTTTCGCCGCCGTCCGAGGACGCGATCGCCGTACTGAAAAATCGTTTCAGCGGATAAATTCCCTGCGTCGTCAGCAACCATTTTTCGTCACAGGCACGGGACACCGTCGTCACATGAACGCCGACGGAGTCCGCGATCTGCTGCATCTTGAGCGGTTTCAACGCCTGCGGTCCGGTCTCAAAAAAATCGTACTGATAATCGACGATCGCCTGGCCGACTTTCGTGAGCGTTTCCCGCCGCTGTTCGATCGCCTCGATCAACCACTGCGCCGAGCCGATGCGGTGTTTGATATAGTTGCGCGTCCCTTTGTCGACGTCCTTCCGTTTGCTCATCGAGCGGTAATCGTCGTTGATCGTGAGATGGCGCGAATTCCCTTCGATCAGACGCACGACATATCGGCCGGCGTCGTTTTTGTCGACGGCAAGATCAGGCATGACCGGCGGAGCGGCCTGTTCGGCAAACGCCGCCCCCGGACGCGGATTCAAATGCCGCAACACGGCAATCGCGTCCTGAATGTCCGCAAGATCGTATCCCGTTTCCCGAACGATCACCGGCAGCCGGTTCGCACGGATGTCGTCGAGGTGGTCCTGGATCAGCGTCCGGACGATATCCCGGTAGGGCGTTTCCACCGTGATTTGCAGGAGAAGACAATCTTTCAGATCGACCGCTCCGACGCCGGGGGGGTCCAATTTCCGGACGAGTTGAAGCGATTCCGCGGCGAGTCGGCGTTCCGTGTCGGAAACGGTTTTGGGAGGGCGTCCGGTTTCTTTTCCGGACAGAAACTCGTCCAGCGGAACCGTGAAATAGCCGTTCCGGTCGAGATTGTTGATGATCCGTTCGACCATTTCCCGTTGCGGCGGCGTGAGTTCGAACCAACCGAGCTGCTCCGTCAAATGGTCCTGCAACGTTTCGGCGGCCGCCGGAATGTTGGCGAAGGCGTCGTTCCGACGGGCGGTTTCGTCTTCCAACCAGTTTTGTGACCGAGCGGGTTGTTCGTCGATCGTGTCCTCGTAAGTTCGGGCGAATTCGTCGGCGGTTTGGAAATCCTCCGTGGAATCCCTCGACGTTCCGATCACGGCTTCCGGTTCGATTTCAACTATCGATTCCGACGTCGATTCGTCGTCGCCGTCGTTTTCCGGACGATCGAAGGACTCCTCCCCCTCTTCCTCATACGAAGAGTCGTCGTCGGAGGGGGGGGCGTCGAGCTCCAGCATCGGGTTTTCCGCGAGCTCCTGATTGATCCGTTCTTCCAATTGCAGCGTCGTCAGCTGGAGAATCTCCATCGACTGGATCATCCGCTGCGTCAGAATCTGCTTCTGCTCCTGCCGGAGCTCTTGGCCGAACGAAAAATGCATGGTAAGCCGGTGCGGGTGATTCTTGAAAGTCGTCATCCCCGCGCAGGCGGGGATCTGGAAGTTCAGTGATAATGTGTTTTTGCATCCGTTATTCACGGTGTAAAGTTCCGGCAATAACGGATGCAAACGATTTACTGTCTTTTTCGTCTGGGTCCCCGCCTGCGCGGGGATGACGATGGTGTTTACTTTAATAATTGTCGTCCATCCAGCGCGTCGGCGAGCATTTCTTTGTTGGCGAATTGCAAATCGCTGCCGCTGGTCACGCCGCGAGCCAATCGACTGATTTTGATCGGAAAGCCTTCCAATTGGTTGATAATGAAAAACGCGGTTCCGTCCCCTTCCGCCGTCGGATTCGTCCCCATGATCAGTTCGGTGAACGAGCCGATCCTGATCCGTTTGATCAGCGGGCCGATCGTCAATTGGTCCGCCCCGATCTGTTCCAAGGGAGCGATCCGACCGAGCAGAACGTGATACAAGCCGTTGTACATTCCGGTCTGCTCCAAAGCGATCAGGTCACGCGGCTGCTCGACCACGCAGAGAAGCGATTGGTTCCGGCGTGGATCCTTGCAGATTTCGCAGAGTTCCTCTTCGGCGAGGTTGAAGCAATGTTTGCAGTAGCGGACGTTCTCTTTGACCGCTCGAATCGAGTCGGCGAGGGCGAGCGCTTCGGCTTTGTCGACCTTTAACAGATGATAGGTGATCCGCTCCGCCGATTTCTTGCCGATTCCGGGGAGCCGTTCGAATTCCTTCATCATCCGGGTCACGGATTCGGTCAGTTCGGTCATAATTCTTAGCCGCTCCGCCCTGCGGTGCGATGAAGCATGATTAGGTTTTCAATTTTCCGAGGGATTCCGTCAGCGCGCCGAGGTCCATTCCTTCGGTGAGGGATCGCATCTGTTCGGCTTGTTTGGTGCGGGACTCTTCGATGGCGTCGTTCATGGCGGCAACGATCAGATCTTCGAGAAGTTCGGGATCTTTCTGTTGAAACAGGGCGGGATCGATTTTACACGACACCATTTCCTGCAATCCGTTGACTTCGACGTCGACCATTCCACCACCGGCGCTCCCTTTGACACGAAGTTGCCGCAGTTTGTCGTTCATCTCGTGAACTTTTCCGCCGAATTCCTGGGCTTGCTTCATGAGCGAGCCGAGCTCGAAAATTTTGCCGAACATGGGCGTCGAGGGGTAAAAGGATGTCGGAGCCGCATTCGCTCCGGAATTTTTGGCGTTTTTTTCAGTCAGGCATGTTAATTGTATAGCAACCGTCGGAAAAGTCAATCTTGTCTCCGGACATAACCTGCCGGACAATACGGCAATCGCGATCAATCGGTTCGGGCTTGAAAGCAACGAAATGTTTGCTAGACTGGAACGACTGAAACGAACGATCGGTGAAATCGGATTTGCGAACGAAAATCATACGCCTGTTGAACATTCTCCTTGAGCGATCGGCCTGCCTCGAATCGTTCGAAATTTCTCCTCGCTCCATGAACGACACCCTGCGTCAACTGGAATCCGAAATCCTCAAAACCCGTGTCGGAGCTTGGGTTTACGATCGCTGTTCGAACGAAGAGTTTTGGGGCGAAGGACTGTTCGCCGTTTTGAATCTCGCTTCCGGAACGACTCGTCCGTCGCTTTTCGTTTGCTTTCCGACGCTGAAGGATTTTTTGCAAAGCTGTTACGCGGAACATCGGACGACGTTCCAATGGACGGTGCGTTCGGTGAATTCCGCCGTCGATTCCTGGTTGCTCCATGGAGACATCCACTACGGATCGGATGGACTTCCCTTGTCGGTCCGCGCATCGTTGGTGAGCGTCGCCGATACGATTCCTCCCGCGGACGATTATTGCTTGGGACTTCCATCGCTGTTCAACCGCTGTTTGGAAGACCACCATCTCGGCAGTTGGATGATCGTATTGGATAATCATGCGAGCCAGCTCTCCGGAACCATGTATGCGACCGGAACCTGCCAACGGATCCTCAACATGAAAACTCCGGCGTTGTTGAGCAATCTCGTCGATCGTCTTTCCCCCGACGGTCGATCGTTGCTTGCCGGTATTCTCGGTGAAGTCGCTCAAAACGGCGTCGCCAAAAAGGGGGAGTGCCAACTGAACGTCGGCGGGAAAATCAACTCGTATCTTTTCTCGGCCCATCCGCTGAAAAATCATTCCGGAAAGACGGAGTCGATTTTCGGGACACTCCAAAACGCGACGTCGAAATTTCTCCTGGAAAAAACGGTCGCGGAACTGAATCGGCGTATCCAGGAATCCGTCACCGGTTCGGAACCGATCGTCTTTTGGATCGTTTCGAAGGAACGCAAGATTTTTTGGCCGAATTACGTTCGTACTGTTGGGAACCTTGGCATTTCGTCTCCCGTCGATCTCCAAGTGTTTTTCGACGGCATCCTTGACGACGACCGGGAAAGCGTCGTCCAAGCGTTCATCGAAGGATTGCGCACCGGCGAGCCTTACGAAATCCATTTTCGGATGATGCAGGACGACAAGTGCCGACATTTCACGTCGTGCGGCTTTCCGCTTCCCGATCACCCGGACGAGCCGAACACTACGTTGGGGTTCACTTACGACGTCACGGACCAGATCAAGGCCCGATCGGAGCTCGCCGATTCGCAATCACTTCTGTCCGATCTGTTTGCCAGCGTTCATGACAGCCTGTATATCATCGACCGGGACTTCAATATCCTCCGGACGAACAAGCGGATGGAGCAGGTTTTTTTCGCCTACATGCCGCTGGTCGGACAAAAATGTTACCGTATCATCGGGAACAACGCGGTTTGTCCCGACTGTCCGTCACAAAAATTCTTTCACGGCGAATTGCAGGAAAGCCAGTCGTTGGTTCATTTTCTTCCGCAATCGTCCACCGATCCGGCAACTTTCGGCCTCATGGGACCTTGGCGCGAGTTGAACGCCTACCCGATCGTCAATCAGTCGACCGGCGAGATCGAACGGTCGTTGAACATCGTCCGTGATGTTTCGGAACAGAAATTCGCGGAGGAAGCGCTCCGGGAAAAAGAAAACCGGTACCGTTCATTGTTCGAACATTCCAACGACGCGATCCTGCTGCTGAAAAACCGTTTGATCATCGATTGCAACACCAACACGCTTGAACTGTTCGGCTTCAAGGACAAAGCGGCGATCGTCGGTCGGTCGCCGTCGATTCTTTCTCCGGCGCACCAATACGACGGCGGCAACACCGACGAAATCGTCACCCGACTTTTCGACCAGATCGAGGGAGGGGATCTGCATCCGTTTGAATTTTTGTGCCGCAAATCGGACGGCACCTGTTTCGACGCCTGGATCAACCTGATCACCGTCAGCGTGGACAAAGGAGTCTACCAGTGTTTCATCCGCGATATTTCCGCACAAAAAGCCGCCCACCGCACCATTGAGAACCACCGGGCGTATTGGGCGATGTTGGCGGATATTCGTCAATCGTTTTACGAAAAGACGGAAAAGGAGTTGATCCACCAATGCCTGACCTCGGCCGTCAGGCATTTTTCGCTCGACGGCTATCGATTCGCCGAAGTCCTTGCCATCGGTACCCGGCAGTTTTTGAAGATCGAAGTCGAGGGGCCCAGCCTATTCAAGTACCTCAATGTCACGCGGCCCCAGTGCTACGACAGCACGCATCCGATTTCATCGCAATCTCCGTGTCTTTTTGCGCAATCGCTCAGCCGGAAGCGGCCGCTGTCGGTCAACGACTTGCAGCTTTATCCGTTGCCGCAGCATTGCGCCGATTTTTTCAAGGCGATTGGAAGTCGCTCCGCTCTCTGCCTGCCGTTTGAAATCAATGGACGCATCGAAGGGGTCGTCGCGTTTTACAGCAAGCAGCCGAACACGTTCGACCATTTGATCGTCGAGTACCTCCAAAACGGAACGAAGGAGTTGGCCCGCATCATTGAGGACAAACGCCGTTGGGAGTCGCAACAACGAACCCTGAAACAGGCGAAAGAAGCCGCGGAATCCGCCGCCGCCGTCAAAACACAGTTCCTCGCCAACATGTCGCACGAAATCCGGACCCCGATGACGTCGATCCTCGGGTATTCCGATCTCGTGCTCAACGAACATTTGACGATCCTGAAGGACGATCCGAAGAGCCTTACCGCCGGCGACTACATCCATTCGTTACGACAATGCAAGGAGTCCACGACCGTCGTCCAGCGGAGCGCCGAATTCCTCCTCTCGTTGTTGAACGATATTCTCGATTTTTCGAAAATCGACGTCGCGAAAATGCAACTCGACGTCATCGACGTCAATCTCGTCGATTTCGTGCGGGAAATTCTTTCGCTTTGCACGATCCAGGCGGAAAACAAGAATCTCCCCTTGTCGGCACACGCGCTGACGCCGCTGCCGCACACCGTCCGGATCGATCCGGTGCGGTTGAAGCAAGTGTTGATCAACCTGATCGGCAACGCCCTCAAGTTCACGCGGGAAGGTGCGGTCAAACTCTCGTTCGTCTGGGTCGTTGAACAGCAGGAGGGGATCGGTTTGCGTCGTCAACTCGGATTCGATCCGGAGCCGTGCAAGGGAATGCTGTTCGTTTCGGTGGAAGACACGGGAATCGGCATCCCGCAAGACAAACTCTCGACGTTGTTCCTGCCGTTTTCGCAGGTCGACGCCTCGATGTCCCGACGATTCGGCGGAACAGGGCTCGGTTTGGCGATTTCGAAACAATTGATGCAGCTCCAGCACGGCGACATTACCGTAACAAGTACTTTGGGAAAGGGGAGCACGTTCACCATTTCGCTGCCGCTCGATTTTCCCGAGGGATGCGTCTGGATCGATCTGGATGAATCGCTCGCATCGGCCATGCCGAAGACCGATCGCCACCGACGGGAAGCGAACACCGTCGCCGGAAAGACGCTCGGCGACTTACCGTTACGCGGGATAAAAATTCTCCTTGCCGAAGACGGTCTCGACAACCAGCGTTTGTTCTCGTTGATCCTGAAGAAGGCCGGCGCAACGGTCGACGAAGTCGACAACGGAAAAACGGCCATGGAACTCGCCATGAATGCGTATCTCGGCCCGGAACCGTTCGATCTCATCCTCATGGACATGCAAATGCCCATCATGGACGGCTATACCGCGACGGCGACCTTGCGGGAAAGCGGCTACAATCTTCCGATCGTCGCGCTGACCGCTCACGCCATGCTGGAAGAGCAGCAACACTGCCTCGAATCCGGCTGTAACGACTACGCCCGCAAGCCGATCAAACGAGAGGACTTGATCGCGACAATTCTCAAAAATATCGGGCCGTGACGTAAAGATTACCGGCAGGCATTCATTTTTGTCGCGACAACAAATTTGTATCTTTACCGGACAAAACGACATTTATGTCGCTTTGTCCGGTCGGTTGGCGATTGGATTTCAAGGAGTCGATCGCCCTAACTTATTGATACTGCGTCTATTACAAAAACAGTCGATCTTGCCGATCGTTTGGCCTGATATTTGCGTTGTCACGGAAGTGTCGGGAATTGATCCTGAACAGATTTCAGAACCTATTTTGGAGGAATTCATGAGCGCGAAGTACAATCCGTTTGCCGTTGCCCAATCCCAAATCGAAAAGGCGTGTAAAGCGTTGGGGCTCGATGAAGCGACGACCCAACTGCTCCTTTCGCCGCAGCGTGAGTATGCGTTCACGCTCCCGGTGAAGATGGACAACGGCAAAACGAAGATTTTCCAAGCCTATCGGGTTCAGTACAACATCGCCCGCGGCCCGGCCAAAGGGGGAATTCGCTGGCATCCGGAAGAAACGGTCGACACCGTGCGGGCTCTCTCGGCGTGGATGACGTGGAAAACCTCCGTCGTCGACATTCCGCTCGGCGGTGGAAAGGGTGGAGTCATTTGCGACCCGAAATCGATGTCCGAAAACGAAAAAGAACGGCTTGCCCGTGCTTATGTACGTGCCGTGAGTCGTGAAATCGGCATCACGAAAGACGTTCCCGCCCCTGACGTTTACACGAATCCGCAGATCATGGCGTGGATGATGGACGAATACGAACAAATTTGTCAGGAACACCATCCGGGCGTGATCACCGGCAAACCGCTCGCTCTCGGCGGTTCCAAGGGACGCGGTGACGCAACGGCTCGCGGCGGTATTTACATCACCCGGGAAGCGGCCAAGGCGTACAATATCGCGCTCGACGGCGAAGCGATGGCGATTCAGGGCTTCGGCAACGCCGGTCAGTTCGCCGCGACGCTCGGCGAAGAAATCCTCGGCTTGAAATTGGTCGCCGCCTGCGACTCGAAATGCGGCGTTTACAACGAAAGCGGGCTGCACGTCCGCAACTTGATCGAGCATAAACAAAAAACCGGCTCGGTCAAAGGGTTTCCGGGTGCCAAGGATATGAAGAGCGATGAAGTGCTTGAAGTTCCTTGCACGGTCCTTTTCCCGGCTGCTTTGGAGAATTCGATCAACGAAACGAACGCCGACCGCATCCAGTGCAAGATTTCGTGCGAATTGGCGAACGGTCCGACGACGCCGGAAGGGGATGCAATCCTCGACAAGAAAGGGATCATCGTCCTTCCCGACTATCTGGCGAACGCCGGCGGCGTGACGGTTTCGTACTTCGAACAGTGCCAGAACGCCCAGAACTACTACTGGGAAGAAGACGAAGTCCATCGCAAGCTGGACCGCAAGATGACCGATGCGTTTGCCGCCGTCTATGAGATGAGCGTGAACAAGAAGGTCAGCCTCCGTGACGCGGCGTACCTCGTCTCGATCGATCGGGTTGCCAAAGCGTGCAAGCTCCGCGGCTGGGTCTGATCGGAGCATCGTTTTCCCAACGAGCCGTGACCTGTGGTCACGGCTTTTTGATGCGCCGAGGAGCGTTTTTCGATTGGTGACGGTTTATTCTTTTGAGATGAGATTATTCTACCGTCCCCTCTCCTCCCGGGAGAGGGGAGGAAAATCAACCCCTTCTCAAGCATCAACGACGCCCCCGATCCGAAAACGCTCACCTTGCATCCGTTGTTCACGGATGCAAACGGATGTTGGCCTTTTCGTCGGGGTTCCCGCCTGCGCGGGGATGACGGAAGTTCTTACTTTGCCTTGACTTACTTCCGATCCGCCTGCGGAACGTAGGCGGACAGTTTCTTGTCGGCGTAGATCGGTTTGAACTGCGTCATTCGTTGGCGGCCGCCGATCATCGGGAGTGTGAGCATGTCTTCGCCGACGAGCGGCTTGGCGTACTTCACGAATTCGTCGGAAACGTCGCAACCGCTCGGCAAAATCCACTCCGCGGGAAAGTTCCGTTCGCTGTTGGCGACCAACTTGAGCGGCACCTTGTCGTACCGAACATTGTAAATGAAGCCCGGCTCCCGCTGGAGCGTCGACATGAACCCCCCTTGGCCGGTCGCGGCGAGTTCCATCGCTTTTTGACCGAGTCGGTACGCTTCATCGAGATCGACCGGCGAAGCGTATCCCATCGAATGCCGTTGATCGGTTCCCGGGACGTTGCCGCGAGCGGCTCCCTTGGCGGCGAGTCCGACCTTGTTCAGGTAGTTCACGACGATTTGCGCAACGGTCGCCTGGCTCGAACTGAAGCTCGTGTGTCCGAACGAATCCTTGACGGCTCCGACATCGCCGACGTTGAACCCTTCGCTGATCACGACGATGCAGCGCCCCGCCTGCTTGACGGTCATGTTGACCTGATCGGCGAGTTCTTCCAGCGTTCGAGGGCTTTCCGCGAGGTAAATGCAGAGCGGCATCTCGCGTTTCGGGTCCGCCAATCGGGCCGCCGCCGGAATGAATCCGATCTTGCGTCCCATCGCCTGGAGCACGAGCACCGGATCCGCCGGGGAGGAACCTTTGTTTTCCTCGTTGGCGTACTGGACGGTGTGGACCCAATACTTTGCCGTCGAACCGTAACCGGGCGTGTGGTCGATCAACTTGAACTCGCTGTCGCCGACGTCGTTGTCGATCGTTTTCGGAACGCCGACCGCCTGGAGATCAAGACCGCGTTGCATCGCCAGCTCGGCGATTTTGTGGGCGGTGTCCATCGAATCGTTTCCGCCGTTGTAGAGAAAATAGCCGACGTTGTGCGCTTTGAGCACCTCGACGACCCGTTCGAAATCCTCTTGCTGATGCGACTTGAGCTTGTATCGGCAAGTTCCGATCGATCCGGCGACCGGCGTGTATCGGAGCAGCGAAATCTCTTCTTCCGGTTGCGATGACAAGTCGAGGAGCTCTTCCCGGAGCACCCCTTCGATGCCGTGGGCGGCTCCGTAGACGGTGCCGACGTTGTCGAATTCCCGTGCCGCTTCGATCACGCCCCGCAAAGAGCTGTTGATCACGCAAGTCGGGCCTCCACTCTGGGCGATGACGACGTTCTTTTTCATGGGCGTGAAATGGGATTGTGTTTTGAGCGTTCGGTGAGACGATCATTATAATCTGCCGGCGGCCGTTTTCAATCCATGGAGGTCGGAAGCGACGCCGAAAAGGGGCGACTTTCATCCTCACCCCCTCGAAAACGTGCGAAAACTCGATGTTGACAAAGCGACAGGTCCCCGCTTGCGCGGGGAATGCCGATCGCCTTTGTTCTTTTCGATCGCTTGGAACGATTTCTCCGCCTACCTCATTGCCAACGTGACGATTATACCGATGGCGACGAAAATCAAGATGACGACAATGACGATGGCGAGGAGCACCAAAACGACCAGGAGTCCTTTGACGAACCCGATCGGCGTACCGTCGTGGGTCTTGATCAGCGTACCGTACAGGGCGGCGGCGACCAGTGTGCTGATGACGATGGACCCCAAGCCGATGGCGACCAAAACGCCGGGGTTCGGGTCTCCCCCCTGAGCCATCAGCGGCGCCACGGCGATGCCGAGGCCGATGCTGATCGCCTGGTTGACGACCGATACGATAATCACATACAACACGGCGGTTCCGTACGGTAAATCAATTTTGCAGACCCACTGTGTCGCCATTCGGAGAAAAATGGCTCCGATCAGCGAACCGATGAGAATTCCGACGAGGCCGCCCCCGATTTGGGCGCCGAGGTTGGCTTGGGCAAAAAGCGCGACGTTTTCAAACATGATTGCTCCTTAGAGGAAAAAGGGGTGAGGTTTGGGGGTCTGAAGTTATATCGAGGGGGAGGCGCGGAGTACCGGCTAAAGGGGGTTTATCGTAATTCGAGTTCGTACCAGATCGTTTTGTATTCCGGGCCGAGCTTCGCCGTGTTGCCGTCCGTTTTGATCTCCTCGCGCCGGTTGCCGGATTCGTCGAGCGGGAAACATTTCAGCGATTTCGCGCCGCTGAAACAAATATGGAACGGAATTCCCTCGCAGAGGACGGGTTCCTTTCCCATTTTGCCCGCCGCGGTGATCTTGTCGCCGTCCAGTTTCGTGATCTCCATACCGGTGTTCTGCATCAATCCTGTTGCCGTAACGAGAACGCGGATCGGTTTTCCGTTCGTTTTCGACGGATCGAAACCGTTGCCGTCCATCGAGACGACGGAAACCGTCGACCAATCGAGACGGGTCTTGTCGTGCTTCACAAAAACATTCCCGAGAGATGCGTTCCAAGAACCGTCGCCAAGTTGTGGAAAGAATCCCGTCAACAGTTTACTGTTCAGCGTGTCGACGACGTAAGCACCCTTTTGTTCCTTCGAGGGCTTGACGGCGAACAATTGGGCGGTCTGCGAGGCGTAAGATTCATCGTCTTCCGATAAAGTCGGAATGTTTTTCGTTTGCTTGCCGGAAACGTCGAGCGCCGTACGATAAACCAGCGCAAGTTTCGGATCAAGGCCAAGTCCCTTGAAATTCGTGGTCCACGGTCCTTTGTCCCGTTTGACGATTTCGAGTTCCTTCGCGGCGTCCATTGCGCCGAGAATTACCGATTTTTCTTCGGCGACGTCGCCTCGTCGGAACATTGCGACGCACGCCGGAAGATGCGCGAGCTTCACGGTGTTTCCCGCCATGTCGAAAAAGCTCGTCGCCCGTTTCGGAGAAATATCGTTCCGATTATGGGAATATGCAAAATGGAAGATTCCGTCCCAATTCTGAAATCGACCGAACGCCGCGAGAATCGGGAGCGCTTCGGCGGCGTATTGGTTCGGAAACGGAGCATCGAACTCGCTCACGGTGTACGGCTTCCCGGCGATCCGCGACGTCGCCAGCGGCGGCAGAATTTCCTTGTCGAGATAATTCACCAAGGCCCGATTACTTACCGTCCAATTATTCATGTCCCAGGCACGGCCCGGGAAATGGGGGTGATTCCAGTACGAATGGATGTCGACGTAATCGAGCTTCGCCTGAACGTTTCCGAAACCGTAATGGAGCTGCGTGCCGCTGACCGGTTGCTTGACCTTGATTTCGTCTTTCAAAAAGCGGTACATCCCGACCCAGTATTTTTCCTCGATGTCGTACAGGAAATCAACAAAGTCGCCGACGGCGGCTTGCGGCAAATTCGTCGCGTTTTTATCGACCAACGGAATCGTTCCGGCTTCGAGCGTTTGATCGTCTTTCAGACCGATCGTTCCACCCGGTTTGAGCGACGAATCGGCGAACTCGAAGACCCCCGGCGAAAAGCCCGCAATGTCCAATCGGGCCTTCTCGTCTCCCGTGGACGGTGTGAACGTGAAGGAGAACGTTTTCCATTCCGTCGTGAGGTCGACCGACTTCGAGAAGCCGAGTGAGTCCCACGGCGAATGGTCCGTTCGGAGGGACAACGAAATCTTTTTCGGAGCGTCCGCCCTGGCGCGGAACGAGAACGTGTAGAGCCGGTCGTCGTCCACGCCGAATTTTCGTGCAATAAGCTGCGGGTGCCAGGAAACCTTGCCGAGCTTTTCGACCTTGAGCCGCATTACGCCGTCGGAAGCAATCCGGGTGTATTTCGTTTCGGAATCGGTTTCGACGTCCCATTTCTGCGTTTCGATGCGAGTCGCGATATTCGTTCCCCTGGCGAGCATTTCGTCGCCGAGCGGTTCGTCGACGCAGTTCCACGCTTGGGACAACTCGGCGGTCGTTTTATGTTTTTTGCGCAGAAACTCGTTCCACCGCTTCCGGAATTCGGCTCCGTACGGGTCCGGCATGTTCAGCAATTTCGCGCTGCCGCCGCCGCACCATTGCGAGACGATCGAATTTTCGTTATTGATTTCGATCATCGCGACAGCCGGCTCGTCCTTGTACGCCGTTTGGGTGTACGGATTGACGTGCTCCAACAGGTCCCGGGCGTATTTCTTCTGGGCGTCGATCAGCGGCGGATAGAAATTGTCGAGTCCCTTGTCGAACTCCGGCCGCTCCGCTTTGCCGGTGAAGCCGTCGCGATCGTCCATCATGCGGGAGACGTGCAAATTAACGTTAACGTAAATTCCGTGCTTCTTCAATTGGAAGACGTAATAGTCGAGCTTGTCGAGTTGCTGCGGATCGAAGACCGTTTGCGACTTGGCGTTGGGACCGCCCCAAATGTCGCGCATGTCCATGTGGTGCAGCCGCACGCCGTTGAATCCGAACCGGGCGAGTCGGGCGGCGACCTGTTCCGCTTCGGCGTGCTCCGGGAAGTTCATCGTGAAACAGGTGTTCGTTCCCCAAAGAAGGAAACGCCCTTTATCGTGCATGAATTTGTCCCCCTCGACGCGGATGAATCCGTGTTTCCCCGCCGGGGCGTCGTTCCACGACGAAATATTCACGATGTTGTCCGGTGCGTCCGCCGAAATCACGAACGGAAACAACGGAGCGAATTCGTCCGCCAAGGCGAACGTCGAGAAGAAAATCGTCGCGAGAATGAAAAGTGTTCGTTTCATGGTGTTTTGTTTGTGAAATCGCTTTCCGTCATCCCCGCGCAGGCGGGGACCTCGACAAAAGACGCTATTGATCGTTTACATCCGTTATTACGTGAAACAAATAATCCATTCAATAATGTGTGCAAGAGTGCATGAACGATTGCTCTCTAGGTCCCCGCCTGCGCGGGGATGACGGAGTTTGAGTTAAATCAGTTTCAAAAACCGTTCATACGCATCGTTCCATTCGGCGGCGTGTTCGGTCGTCGGGTGGAATTCGGCGACCTCGAAACTGTCGCGGATGATCTGTCGCGCCTCTTCGATGTTCGCAACGGCTCCGGCGGCGACCGCCTGCATCATGATGTTGCCGATCGCGGTCGCTTCAATGGGCCCGGCGACAACACGGCGTCCGGTGGCGTCCGCGGCAGCTTGGCAAAGCTGCAAATTCTTCGTTCCACCGCCGACAATGTGAATCGTTTCGATGCGCTTGCCGCCGATCTTTTCACACATTTCGAGCACATGCCGGAATTTCATCGCAATGCTGTCCAAGGCGCAACGGAGAATCGCCCCTTCCGTTTGCGGCACCGTTTGGCCGGTCCGACGGCAGAACTCGGCGATCGCTTTCGGCATGTCGGTCGGACCGAGGAACTCACGGTGGTCCGGATCGATGAACGCAACGAGCGGTTTCGCCGCATGGGTCATGTAGTTGAGGTCTTCCCAATCGAGCGGCAGACCGGTTTTTCCTTTGCGACCTTGAGTGTTCCACGTCCGGCGGCATTCCTGGACCAGCCAGAGCCCGCAAATGTTCTTGAGCAGCCGCATCGTGCCGCCGACACCCCCCTCGTTCGTGAAGTTGAATCCGGAAACGACGTCGTCGACGACCGGCTTCGGCGACTCGATTCCGGCGAGTGCCCAGGTTCCGAGACTGATATACATCCAATCCGGATTGCCGGTTTGACTCGACGTTGGAACCGACATCACGGCGGAAGCGGTATCGTGAGCACCGGGGAGCACGACATTGGCGTGCGGCAGTCCGAATTCCGGCTTGAGCTTTCCGATGACAGTTCCCGGCTGCGACACCTTTTGGAAGAGGTGCGTCGGAAGTTCGAATCGGTCGAGGAGCGGTCGCGCCCAGTCGTTTTTGACCGGATCGAAGAATTGCGTCGTGGTGGCGTCGGTGAATTCGTTCGACTTGACGCCGGAAAGGAGCCAATGAAACAGGTCGGGAATCATCAGGAACGACTCGGCAATGTCGAGCAGCGGCGACTTCTCCCATTTCATGGCGAGAAGCTGGTAAAGCGTGTTGAATTGCATGAATTGCAGCCCCGACTGCTGGAAAATGTCGGCGCGGGGAACCGTTTGGAAAGCGCGTTCCATGGCTCCATCGGTACGGGAGTCTCGGTAGCATACGGGATTTGAGAGAAGTGTGTCGTTTTTGCCAAGGAGGGCAAAGTCGACCCCCCATGTGTCCACCCCGACACTGGTGATGCCATCGCTTCCCAGAAGCGTGGCAGCTTGATGAATTCCGGCCTGAACATGCTTCCAAAGGCTCGGCAGGTTCCAATAAAGGGTTCCAGCGATATCGCAGGGACCGTTTTCGAAGCGGTAAAGCTCTTCGAGAATCAACTTTTGGCCGTCGAAAAGCCCGGCGAGGTGTCGACCGCTGGAGGCGCCCATGTCGACCGCGAGAAAGACTTGTTTGCTCATTGGGGGAATCGTGGTTCGTGGTTCGTGACACGGCAGAGTATTTCGTTGCGTACAGTATAAAAGAATCGGAAGCAAAAATAAAGTAGGTCACGCCATAGCCACTTCCTCTACGAACCACGAATCACGAACCACGAATCACGTTCTGCCTGACTTTTTCCGCACATTTGTTTCAGATTTACGCAACTCTTGTCGACTTTTAAGACTAGGGTGTTTTCTCTTGCGCCGGAAGGCCTCGGCGCAAACTGCCCGGATTGCCTGGATTCCCGTCAAGACTTACAAGGAAGTACGGTCGCCATGAAAAAGAGCATTATTTCACGGATGAAATCGAAGAAAGCCAAACTCGCCGCGGGAGTCCTCGCCGTCATTCTGGGCATGTTCCCTTGGTCCGGTCAATCGGCCAACGCCGCCACTTATACGATCAACACGGGTGCACCAAGCGCCACGAATTTCAATACGCTGAATGCTTTACGTGGCACCGCGATAACATGGGCGAATGACACGATACAGATCATCAATCCGACGACACCCGGTAGTGGGGTCGATAACACGCTGGGCACGGCGTTCGTTTTCGATGGAGCAACCGTCAACATCAACAGGGGTACGGGAGGGCCGGCTTGGGTTTACGTCCAACCCGGAGGCGCTGGTTCCTTTATCAACGAAGGGGTAACACCTCCTACGGCGACGACGAGTATCACCATCGGCGCGAACCTGCAGCTTCAAAATTTTACGACGATCGCGGTCAATCTTTCCGGGACCGGAGGGTCTGCGGCGAAAAACCTCACGATTTCGGGGACGAGGTTTGATAACAATACCGGAGGCGGAATCGCGATCGGGCGGGGTACGTTGACGATTCAGAGCGACGCTCGATTCACTCGCAACACCAGCGGCGGTGGTTATGGCGGAGCCGTCGACGCTCTGAGATCGGACGTCTCCATCACCGGTTCGCGATTCGGAGACGGCGACAACTATTACGGTACGACGGCAAGCGGGAACAAGGCGAACTCCGGTGGTGCTTTGTCGATTCGTGGATTCTTGAATAATTCGTCGAGCGCTACGTCGCCGCACACGTTGACCAACACATACTTTGGAGGGAACAACGCGGATGGCGGCGGTGCTCTCGCCGCTTACGGCGGTGCGGTTTATTTGAGCGGTGCGTATCTGAAAGTCGACGGCAGTAATTTTATTACAAACAGTGTGACCAATTTGGACAACGCCACCACGGTCAAAGGGGGTGGGGCGATCTATTCGGTACGAGGCGCGAGTTACGGCGCCAATAATACTGCCGGTACGAACAATCCGGTCCTTGACATTTCGGGAACGCTGTTCCGGCGCAACAGCGTCTCGCAATACGGTGCGGGTGGAGCGATCCTTGCGTACAACAACAGCAGCATCACCCTCGACAACGACAGTTTCTATGTCAACACGGTTGCCAACACGATTGCTGCCAATCCGTTGACGGATGTCGGCTCCATGGTTCGCGGTGGCGGCGGTGCGTTGGCGGTCATTTCCGACAGCTACACGACCACGACGACGATTACCGGTTCCCGATTCGGTCAGGATCAGTCCGGCGATAACGCCGGTAACACGGCGGGAAAAGGTGGTGCGATTCTGATCGCACGTTTCGGTACGGAAAGTACCTTGAGTGGAGCACCCGGTCGCTCGACACTCAACGTGGACGGTTCGCAAATCAATTACAACATGGCGACGGCGACGGCGGCAACGGTCGACATCGGCGGCGGCGGTGGTATTTGGGCGCGTAACGCCAATGTCAACATCAATAAAACCTCCACCGATACCCAAATGTTGTTCCGTGGAAACACGACCGGTAATGCTGCCACGCCGACGGCGTTCGTCGGCGACGGTGGTGCCATTGCGGCGTACAACGCCAAAATCGACATCGGCGCGAACACCCTGTTCGATACGAACATGGCGCAGCGGGGCGGGGCGATCGCTTTGGACGGTCTTGGGGACACCGGCAACGCTCACTCGGAATTGGTCCTCACTGGAACCGCCGCCAGTAACGTCGTCTTTCAGGGTAACGTCGCGGCAACGCTTGCAACGTATGACATATCGACAGCTCCACCGACTCTCATCCCCAGCGGACTCAGCGACGGCGGTGCGATTTACGTCAATCACTCGAACGCCACGATCAGTTACACCCGATTCGGCAACAACGCTACGATCGATCCGCCGTTCTGGACTTCCGCGAACAAGGCGGAACGCGGCGGCGCCTTGTTCCTCGGTAAAACGAGCTATTCGGATTCCTATAACGACACGAACCGTTATTCGCACAATGTCACCAATACGAGTTTCTATCGTAACCTGGCGGACATCGGTATGACCGGAGCCCCCGCAGGCGGTGCGATTTATGTGAGCCAAAGTCTCCTCAACGTCGTCAACAGCACGTTCCAAGGGAATATCGTCAACCACGGTCCATGGACGGCCCAGCCCGGCGACAAACCCGCTTCCCCCAGCGCGGCGCAACAATGGCACTTTGGCGGCGGTGCGATCGCCGTCTTCGACAATCAGACCACCCAAACCGAATCACAATTCTATGCCGGCTTGAACGTCTCAGGAACCACGACGTTCACCGCGAATGAAGCGACCGGCAACGGCGGTGCGATTCTTCTCCAGAACGGCGTCGTGTACATACCGGACACCGACACATATCAGGGAAGCACGATCGGCGCCACCACGACATTTACGTCCAACAAAGCGTTCCGTTATCCTACTGCGGGTGCAGCCGATTGGGGCGGATACGGTGGTGCGATCATGTACCAACGGGACCATCGGCTCGCCAATGATCCGACGCCGAATGTTGCGCAAAACGTCTTTGGAGCCACGTTCACGAACAACGTCGCCGACAACTACGGCGGTGCCATCGCCGGAAAAACGCTCAACGCTCAACCGGTCGGCACCGTGACCGACAACCTGATTCTGAACATCGGGATCAACGCCGCCGGAACGATCGGCAGCAACACGTTTACGACAAACCAGGCGTCACGCGGTGGGGCGATCTTCACCTCGAATACGGACCTGAATATCGTTTCGAATATTTTCACGGGAAACATCGCCACGCCGACCAATCCGGTCAATCCGCTGAATGGCAACCCGGTTGCCAATGTTCCGCCGGCGATGGGGGGGGCGATCAGCGCCGAAGGAGGAACTCTCACCGTCAATACCTTGGCGAACGGCGCCACGACGTTCGTTTCGAACCACGCCGATCTGTCCGGTGGTGCGATTCACACGCTCTTCGCGCCGACCACGATCAACAACGCCATGTTCGGTGGTACGGCAAGTCGTGCCTTGGGAAATACGGCGGAACAGGGCGGTGCCGTCGTTCTTTGGAAATACGATCCGACCGTCGCCACGGCCAATGCCGGGTGGCACACGATCACCAATTCGAGGTTCTACAACAACACCGCGTTCGACGTCGATCCGGCCGATCCCGCCGAGGTTTCGAATTCGCTCGAATACACCACCGTTGCTCGCGGCGGTGCCCTCTTGGCATACCAAAGCCAGGTCTCTCTCAACGGAACGACTGCCGCCCACATCGTTTTCCAAGGGAACCAGGCGAACAAAAACACCGACGACGTGAACGGCACCGCGTTCCTGAACGGTGGTGGAGCCATTGCCGTCGCCAACAATTCCGCAGCGGGTGAAATCGGCTGGCACGCCGGTCTTCGAGCGGACTACGTCGATTTCGTGTCGAACTCCGCACGCGGCAACGGCGGTGCGATTCTCACAACCGGTGCGTGGCTGAATGGATTCGAACTCAAACATGCGACGTTCACCACGAACCATGCCTACGAATACGATAACACCACCCAGCGAAACGATCTCGGCGGAAGCGGTGGCGCGATGGCCATTTACATCCTCGACACCACCGGCACCTACGCCGATCACCTCGTTCGGGAGTCGACGTTCACCGGCAATACCGCCGCCAATTACGGCGGTGCCATCAGCGCCGTCGGAATGGACGCCTCACACCAGGCGAAGTTGACCGTCGGCGAACTGCGAACCGCGACCACGCTCTCGCCGACGCAAACGCTGTTCGGTGGAGCTACCGCCGCGCTTGGAAACACCGCTCAATACGGCGGTGCGATTTTCGGCCTCAATGCCGACATTGACGTCACGCATGCGACGTTCAACAACAACGTCGCCACGACCGGCAACCTTATTCCCGAGGGGAAGGGTGGAGCGATCATGGTGATCGACAGCACGCTCAACCTTCATAGCGACAAAAACCCGACCGTTCCGAATACGTCGCTCTACTTCATCAATAACAGAGCCGAACTCGCCGGCGGTGCCGTCGCCGTCTTGGGTAATTCCAACGTCACGGTCGTCGACGCCTCTTTCGGAACCACGACCGCCAACGGCGGCGACGGCAACACGGCGATTCAGGGTGGTGCGATTTACTACGCCAACATCCTTCCGAATACCGTAACGCTTTCGCATTTCACCGCCAACAAGGCCATTCAAACGGCGACGTCGGGAGATGCGGCATACGGTGGAGCGATCGCTTCCGAAACCGGACTGGATCTGACCATCGAAGGTTCGGACTTCACCGACAATACCGTAACGACAAACAATGCGGTTGAGGTCGGCGGCGGCGGTGCGATCGCGTTCTACGAAGGCGGCACGCTGAATGTCGGGGACTACTCTCCGGTTGCGGGAACGACCTATCAGTCGAGATTCGTGAACAACAGCGCCCAAGGGCTTGGCGGTGCGATTCACGCCCGAATGGGAGTGGGAACGGCTCCGACCGTCAACGTTACCGGGGCGGCGTTCACCGGAAACGCGGCGAGCTTGGCACCGCTTCAAACGGCAAACACCCCTAACGGCAGCGGCGGCGCGATCGCCGTCGAAGACGGAACCGCCCTGAATGTTACAAAAACGATGTTTACCGGCAACGGCATCAGCACCACCGGAGCCGTCGTTACGCAAAAAGGCGGTGCCATCGCCGTGTTCAATACGCCGACCAACTTGAACGCCACCGGAACGGATGCGACGACCGGCGTTGTGTTCGACGGCAACGCGGCGTTGGTAAGCGGCGGTGCCGTTTACGCCGACAAGTCGAACGTCGTCAGCAAATTCAACACCTACCAAAACAACACGTCAGGCAATTCCGTCACAGGAACCGGTGTCGGCGGCGCTGTTGCGTTTGACGGCAATGGAACGAACACCTACACGTCGACGCACACCGAGGACACGTTCACCGGCAACGCGGCCTACGTGAGCGGCGGTGCGATCTACGCCAAGGAATATCAACTGACCGTCAACGGAAACGATACGGCAGCCAATCCGACGTTCTACAACAACGTGGTTTTCACCGGAAACGGCGGTGCGATTGCCGTGGACAACACGACCCATCGCGGTGCCGCCAATGCGTTGACCGTCGGCGGTGCCGGAACAACGTTCGATTGGAATAGCGCGTTTAACGGCGAAGGGGGTGCGATCTTCACGAAGAACGCCGACGCCACGGTCGCCAACGCCGACTTCACACGCAACAGCGCTTGGTTGAACGGTGGTGCGGTCAGCATTGCCGACGGCCTCACCGGCTCCACGGCGACGTTCACCGACTCGAATTTCACGAACAACCAGTCGGACAACGGTCAGGGTGGTGCGATTTCCGCCGTCAGCGCGGGAACCAAGGGGAGTCTCGTTATCGAGTCCACCACGGGAACCGTTCTCTTCGACGGCAACTCGGACGTCAACGGAGCGAACGACATTTACGCCAAGAACTTCGACACGACGTTCAAAGGGGCGGGGAACATCGTCATCAACGACGGCTTCGAGAGCGACTCCACGGTCACGAAAATCGATTTGGGAACGACGACGATCAACGCCGATTCCCATGCCGCGACGCTTGGTATCCAACAAGGTACGTTCGGTATCGGCAACGGATCGACGGTGAACATCGACGGCGTGACGACACTGGCCGCCGGCGCGACGCTTGGTGTCGTGCTGGACGTTTCATCAGAGTCCAACTACGCTCCGGGAGCGATTCCGGGAGCGGCATTGACGACCGGCCAGTTCAACGTCGATTCCATGGCGACGATCGACATTTCCGGTTACACGAATAAACTCAACAATCCGGCTCCGATCTACCCGCCGACTGCCTACTCGACGTCCAACGGCAACCCCGGCGGCGTCATTTACACGCTGGTCGATTCGGTCGCCAACATTAACAACAAAGACAACTATACGTTGACCGTCGGCGGCAATGCGGTGAGTTTCGCCGGTATCCAGAAGACGGAATTCATGTGGATCGAAGAGATTCGCAACAACGACAATCTTGACAAGGTGCAAGTCGGTGCCGGTCTCATCTGGAACAACACCGCGCCCACTTCGTCGCACGGATACTTCGACATCATCACCGGAAAGACGTTCGATCTGGACGCAAACCTGGTCGACAACACCACCGCCGCTTCCTACAAGTTCGGTTGGGACGGCAAGACGTTGACGAAGACCGGCGCGGGGACGTTGCTTCTTTCCGGGAAGAATTCGTACACCGGCCAAACGCTTGTCACCGACGGAACGCTCATCGCGGGGCATGTCGGGACCGTCAACGGCGAAAAGGTGATCGACTCCGTCAGCACCGGCCAGGTCGTCGTCGACGGAAGCGGCGTCTTCCAAGTCGGCAACGGCACGACCATCGAAGGAAAACTCGCCAATGAAGTCATCGACGGCATCGGCAAAGGGAAGCTCGCCATCAACGCCGGAACCGACGGCGTGATCACGATCGACCGCGTCAACTCGTACTCCGGCGACACCGACGTGCTTTCCGGAACGCTGAAGCTGACCAATGCTCGTGGAACGGGCGACAACGTCGACACCCAAAACGTCAAGCTCGGTCGCAACACGACCTTGGAACTGGCGTTCGGTGGAACGATGAATTCATGCGAAACCGACAAGTCGTTGTTGAACGACTCGAATTCGTACAGCCAAACGATCACCGGCGCCGGCGGCGTTACGAAAAGCGGCACCGGCACCCTCGTTCTGACGGCGGCCAACAGCTACACCGGCGACACGAAGGTCACCGGCGGCTCGTTGATCATCGACAACATCGACGCGCTCGGCAAGACGAAGAATATCGACGTCGCTCTCGGCTCGGCGTTCACGATCGGCTCGACGGGGATCTTCAACAAGGTGATTTCCGGCGAAGGGAACGTTTACGTCAATCCGTTACGGAATGACATCGACGGTACCGGAGCGGTGACCTTGGCGGCGACCAACACCTACACGGGTGAAACGATCGTGTGCAAGGACAGCACCGCGATCCTGACGAACATCGCCGGAACCGGTGCGAACGAAGCCGGACGCATCGTGACGCTTCGTGAAGGCGCGACCTTGGACTTCAACCTTCCGGGAAGCGACACCTATTCCAAAACGATCAACGGCGACACGAAGAACGTCGACGGCAAGGTCGAGAAGCACGGTGCCGGTCGAATCACGTTGACCGCGGCGAATGCTTACGGTGAAGGAACCGACATTTACGAAGGTCGGATCATCGCCAAGAACATCGACGCCGTCGGAAGCGGAACCGTGAATCTCATGGCGCTCGGCACCGAACTGGAAATTGCCGCGACCGGCGATTTCGACAACGTTATCGACGGCGCCGGCGACGTGATCGCCAATCCGGGAAGCGGCAACACGTTGGTCCTTTCCCAAACGAACGACTACACCGGAACGACCTTGGTGTCGAGCGGCACGCTCAAACTGACGAACATCGACGGAACCGGCCGGAACACGACGACGGACAACGGCGATTTGGTGACCCTGAATTCGGGAACGAAATTGGATATCGCCGTTGGCGGAACCTATTACAAAGATATCGCCGGTTACGGAACGCTCGTCAAGAGCGCCTTGGACCTGGTGACGCTTTCCGGTGTCAACACGCACCAAACCACGTTGTTGCAAAAGGGACGAACGGACATCACCAACAGCAGCGCCTTGGGACTCGGCACGACGACGATGAGCGACGGAACGACGCTCGGATTCGACGGCACTGAACTGACTCCGATGACCAGTTTCAACCTCGGCGGCAGCGTGACCATGGACACCATGGGAAATAACGCCACCATCGACAAGACCATTGAAGGGGTCGCCAGTAGTCGGTTGACGAAAATCGGAGAAGGAACCTTGACGTTGCTCAAAGAGAACAACTTCAACGGCCTGAATGTCAACGAAGGACAAGTCACGGCGATGAGCCAGAAGGCGCTCGGTCTCGGACAGGTGGTGAACAAAGACCGACTCGAAGTTTACTTCTCATCCGACAAGCCGGAACGGCTCCGCGACGATATCAACAGCGTCAAAGGCACGTTCATCAAGAACGGATCGGGACGCATGGATGTCTACGCTCCGTTCATGACGGACAAGTTCGTCATGGCCGCCGGCGATCTCGGCGTCACGCTCGGATCCGGTCGGATCGATGCCGCGAACGGTTTCACCGTCGCTGATGGAACGAAAATCATCGGATTGATCGATTCGGCGACCGGTCTCAATCGCGGCCAGGAAAATGCGATCAGTTTCGAAGTGCTCACCGGCGTCGGTGCCGACGGTGCTTTCCAGGAAATGTACCGTGAGAAAGGCTGGGATCTCGCTCAAGTTGAATTCGCGACACATGTCGGAGCATCGGAAAAACGCGCCGGAACCGACGCTTTGTTCTACGATCTCTGGATCAAATCGTTCGAAGAGGCTTACGGCGACATGCTATCGGACAACGCGACGAACGCCGCCGCGGCCGCCGACCAGTTGCCGCTCAACGATCCGCTGTTCGAAGCGATCAGCGCCCTGACGAGCACGCAAGACGTGGTTCGCGCCTTCAGCGAACTGCATGGTGAAATTTACGAAACCGCGATCTTCGCCCAAGCGGACATGCAACGCGGCTTCAACGATCTCATCCTGCGGCGACGGATTTACTGCGAACATGCCCGCGAGTTCAAGGCGCTCCGGGCTCAAAGCCCGAGACGGCTCTCCCTCGTGGAAACCATGCGGCAGAGTCGCGAATTGTGGGTCCAGTTCACCGGCGGCGGCAATTTCCGTTCCGCGATCGGGAAGTACAGTGCCTACGACATGGGACGTTTCGGCGTCGCGACCGGTTTCGAACAGTTGATCACCGGCAACTTCTTCGGCGGTCTGGCGTTCGGATACGACCAGGGAATGTTGAAACTCTCGTCGCTGCCGTCCAGCGATCGACTCGAAGCGTTCCGGTTGTCGATCTACGGCGAATACCACAAGAACGATTGGTCCACGACCGCCTATTTCGGTTACGCGAAAAACTGGCACAACGTCGAACGGGAAATCAACTTCCTCCACGAGACGGCGAGGAGCAAGTTCAACGACGACGTCTTGACCGCGGGAATCGAGGTCAACAAGACGCTGCACTGGAATTCGGTACGGTTCATCCCGACGATCGCCATGTCGTATGTGAACGTGCAATCGCCGTATGTCGAAGAAACCGGCGCTTATCCGGCGAATCTGTATGTGCACGGCAACAACTACAACTCGCTCCGCGTCCCGATGGGCGTTCGGATCAACAGCGACCATGTGCTCCAACGGATGCGATTCACCCCGGAATTCCGGTTGTTCTACATTCCGGAACTCGCCGAGGACCGAATCAACTCCGTGACCGCCTTCGCCACCGATCCGACGAACGCCTTCGTGGTCGACGCCGGTGTCAACGGTCGCAACGGTCTCCGCGTCGGCGTCGGCGTCACGGCGGAAGTCACGCAGCGGATCAGCTTGGGAATCGATTACGACGCCGAAATCTGGAACGGCTACAGCCGCCATGACGTCGGTGGAAACGTCACCGTCCGCTGGTAGTCGACGCCGACTCACTTGAGTCGTCGAACGAAGTTCGGCGCGTTCACGGGAAACCGGTCGAACGTGCCGAACTTTTTTGTTTTAATGTTGCGACAATAATAAATGAACGGACCATACACGGCAGCCGGCCAAACATCGGGTCAAATTTATTACCGGCTCGATAACATTTCGGCGACGTTCAGCATCGCTCGAACTTCGTGGTACGGCGTCTCCCAAAGATGCCCCTTGTCCCCCCGGTTTTTCGGATCGGCGCCGGGTTCGACCGCTTCGGAGTACCAGCCGCCGAACTTCGGATCGGCGATTTTTCGTTCGATAAGCGACCATTGTTCGACGAACCGCTTGGCGTATTCTTTGCCGGGATCGTCGAAACGGCGCGAGGCGATGTAGAGAGCGTTGAGTCCTTCGGCTTGCGTCCACCACGCCTTGGAACGGTCGACGGGATGCCCGAACGTCGCTCCTTCGTAGAAAAACCCGCCGTCCGTTCGGTCCCAACCGAATTCCAGCGAATGATCGACGAGCGCTTTGCAAACGGGGAGCGTTTCCGGATCGTCGGGCCTGCCGAGCGCCTCGATCGCTTCGAGCAACAGGAACGCGGTTTCGACGTCGTGTCCGAATGAGACGAATGTTGCGGCGGGGGTCCAATCGTCTTTGAAGAAGAGCCGCATCGCGCCGGGCCAGGTCGTGATTTTGTCCCGAATAATCCGGAGGAGTTCTTCCAAACGGGATCGAAGCACGGTATCCGGCCAAACATGGTACAGCGCGGTGAACGCTTCGAGCAGATGTATATGGGAGTTCATCGACTTTGCGCCGAGCGGTTCGCCGACCATTCCCTTGACGAGCGCCGGGTTTCCCTGCGGCGGCGCAATCATGGGGCGGCCGTCACGATAAAACGCCTCGACGTAACCCCCGTACCGGTCGTCGTGCCCATGCCGGTCGATCCAGTGGAACGCCGCCTTGGCGAGTTGCAGATCCCGTTCGTCTTTCGATAACCGATACACGGCGGCCAAGGCGTAGATGCCGAACGCCTGACCGTAAACATGCTTCATCTTGTCGTTCTCTTTCGAAGCGGAACCGTCGGCGGCGATGTCCCAAAAGAACCCGCCGCATTCGGCGTCCCACATTTTGTCACGCAAAAAATCGGCTCCATGTCTCGCGGCCGGTTCGAAGCGATCTTTCCATTCGGCGCGACGGAACGCGACCTCCGCGGCGGTCCACGCCATTCGGGCTTGCGAAACGATTCCCTTGGTGTCGTACGGAAGAACGGTCCAATCGCGGCCGATTTTCGTGTGAAAACCGCCTCGTTCCTTGTCGACGCAACGGGGATACCAGCCTTCGAGATCGCGGCGGAGCTCCCGTTCGATCTGTTCGGCAATGTCCTGTTGCGCCGAAACCGTCGCCGTCCAAACGACGACAAGAAAAACGAATATTCGTAACATGGTCGTTTCGAAACCTCAATGACGATGACAATTAACGAGCCGGGAACGGTGTTCCCGGAGTGCCGAGGCAAGCCTGTCGCATTACAACGTCGAATCGAACACATGCTTCCCGGACGGCACGATTTTCGTGTCGCCGCCGGGAATCGTGACAGTCGCCGTGGAACCGACGGGAATCTCGATCTCCCAGTGGAACGAGTTTCCGTTGCGCTTCCACGAGCTCTTGATCGGACCACGCACCGAATCGTATTCGGCGTTCACGAAATCGAGTCCGTCGACCAGCGTCGGCTTCATCACGATGTGTTCGAATCCCGGTTTTTCAGGATCGGCTTTGATTCCGGCGAGATTTTCGTAATACCAAATTCCGAGGTCGCCGACGAGCATGACGTGGTTGCCGCTGTTCATCGCGGGGTCCGCCGTGTTGCCGTTCCAGAGTTCCCAAATCGTGGTTGCGCCGTTCTTGACCATGTACCCCCAACTCGGATAGTCGGTGTTCGTCGCAAATCGATACGAAATGTCCGGACGACCGTTGTCCGACAGCACGCGGTTCAACCATTGTCCGCCGATCAAGCCGGTCCCGATGTGCATTTTTGTGACATTTTCGATGTTGTCGACAAGCGTTTTGAACACTTTTTCCTGTTCGCCGTCGGGAACGATTCCGAAGTAGAGCGGCAGCACGCAACTGGTCTGCGTGCCGTTGTCGTACTTGCCGGTTTCCGTGTTCAGGAATTTCGCGTTGAATTTCCGTTTCATTTCGGCGGCTTTCCGTGCGAAATCGACGGCGTCGTCCGGCTTGTTCAGCATCTTGGCGTACTTCGTCAACAAATCGAGATTGTAAATGTAGTACGCCGTTGCAAGGAGTGCTTTCGAGGTTTTTCGTGCGGGATCCTGTGAATGGATCAGCTCCGGTTTTTCCGGCGGCACGCACCAGTCGCCGTAATTGTCCTTGTCGATGATTCCGTCCTTCACGAACGGCCCCATGTGTCCGATCAGCCAACATTTCATGGCGTCATAATGCCGTTCGATGGGCCGCCGGTCGCCGTACATCGACAAGATGCTGTCGGGAACGATCGTGAACGCGCTCGGCCAGGTTACGTTGGGACGGTAAAACGGCCAGTAATTCGGACAGACGTCCGACAGGTTGCCGTCGTCCCGCTGCGAGTCCTGAATGTCGTTGAGCCATTTCGAATAAAGCGTTACGTTATCGAACAGGAACATTTCCCCTTTGGACTCGGCGGCGCGGTCTCCCTGCCAACCTTGGCGTTCGTCCCGCTGCGGACAGTCGGTCGGAATGCTCAGATAGTTCCCCTGAGTTCCCCGCTGGATGCAACGAAACACCGCGTTGATCGTTTCGTTGGACGTTTCGAATTTTCCGACCTTCGGCAAGTCGGTGTTAATCGCCAACGCCGTGAGCGTTGACTTGTCCGGTTTGATACCTTCCGGCAGCCCTGTCAATTCCGCGTAACGGAAACCGTGATACGAGAACGTCGGCGTGTAGGTTTCGCCGATCCAAATCGGAGTCCCGCTTGTCGAGGCGACGACTTGTCCCGAGCCTGCGAGATAAATATCACGACATTTCGCGCCGCGTAAATTGGCGACGTAGAGCATTCCTTTGTCCGGACCTTCGTGCTGAAGCGTTTCGGCATGACGAATCGTGATGGCCGTTCCTGTTGGAATAACCGAGTTGTTTGCGGAATGCGGCAATTTGAGTTTACAGTTGCCGACCAGATTGACGCCGAAATCGAACACCCAGACGCCCGGCCTGACTTCCGTCACGGAAATCGGAGTGAATTCTTCGACGATGCGCATCGGCGGCATCATTTGCGCAACGAGCTTTCCTTTCGGAGCTTCGACGACTTGCGCATTGGCGTCGACCCGAATCAGCGACGGATCCTTTCGCGCATCAAAAATTTCGCCGTCGTAATCGTTGTTGTCCCGAATCGGTCCGTCCGTCGAAATCGCCCATTGTTCGTCGCTGCAAATCGTTTCGGTCGAGCCGTCCTTGTATTGCAGGTCGAGCTGGAACAAAACTTTCGGAAAACCGAACGTTCGTGTTGTCGTCGGATCGGTCAAACGGGGCGCGAAATATCGACCGTTGCCGAGGACGATTTGTAAAACGTTAAATCCTTTGGTTTCCTTCGAGGCGGTCGTCCGCACGGCAAAACTCGTCTTGAGAGTTGGCACCGATGATTCACCAAGGATCAGGTCGGTTCTCCCAGGGGTTTTAGTCACAGACCAAAGCAGGTTCGGATCAATATCGTACGTTACGTAAGGAACTCGTTTGTCATAATCTGTCAATACGGGGTCGAGAACGTGATTGCCGATCTTCTCGCCGTTCAGGCGGAGTTCATAATATCCGAGCCCGGTGATGTACGCTTTCGCGCTGATTGGCGCTTCCTTGACGGAGAATGTTTTCGCCAAATACCGGGCCGGGGGACTTTTGCGGCCGGTGCTGACGCTGATTTCGCCCCACGGACCTTTGCCGTAATCGGCGATTTTGATGGCGGGCTTCCATGAAGATTCGTCCGCGCTGAAGCGCCTAAAACCTTCGGGGGTTCCGTCCGTTGCGAGCCAACTTGCGTCGGTTTTGATTTCGACGATTTTTGCGTCGGCGTATTCGATTCGCAGCGTTCCGATCAGGCCCGCCGGGTTTGGAGCGTCGCCGTGATTCACGACTTCGAACGCCAACACGTTTTTGCCCGATTGCAGAGCGTCGCTCACGTCGAATACTTTCGCCGTCTTGAAACTCGAACCGTCGGCGACTTTTTTCTCGTTCAGAAACCCCGTGAAACCGTTGTCGGCTGTGAACGCAATTTCCGCCTTGACAATTTTTGAATCGGAAAGTTCGAACGTCTTTCGGAAACACGCCTTGCCGACCGGCGCCGATTTCTCCCCCCCCTCCGTGGTCCAAATCCAGACCGCGCCGTCCAACGAAAGACCCGACTTGTCGCCGTCCTGTTCTTCCAGCGAAAACTTGTCGAGACCGATCCATTTTCCCTTCCACGGATTTTTGTCCGCATCGGTTGCCCAAATTCCGGTGCTGAACGTCGAGACGGCGTCGTCCGACGCTTTGCCGATGATCAGCGGCTTCGTTTCCTTGGCGATTTTTGCGTTGTCGTCGACCAATTCGACCGGCTTGTCCCAAACGGTCAGCACCCAGGTGTATTCCGACTTCGGCTGGAGCGGCTTGCCGCCGTATTCGACGAACTGCGCTCTTCCTTCAACACGGCCGTTGACTTTCCCCGTATCCCAAACGGTTTCGACCGGTTGCGAGAGGAGCGAGGTCGTCCGCTGAGTCCGATAAACAACGATCCGATACGCCGACTGAAGTTGTCCCTGCTCTTCCGATTGGAGCTTCCACGAGAATCGCGGCTTCTGTTCGTCGATTCCTTGCGGGGTTCCGAGATGTTCGATCCGTAAATCATACGGCTCGACTTTTCCCGCCGCAGCGGGAAGGAGCTCGGCTTCGGTTTCGTCTTCTTCTTGAGCGACGCAGAACGCCAACGGAACGAGCAACAACAACAGGGTCAGCAATCGTTTCATGGTATCTCCCGGGGTAAAATGAAAAGGGTCGGCGTCCAGTATACTCCGCGTCGACGGGAGTTTCAATCTTGCGGGACGAGATCCTCCCGAAGTTCCTGCGACGCTTTCGTTGGGTTTCCCGGCCTGTTTAATGGACGCTCAGTGACGGCTTGTTTTTCAAAACGAAATCTTTAGAATGACGATATCACGGCCTCCTTTGAATAATTGATCAGCGTCAACATGTTCCTTTTTCCTCCATGTATCTTCAATATCGATACGGTTGGTTGCCGGATCTGATTCTCTGGAACGCCGATTTTCTTGCGGTTCTCCTCCTTGCCGTTGTCGGTTGCGTCGCCCTGTTTCTCTGGCTGAACTCGACCGCCGGACACCGCCGGCTGCTCGGAATCCTCCTCGGTTTGGTGGTCCTGACGTTGCTGGTCGGCGGTTGGTTCGCCTACCGGGAAGACGTGAACGCCCGGCAATACTGGAACATGCGGCTCTTTTCCCTGGCCAAAGGATATGCGACCGCCGCCGAAAACCTGCATCCGGAACGGATCCCGAACGACGAAACGGCGGAAAACCATCCTGATTTCAAACGGCTTCTCGGCGTGTTTGAAACCTGGCAGTCGCAAGACGATATGATTATCAACGTCTGCCTGTTTCGCTGCCATGAAGACGACGAGTTGGTTTATCTGGTTCGTCCCGGCGCCGACTACAACGGCGACGGCAAAATCGTCGGCGACTTGGAAGAATACGCTCCGCCGGGAAGGGTTTACGGTTGGCTGAACGACGAACCGGTGCTTCTGAATGCGATTCGGTTGCACCGACCGCAGTTTACCGATTTTCCGCTCTACGCCGACGCACTCCCCTGGCTTTACGCCGCCGTGCCGCTGAAGGACGATCGGCTTAACGACCGCCTGCTGTTGGTGATCGATTTTCGAGCGAAACATTGGCTGCGGAGCGTCGCCGAAGCGCGGCGGCTCCCGATCATTGCGACCTCCTTGTTTCTCCTGCTGATCTTTTCGGGGACCGTCGAAATCGTGCTCCTCCGGCGGTCGCTCCAAAAACGGAACCTCGCTTTTGCGCTCCTTGCGGAGAGCGAAATAAAGCACCGGAAGATCATCGACAACTCCCACGATGCGATTTGCCTGCTCCAGGACCGGAAGTTCATCTTCTGCAACCGTCGGATGTGTCTGCTGTTCGACCGGAACACCATGCAGTTCGAAGAGACGACACCGCTGGACATCTCACTTCCCATCCAGCCGGACGGCCGCTCTTCCGCCGAACAGTGGCTCAAACACGTTCGCCTTGCCGAAAAAGGACATTCGCAATTTTTCGAATGGACCTTTCAGCGCCCCGGCGGCGAGCCGTTTCTGATGGAGATTCAGCTTGACGCCATCGAAATCAGCGGCCAGACGCTCCTCATCGCGGTTGCTCACGATCTCTCGGAACAGCGGCGGGCGATTGAAGCGGAACGGGAGGCGAAGATTAAGAGCGCATTCCTTGCCCACATGAGCCACGAGATTCGGACCCCGATGACGTCGATCCTCGGTTACACGGAACTGCTCCTGAAAGACGATCTTCTCCCGGCGACGAATCGTTCTTTGGCCGACTGGTCGCCGGAGTTTTGTCGGGAAATCGTCGACCACTGCCAGAGCGGCATCGAAATCATCCGGAACAACGCGGAGTTCCTTCTCTCCATCCTGAACGACATTCTCGACCTTTCGAAGATGGAAGCGAACAAAATGCTCATCGAGCAACTCGACGTTCCGATTCGGCCGTTGCTGCGGGAATTGGCGTCGCTCTACGATCTCCAGGCGTCGGCGAAGGGGTTGCGCTTTCGGATCGAGGAACGAACGCCGCTCCCCGAATCGATTCGCATCGACCCGATCCGGGTCAAGCAGATTCTCGTGAACCTGATCGGCAACGCCGTCAAGTTCACGCAGAAAGGGGAGGTTGTCGTTGCCGTTTCATGGGTTTCGACCGCGGAGTTCAAACGGAATCGTCCGTTGCCGAAAACCGGCGAGGAATCGCTTTGCCAATCCGACGGCGTGCTGGTTTTCGAAGTCCGGGACACGGGAATTGGAATGTCGCCGGAACAGCTTGAATTACTGTTCAAGCCGTTCAGCCAGGCGGACGCTTCCATGTCGCGCCGATTCGGCGGCACGGGGCTCGGCTTGACGATCTCCAAACGGTTGGCCGAGCTTTTGGACGGTCGGTTGAGCGTTGCGAGCCGTGAAGGGGAAGGGAGCACGTTCACGGTGTCGCTTCCGCAACCGCTTCCCAAGGACGGACGTTGGACCGACCCGAACGATTCGACGACCGTTGTTCCCGAAACCGTTTCCGTTCCGACGAAATCCTCGATTTTAAGTCTCGCTGGGCTTCAAATCCTGTTGGTGGAGGATGGACTCGACAACCAGCGGCTCTTTTCGCTGATCCTCAAAAAAGCCGGAGCCGACGTTTCGTTGGCGGAAAACGGGGAGGACGCCGTCGATTTGGCGACGAAACGTCTGGAAAGCGGCTCGCCGTACGATCTGATCCTGATGGACATGCAGATGCCCGTCATGGACGGTTACGCCGCCACCCGACGGCTGCGGGAGCTTCAATATGCCGCCCCGATTGTCGCCCTGACCGCTCACGCCATGAAGGAAGATCAGGAAAAATGTCTCGATGCCGGTTGCAACGATTATATCATCAAGCCGATCCACCGCGATGCGCTGCTCGTCGCCGTCCGCAAGAATGTGGAGCCGTAGACGTCAGGTTGCCGCCCGCCTACCATTTCGGCCCGATTGATGGTATACTGGCGCCTGCGGGCCGCCAATACGGCTCCGAACGAATCCGAGTGAGGAGGAATCCATGAATCGAGAACGAAGGCGGGCGCTGTCGTGTTGGTATTTGAGCGGACCGACGGCAAGCGGAAAAACGAAAGTCGGCGTTTCCCTGGCGAAACGGATCGGCGCGGAGATCATTTCGCTCGATTCCATGGCGATTTACCGCGATATGGACATCGGCACCGCGAAACCGACCGACGATGAACTCGGCGGCGTTCCGATCCATTTGATCAACATTGTCGATCCGAGCGAAGAGTATTCGTTGGCCCAATACATCAAGGCGGCTCACGAAAAGATCGACGAAATCCACAATCGTGGCAAGCGTGTCCTGTTCGTCGGCGGAACCCCGCTGTACCTCAAGGGAATGCTCCGGGGAATCTTCGAAGGTCCCCCCGCCGACAAGGATTTCCGGCAGAAATTGCAGGATAAAATGGAGGGACACCCGCCGGAACTGCTCCACGAAATGCTCGCGAAAATCGATCCGGAGTCGGCCAAAAAGCTGCATCCGAACGACATTCGCCGGGTCGTGCGGGCGCTGGAGGTGTACGAATTGACCGGCAAACCGATCAGTTCGTTCCAGAAACAATTCGACAGCGGCGTCACCTCCGAGGAGTGCCATGTTTACGTCCTGCAATGGCCGCGTGAGGAACTCTATGCCCGGATCGAAAAACGGGTCGACAAGATGATGTACGAAGGGTTCCTCGACGAAGTGAAGCGGCTCACCGAGCGGAAGCTGGAAATCAGCACGACTGCCCGGCAGGCGCTCGGGTATCGGGAGCTGCTCGATTATCTCGACGGTAAGATGAAGTTCGGCCAAGCGGTCGATCTGATCAAGCAGAACACCCGGAATTTCGCCAAGCGGCAGGAAACGTGGTTCCGCAGCCTTTCCGAATGCCGTTACACTCCCGGCGCCGCCCCGATGTTCGCCCTCGAGCACGACGAACCGCCCGACGGCTAAGCGTAAGATCTCTTGTTTGTTGGCCGCCCGCCGGGCGCCAACGTCCGGTACTCCGGACCTGTCCTTAGTTCGAGTGCGGAGTACCGCACGCAGCCGCCCGGCGGTCGGCT
>JAVBPI010000159.1:0-4354 GCA_031549705.1 Thermoguttaceae bacterium
AAACATTTCGAAAGCGAACGGCACCGAAAAGAATTTGCACGCCAACTCAAGGAACGACTTACGGAACTCCTGACGCCGGAGCAGAAAGATAAAATGCAAAACCTGATCGAAGGTGCGTCCGATTTTCTTAAAGATTTCATCATGAAGGACGCCGAAGAGAAACCGTCCGAGAAGCAACCGGAACGGATTAAGAGTTATCGTGTCGATAAAAAAGTTACGGAATTTCCGGCGGACGTCATCGATCTGTCGACTCCCGAAACGGCTTACGCTCTCGGAAACCGGATCATCGCCGGCGACGAAACGGATCGTGTCGAACGGCTTCGGCAGTATTCCGTGAACATGAACGTTCCGAAAGAGGTGGTCCAATGGCTCGAAACGATGGATTCCGAAACGAAAACATTGCTCAAAAACGCCGAAGTATTGCATGTATTTATCTACAAGAACAAGCACGCGATGGTGATCGCCGAAGTCGTCAAGGGAGAAAAGTACAATAATCGCCTCTTCACGAAACAGGACGGAAAATGGTTCACCGTCGGCGGCGGCGGTTTGTACGGCAAGGTGGGGATCAAGATTCTTGAAACGACTTTCGCCAAACTCGCGGACCGCTGGGACAACGAAAATGAGGAAAAAGTCTGGAAAACGCCGGATGTCGTCGGCCACACGTTTCTTGCGACATTCACCTCGGCCGGTGATTTCAAACCGGCAACCGCCCAGGAACTGTTGGACAAACTGAACGGCCCGCTCTTCAAACGGAACAATATCGTGACGGGATATTTCCGGACGGCCATGGACGGCGAAAAAATGATCGGGCGGACCTG
Organism: Thermoguttaceae bacterium; assembly: GCA_031549705.1. Lineage (GTDB taxonomy): Bacteria > Planctomycetota > Planctomycetia > Pirellulales > Thermoguttaceae > WRKP01. The sequence continues at coordinate 819 of JAVBPI010000159.1, forward strand.
CACCAATAATCCGACGGGGCTCCGCGAGGTTTTCAAGGAGTCGCCGGGATTGGAACTGATCAAACTCGAACCGCTCAACGAGAAATTGTTCGAAGAACACCTCGGCGAGAGGATCGGCAAGCAACCGCCGGAGTCTCTCAAGAACCTTGTGAAAATCGACGGCATCATGTCGTACCGCGTCGACAAGAAGTTGAGCGATTTTCCGGACGAAATCAATCTCAAGACCCCGGAAAACACTTATGCTTCGATCCGATATCTTATCGCCTCAACACGGGAGGACAAGATCGAGCAGCTTGAAAGACTGGCATATAATCCGCTGGGAAAGCAACTTCCCGACGCCGAACGAACAAGGTCCGTCAAAATAATCGGAAAACAGAATGCTTCCACCATGATTACGGAAGTGCTTACCAAAGATAACCTTGCGTTCGTTCTCGGAAAACAGGACGACGGTATATGTGACGGCAATCTGTTCATCCGCAAAGACGGCCAATGGCTCAGTCTGGGAATTGTCAAGACCGAGACAATTGAAGAAATGGCCAAATTGATGAATGAAAATTATCTCGACGTCGTCAGGACGTTGGGGTTGGAACCTCCGAAGATCGCCAAGTTGGAGCCGGAAAACAACGCCAAAGAAGTCGATCCGGAGACCGTCAAGGAGATTCGTATCACCTTCGACCGGGACATGAACACGACGAGTTGGTCGTGGTGCGGTGACGAAAATTCCGTTCCCAAAGCGTCCGGCGAAGTCCGTTATGTCGATAAACGGACCTGTGTGATGCCGGTTAAACTCGAAGAGAAAAAGGGTTACTGTATCTATGTCAATTCCGATCGATTCAAGGGATTTCGAAGCGCCGACGGAATTCCGGTCGAATCGGTTCCGTACCGCTTCACGACGAAAGGTGCCGATCTCACGCCGCCGACAGTCGTCAAGTTCGAGCCGGAAAACGGAGCGACCGACGTCGATGCCGATGCCGTCAAGGAGCTTCGTATCACCTTCGACCGGGACATGGAACCGGGAATGTCATGGTGCAGCATCGGCGGCTTGGCACCGGAAATGGCGGGCGGAAAATGGATCGACAGACGGACCAGCGTGATCAAGGTGACCTTGAAACCGGGACGAAATTACCTCGTTGGGATCAACGCCCCGATGTTCGAAGGTTTTCGTAGCACTATGGATGTCCCCGCCAAACCGGTGCCGTATTCGTTCAGTACGAAAAAGAAGAACGCAGAGAAGAAGCCATCGGAAAAGACCCCTTCTGCCGATCCTTCGCCGAATCCGACAACCGATGTTAAAGTCCCGACCGGCGTGCTTGCCGATTTCGAACAAAAAACCGCCCAGGACAGGGGCTCGAAAAAACCGGGATCGAATACGGTGTGGAAAACGCCGGACGAAGTGGGGCACACACATCTTGCCGTCTTCGAGCCGCAAGGCGATTTCAAGCCGCAAGGGGCTCACGAACTGCTGAATAAACTGAACGAACAACTGTTCAAACGCGGCGACCTTGTTACCGGATATTTTCGTACATGGCCGGAAAACGGTCTTCTCGTCGGAGCCGTATGCACGAACGATCCCGAGTCGCTCGGAAATTCGATAGCGGCAAGTTCGTCCCTGCAACTGCTCTCAATCGTTCCCCTCACGGAAGCCCTGTTCCGCGAGCACACCGCAAAACCGCAACGCTCCATGAAGTGATACGACAAGGTTCATCCGGGGATTGGCTGTGCTCCATCCCCGGCTCTTTATCGTTTTACTTCGATTCCCGCATGACGAACTCGACGCCGATCCCTTTGTGGACGACGAAGCAGGTTTTCATGCCGGGACGCGGTTCGGAAACCGGAACGAGCAGCTCGAACCCTTTGATCGCTTTTTCCAAATCTTTCACGACGAAAGCGACATGCGGCCGCTTTTGGATGATCTCCGGGAGCGGACTCCCCTTCTCGAACTTCATCCATTCGATGCCGAACGGATCATTTTCGTACTCTTGAATGTGGACCTTCAGGTTTTCGAGGTAGGCGTCCCATTTCATCTCCTGATCGGTCGGGATGCCCAAGTGGTCGTACGTCAGGCCGCAGTCCTTGATCAGATATTCCTTCTTGGCTTTGTCGCCGTCCGTCAGCGCGGCCAAGGCTTGTTCGCCCAACGTGGCACCGGCTAAAAGTCCCGTCGCGCTCAACAACATCTCACGTCGGTTCATGATTCGTTCCTTTTTCGTCAATGGTGTTCGAGGTAAATTCAATGACGCCAATGTATCCTTGCGGGAGTCGGATGTCAATCGACGTAAACACAACGAGCCGGGTCCTGCGGTCCCGGCTCTTGGGTGACGTGATTGTCGACTACTCGCCTCGGAAGGCGTTTCGTTTGTACGGCTGCGGCTTGTTGACCCACTTGAAGCCGATTTCGTCGTAGATCCGTTTCAGCCAGGCATCGCGGGCTTCCTGGACCATTTCCGGCATTCCGGCGAGACGGTATTCCATCGGCGATGCCTTGTGGAAGTTGTCGAGCAACACGTCTTCCGCGGGGGAACTTCCCGTGACACGAATGATGTACGCCACCGTTTCCGGTCGGTTCATCGCCATACCCATGGCGCCGACATTTAAGTCGTACGCTTTTTCCATGAATTTATCACCCGGCGCGACGATCAGTTTGTTACCGATTTCCGAGTCGCCGACGGGAACACCTTTTTCACGGACTTCGCCCAGTCGCGGCGGAATGCCACGCATGGCGAACATCGCGGCGTAAATCGAATCGCCGTAACTCTTCCAAGTGAACGGCTCCGTTTCCGCGACCTTCACGTCGGTTTGGTCTTTGAAGGTTTCGGCGAGACTCTTGCCGGACGTCTTGGCGGTTTCGAGCAATTCTGCGGCACGTTTCTCGGCAAGCGGTCGGGCGTGGACTTCCTTCCAACGCATCAGGACCATGTCACGGACTTCTTCGAGCCGTTTCGGTTCGGTCTGCGGCTTGGTTTGGGTCACCCACATCAGGTATTTTGCGTCATCGCCATCGAACTGTTCCGGTTGGAAAAGGAGCGGCGATTCATTGAACAATTTCATCACTTGCTGTCGTTCTTTGATACCGTGCGCGAATTCCATGCGACGGGCATCGCTTTCCGGAATCAGTTGCGTCGTCCCGAATTCGAAGTCGTATTTTTCGGCGAGCGGTTTCAGGTCGAGGATCGGCGGCGTTTCTTTGCCGCTGTCGAACGCCGTGTTGTACGCCTTATAATACTCGTTCATCTTTCCTTCGATTTCGGCGATCGCTTCGTTGACCTTGCGATACGCGAGAATCAGACGGATCTCATCCTCCACTTCGGTAAGCGGTTTGTAAAGAATGCTCAGGTCGATGAGGCTGTCAGCGGGCTTCGGAGCTTCGGCCGGTTTCTCTTCCGGTTTCGGTGTTTCAGCGGGCTTCGGTGCTTCGGCCGGTTTTTCTTCCGGTTTCGGCGTTTCAGCGGGCTTCGGTGCTTCGGCCGGTTTTTCTTCCGGTTTCGGCGTTTCAGCGGGCTTCGGTGCTTCGGCCGGTTTCTCTTCCGGTTTCGGCG
>JAVBPI010000043.1:0-111388 GCA_031549705.1 Thermoguttaceae bacterium
TTTCCGATAATCCGTTTAGGAAAAATCGCGGGTGAAGCCAACCACATAGGAGATCAACATTATGGCAACACTCACGAAACGCTTGAGGGGCGGTTCCCTCATGTTCGAAATACAGTTTTATTCAGGCGGCGTCCGTAAGACGATTCCGCTCGGAAAGAAGTACACGGAACGGACGGCTAATGACCTGTTGGACGTTGTGGAGGTTCTGCTTCATTGCTTGGCGAACGGTATCGAGTATCCGGGGAAAAAGACGGTTGGCTGGATTGAATCGGCTGGTCCGGAGATTCGCCAGAAACTCGGCAAAGCGGGCTTGATCGTGATTCCTCCCTCCCACACGCTCCAAGAGCTTTGGGATACGTTTTTGGCTTACAAGATCAAACACGTCAAGGCGTCGACGATTTCGCTTTATGAAGCGGTACGGAGCCGATTCGACTTGTTTTTCAGCGCCGGCGAACACGTCGACGAACTGACGAAAGAGAGGATGCAGGCTTGGAAAAATCACATGCTCGAAGAGGTCGCGGAGGCGACGGTAGCCAGCTATATCAAGCAGGCAAAAACCGTCTTCACTTGGGCGGTCGGTCAAGCATGGATTACGAAAAGTCCGTTGGACGGAATTGGTAAGGGAAGTTTCACGAATAAGGCGAACGACCGGATTGTTCCCATGACGGACTACCGCCGACTTCTGGAGGCTTGCCCCTGTAAGGATTGGCGTTGTATCGTCTCCCTGACGCGGATCGGCGGTTTGCGTTGTCCGTCCGAAGTGCTTCGGCTCCGTTGGGAAGATGTTGACTGGGAACGCGGTTGCTTTCTGGTTCGCTCTCCGAAGACGGAACACCACGAAGGGAAGGAAGGCCGAACGGTTCCGATTTTCCCGGAACTGAAAGAAGAACTGGAAAACCTGTTTTTTGATCCGGCGTCCGAGGGAAGGGAATTCGTTATCAACCGATACCGAAACCCGAAACAGAATCTCCGCACGACGATGGAGAAGATTTACGGACGGGCAAAGTTGCCGATGATTCCGAGAGTATTCGATAACTTCCGAATGACTCGTTCCAATGAGGTCTACAACCGTTGGGGAGCGTTCAAGGAATCCCAGTGGATCGGACACAGCAGCCGGATCAGGGCAGACCATTACCTGATGCTTACCGACGACGACTATCTGGAGGCGTCCCAGTGGGAGAGCAGATCGGGAGTATCGACCGAGAGACCAATCCGACCAAAAGGAAAGCGGGTTGACCAACAGCAGGAAGAATTTTGTCAAAACTGACTTTCCTGCTGTTCTTCCTGCAATAGGGCGTCATTTTGAATCGAATCGAGTCAAAGACCAAGAAACGAGATAAGCCGCAAACCCTTGGATTTACGGCTTATTTTGACTTTCTTTGACTCCGTGCGACACGCTCGAAAACGTGTCTGATTTACCCGGCAGGGATTCGAACCCCGACAAAGGGAACCAAAATCCCTTGTGCTACCGTTACACTACCGGGTACCCGCAACCCAATTCGAATTGCAGATCGCTCATTCTAACCCCGCCGCCTGACTTGACAAGGGGGACCCCAAACTCGAAACGAACAATGGAACACGCCAACCGTTCAAAAACGTCCATTGAACCATCAACGACAACGATCACCACCAGGCAAGGCGCCAGCCCCGTTTTCCCGAAACGACATCGCCAACCGATCTCGATGTCTTCGCCGCCCCCTCGCCCGATGAGGGACGCTACACGACGCCAAGGTTCCGTTCGGCGGCGTCACGGTCTCGAAGGTACAAAGCAAGCGTCGACTCGAACGTCGCCGCGGAAATCTTCCAGACGGGACTCGCATCCGTACACGAATTGACATGCGTCCCGAACACTTTGTACAAAAACTTGAAAAGATGTCGAGGAACTTTCAGTTGCGAAAAGACGTCGACCAACCGTTTATGGTCGATCGACGGATCGAAAAAGTCGGCGATCGTCGGCGTCGAGCCGTCGGCGGCGCACGCTTTGAGCCGGGCGTTCGCCAGGTCGAACAGCGATTCTCCCGTCCAGTCCAACGAACGGATCAGGTTCTGCTTGTCGATCCGAGCCCGTTGGTGAAACGTGTTGTCTTCCCGCTCCATGAAACGGAGCAACTGGTCCGGCAACAGGAGTTTCAAACCGACTCGTTCGTGTTTCAATAATTTATTGTCGAGGATCGGCCAGACGAGCAATTTCATCAGGTCCGCCGAACCGTTGATCAAATACGGCTCATCGACACGGTCCATGATCACGATCAAACCGTTCAAGCCGAGCGTGTCGCAGACGCCGAGGAACTTCGTCAACATTTCATAACGGTTGTCCGTGCTCCCGCCGACCGGGAACGGCATCCCGAGAAAATCTTGTTTGTGCAACCGCATCAACACGGAAGCAAGCTCCGAGGTGAGATGCGGCAGCGTCCGCAACGAGCTCCGCACCGACCACGCCTTAAGCCAACGGGTTGCGAGCTTGATCAGCAACGGCAACCAGACGGCGAGCAAGAGCAGAAGAAACCAGTGATTCGTGAGGGTTTTGAACGCAAGCCAGCCCATCTTGTACGTAATGAAACCGACGACCAGAGTTCCAACGGCGCCGATCGCGGATTCCTTGTGATCGGCGAAGAACGTCTTCCAATTTCCGTAGCGCAACGTTTTTGCAAGCCGATTCCAACGGTTGAGAACGTTTTCGCTTCGGGACGTGTCGTAACACGACGCCAAGAGGAGCAGATCGCGGACCTGGTGTTCGCTCAACGTGTCGACGGGAATCGGCTTGTTGTCGACCGCCGCCGGATGCGACGCTTCGCCGGGATTCAATATCCGGTCGATCAATTGCGTAACACCGAGTGAAAGAATCCCGTCGAGGTGATCCCAAAGTTCCCAGCGTGAAAGCACCTTCTGGATTTTTCGGCCGCGTGAAAATCTGTTTCGAAAACGGTCGAGGAACGGATTCAGGTCGGCGTAGTCAACCACAAGCGGCCTTGCGTCGGGATGGTCGGTGTTGTACTCGGTCAGCATCCGAATCATCTGGAGCCGCAGCGCGGTTTTTCCCGATCCCTTTTCGCCGAAGACGATCGACGTCGACGGCTCCGCCGGGTTTCCGTACAACTTGTCCCACGCGGAATGGAACGTCGTCTTCACACAGTGTCCCTTGAACACGGAGTCGGTTTGAGCGTCTTCCTCCGAAAAGGGGTTGCCCAGCACGCCGTAATGTTCCAATAAGTCGCGAATTTTCATGGTGTTTTCCAACGGATCGGTGTTGTCGATTTTTGCTATTTTACTGCTAATTCTTCGAAATTCCAAGAGTATACAACGTTTGCAGGTAAAAGTCTTTGAAAATCCGGTGATACGACATGCTGTCGTATTATTCAAAAGATTTTGAAAATATTGACAAAATTTACTTGACAATGTGTGTGTAATTTGATTAATGTTGTGTTTTTGAAGATTTTCAGTTTTTTTGCTATTGGAGGTGATGCCATGGAAAAATATTCTGGACGGCTCTCTTGGGGGTTGGTTTTGGCGGCGGCTTTTGTCGCCGTCAACGTCGTCGTTTCTCATGTTACAGGAGAATGTCCGAATGTTTCTGTTGAAAACTGGTATTGTGGTGATCAGGCGGGTTACAACAATGATTTTTGCCGCGTTATTGTAGGAGGGGAAACGCAAAATGGCGTACTCGTATTATTCCCAGAGTGCAGAGGTGGCAGAATGATGGTGCACACGATCAACAGGCTGAGGTTCAATTCACCGGGTAAGCATATCATCCACAACGAATTTGTGCCTTGTTATTCTAAAGTCGATTGTGGAAGTCCATTCTTGGTTACGGACGGCTCAAATGAAATCAGTGATTGGGAGTTCGAACTGCCAAACGGACAGGTAGAAAATTATCGTTGTACAGGTACAACGATAAATGAAACGGCCAACAGCTACACGGCCGGTTCTTGTCCGGGATAAATAGGCCAATGCTTGCGGGTAACAATCAAGTTTATCATCCTTCCACCAAGGATCGAGGAACGTGGCCATGTCGATTAATGTTCGAATCTGTGTGTTTCTTGTTTTGAGCGGTATTTGCCGATTGAGCATTGCGGAATCGAATCTTGAAGACTTGTTGAGCCGTGCTGCCGCCGTTCCCGCTTCGATCAAATCCGGCGATTGGGTTCTCAAGACCCAACATCGCAATTTCGGAGAGAAACGCCGTTCATATGATGCATCGTTTCATATCGAATTCGACGGCGAAAAAATACGGGTTCAGAGAGAAGTCGAAGGACGTGTCACGGTTTATTGTTCTCCTTACTTAAACGCCACGCAATCGTTTTTCTTCGCGTCATCTCCTCAATCCGTTTTGCCTCAGTCGGACATTCCGGATCATCTCAACATCCCCAAGGCGATTCCCGAATCGCTCATTCTCTACCAGAAAAAAGACTTTGACGGTCTACGCGACACGGTGGGAATTTCCGTAGATGCATCAATTCCATGCATCCGAACGATGGGTTACGTCACGGATGACGTTTATTTTCAGGCGAGACACTTCGTGAACTTGTCGACCTATTTCAGGCGATTCGAAAAGGGAGACAACTTTCCGGCGGTGATTCATCAAGAGAATTTCAAAGGGGTTCCGTGTACGCTTGTCAGGAAAACAGTCGATGGGCCCATCAAGAGATTTCGTGGTGAAATACACATCGTAGACAAAGCCGGCAATCCAGTACAACTTCCGCAACAGGAAATCGACAATCTCCTGAAAAAAACATCCATTCACACAATGCACGAAATTATCCTAGACCCCTCGAAGAACGATGCGATTCGTCGCATGGTCTCAGAAGATTCGTTTATCAAATCGCGAATGGTTTTGGAAAACGACATGAAGCAGGACGAGACTTCCGGAGTGTGGTATCCCTCTCATTGGACGTTCGAGGAATACCGGGACGGAAAATTGGTCCTGCGAGAAGAGAACAATCTTGAGGTAATATCGATCAACAAGTCGATCAATGCGAAGCGGTTCACCTTAGAGAGCGTGGAAGGTCTCAAGCCGGGAACGCCGGTGATCTGGAAACTCGACACGCTGCCGCCGGGTAAAGGGAAACTCGAATGGGACGGAAAAAATTTTTTCGCGCACGGTGAATTCGGCGAACATAAGGCCATGCAAGACATTGATCCGATCCAACGAAAACGACGCTGGTTATTCATCGCTTCCATCAATGTTGCGATTATTTCAGGGATTCTTTCCTACCATTACTACAAATCCTGGCGGCGTCATGCCGACGGACAATGAAACACGTCGTTTCTTTCCCACTTTTTCTCCTTTGTGTCACCTGTTTCGGCCTTTCCGTGGCCATTGCCGTGTATGCGTGGTACGAACCGACCCGCATTTCACCACCGCCACCTTCTTCATCACTTGTCGCCAAGCCGCCCGTCATCGACTTCGGAAGCATCCGCGAAGGAAAAGTAAGCGGCACTTCGGCATTGACAAATGTTTCTAAAAAGCCGCTGCGAATTCTTCACGTTTTCGTGAGTTGTTCCTGTAGCGATGTGTGTCTCAAAGAGGGGATCGTTCCTCCCGGCGGAAGCGTCGAACTTTCCGTAACATGGAATACGCACGGACGGCTTGGCAAGACAAAGACGTCTCTTTCCGTCATTTACTTTTTCGACGAAATCGAGCAATACCAACAGAGTTTGACTGTCGAATTAAGGGCTGATGTCGACGGCTCCACAGAGTCATCGCGAAGTGCCGGCTGAATGAAGTTAGGGATCGTTTGCGATTTTGTAATTCTGGGAAAACGCCGTGTCGAAATCAAAAACGTCGTCGAAATCTTCACGCCGATCATGGGCGGTTTTGCGCATCTGACCGGTTCCGATGAGATTGAACACGATGTCGCCGATGTCGCCGGTTTTGCGGATCCCCATGGAAGCGAGGACCATCGGAGCGAGAAAGCCGTACATCTTCCAAGCATATTCCCGAGCGGCAACGCAGAGATCCTGTCCGGTGACGTGGTTTTGCGGCTCGGACTCCGCCTTTTTCACCGCAGACGATTCCACCTCCTCTTCCTCATCCAAGGGAAACGGCAACGGCTCGTTGATCTCACGCTGTCCGAGATGAAGGACGTTTTGCGCGAAATCCAAGGTTTCGTAGACGAAAACATACGCTTCGACTTTGAAACGTTTGTCCCTTTTCAACAATTCCGTGAAGGCGCGGTCGGTCGGACTGGACATGTTCAAGGAAATTCGACGGTTATTTTTTCTTCGGCGGCGGCGGATACTTATCCGTTTTGATACCGTTCGCCGTGCCGTTCGTCGTTCCTTGCGACGGCGGAAGAGGAACGGTGTTCACCGAATTATCAAGCACGATCGTCGTTCCGGCGAGTTTTTTGGTCGTAAATTCGAAACGTCCGAAAATCATCCGCCCGGCGCTGGTCTGGAGTACGCTTGTTACCGTGACGACAACCCGTTCGGCGACGTGTTCGCGGCCGTTGTCGACGACGACCATCGTTCCATCGTCAAGGTATCCGATCCCCTGGCTCGCCTCCTCGCCGCTCTTGACGATGTCGACGTCGAGCTTTTCACCGGGAAGGAAGACCGGCTTCATCGCGTTTGCCAAGTCGTTGAGGTTAATCACGTCGACACCGTGCAGTTTGGCGACCTTGTTCAAGTTGTAATCGTTCGTCACGAGTTTTCCCTCAAGGTGCTTCGCCAGCGCAACGAGTTTCAAGTCGACCGGCTGCCCGCGGAATTCGGGCAAGTCGGTGTCGTCGATCTGCAAGTCAACCCCTTTCATTTTTTGGAGCCGGTTCAACACGTCCAGACCGCGTCGTCCACGGGTCCGACGGCCCCGGTCGGAACTGTCGGCGATCCGCTGGAGTTCGTTGATCGCAAAACGGGGCATAATGAGTCGGCTGTCGATAATCATCGTTTCCATGACGTCGGCGATGCGCCCGTCGATCACGACGCTGGTATCCAAAATGAGCGGACGATTTCCCTTGAGATTTTTCCGAAACTCGACATACGGGATGATGAATCGGATGTCGTCCCGTGTCTGAATCAGAAAACTCGTACAGACATAACAGAGCGTCACACCAATAACCAGCGTCACGTTGATGCGGCTCGACTGGTTGATCGGTTCGCTTCCCGGCGGCATCAGCGGCGCAATCGCAAACCCGACTGCCGCAGTAAGGATTAGGCCGACTAATAAACCGAAATAAATCGACGAAATCCAGTCGACCCGCTTTTTGGGGACGAACATATCGCCGGCAATCACCGCCACCGACAGGAGAAATATTCCGAAGAAGATCAACAGACTCGTCGTTCCTTCGGTCGTTTTTTTGATCGCTTCCGAATTGATAACGAAAAGAGCAACACCGCTAGACACGCAAATGTACAGGCATCGCAAGAAAAGTAAACCCATATGATTGCCCTAAATTGCGCCAAGTGTCTAGTTTAACTGCTCTCCAACACGCTGGGGTGGCACTTACTCCAGCGGACCGCTGATTCATCAGCAACGGAATCGCGATTGTTCGACCAAGCGGCAGGAGAAACGACTGAACAACTATATTACGTATTATACGCCATTTCTTGCAAAAGAAAAATGAGGGCGAAGCAAAAAATCTTTTCGGGAACGTCGGAAGCGAAGGAAACCCCGGGGACTTGGAGGGCTTTCCGGGAGAAAAAACAAATTCCCGACGATTTCCAGAAGGAATTCGCCGGGAATTTGCAGAAAACACCGAGACCAAACCGTGTTCGTTTGGCGAACGCCTTCGAATCTACCAACGATAGCTGATGTAAGCCGAGCCGATATGGCGGTTGTATTCTTTCCAGGTTTCGCAGTCGTAATCGAAACCGACCGTGACGCGGCAACCGAATTGAGCGGTCAGGCCGATTCCAAAAAGCATTCCGTTGCGTCCCCAACCGCCGCCGTCGGCGAAGAAGGGGCCGGCGTCCACCGCATCGGCGAAGTATCCCCATCGTCTCATGCCGCGGTTCGCCCACTCGGTTACGCCGAACACTCTCATTTCCGGCGTCAAGACCAAACCGTTGCAGATGCAGATATCCATATTCGTTCGAAAACCGACGGGCATCCGAAACGAATTGTATGTTGCAGACTGCATGGTCAGGTTGGCGGATCCGGCGTTGGTCTCGGTGAACTCCGGCGACTGGACGCAAACGTAATTCAAACCGATGGTCGGGATGATGTTCAACTCGCCCCAACTGAAAAACTTGCCGAACTCGACCCCCGTCGAAAAAACGTTATCGTCGTTACGGCCTTGGGCGATCGCCGCGAAACCGGGGAACGCGATGTACCGTTCCGTATCGTACCAGTCTTTCGAATAACCGAGGAAGCCCGATCCGTACCAGCAACTGTTGACGTACCCGCCGTACAACGAGACCCGAGCGGCTCGCATGTCGGTTTTCGCCGTGAGTTTGTCGTACGTCATGCCGGCGTCGTCGTAACCAAACGCGAGTCCGAGGTACCAAAGCGGTGAAGGTTTCCATTCGGCTCCGACCGTCACGCCGCAGGTATCCGCTTCGAATCCGCTGTATGGACCGATGTATTTGCGGTCGATGGAAGTGGCGTGAACGGTTCCCCAGAGATCAAAGCAGCGACGGCTCTGGCCGCGGCAGTTGTCGGCGTAACGGCAGCAATCGTTGTTCGCGATCATGTTGCGCCAATTCATCAGGCGGTTGTTGAAGTCCCGCTGGAGTTGCGAGGAGAGCATGAATTGCGTGACGTAAACTTCGCCGTGCAGTTGGTTCAGCGCATCGTATGTCAGGTAACCATACGAAGAGACGTTGTCCAACGCGGTGAACAGCGGCGTCGTGATTCCCATGCCCAAGGCCCGGTCGACGGTCATGGCGACCTGGAACCCGTTCGGCGACAACCATTCCCAATACAGGTCGCTGTAGGTATTCCTCGATAACGTAACGTAAAGCGAGTTCGACGATTGTTGATACGATAACGTCGTCCGTGAAGGGGCGTCGACGTAAATGTTGACGTTGTTCGTGTCGATCGTGTTCGCACCGGCTCCGGACAACAGGTAATACGTCGCGGGGAGTCCGCTGAAATCGCTGATGTCGGCGTTGATGACCGAATTGGAGTCGAACGAGAACGAGCCGCCGCTTTTGACGATCAACGCCGCGGACGTTTTATTCGTTTCGTTCAGTTGCAGTTCCAAGGTCGAGCCGACGCCGTTGAGCGTTGCGAGCGTCAATCCCGCCAAGGTCGTTCCCGGCTGCCGAACGTCGAGCATCGATCCGTAAACGTACACTTTGCTGTTTTGCAGGGCGTGGGTATTCGCAACGGTCAAGGTGCCGCCGGTTCCGGAAGAACCGCCGACGTAGGTGTTGCCCGTAAACGTGTTGGCTCCGGCGAGCGACAATTTTCCGGAACCGTACTTTTCCAAGCCGCCGGTACCGGTCAGCGCGCCCCCTTGGAACGTGTACTCCGCGGAGGCATCGACGTAGACGCCGGATGTCAAGACGCCGCTCCCCTGGATCGTGACGGTGCCGGCGCCGAGATCGGTGAACACGCCGGCGTCACCGGACGTGAATGGTGTCGCACTCGAACCGTCGGTCCAGTTGCTCGATGTGTAATTCCAAGCGCCGCTGCCGCTGGCGTTATCCCAGAGCAAGGTCGACTGCCCCCAAGCCGTGGGGACCGCGGCGGTTGCGATCGCGAGGAAAAAGAGGGAAAATCTCAACGATAATGCACGAAAATTCAATGCGGATGCTTTCATGACGACCTCGGGTGAAGGAACGTAGGAAGACATCCATGCCTTGAAGGACATCCCCGTCGGTCGTCTCACGGATCGCGAAAACGCCTACGGCCATCCAGCCGCCTTGGGGTATGCTATCCGGGGTATCGTCGAAGCATCGCTTGAATGCCAAGTCCTTTTTTCGAAAGTCGTTTTGTGTCGATTATTGCAATTGCAACGGAGCAACAGCCGGATGGAGCGCCGCGTCATGACGGTGAACCGACGCCGCTCAGATTTCCGCGTTGGTGTCGTAACGGAAAACGGTCGTCGGAATGCTCTGGTGCTCCGTGATATTGTACAGCGGCGCCCAAGTTCCGATCGCTTCCTTGACTTGGTCCAAGTCGAGTGGCGAGGCCCAGAGAACCTTGATCGCGCTGCCGCAATGCCCCTCTTCGATGTCGGCGATACTCGGAAGCGTCGCAAGAACGGTTCCGTGATAGCACAATTTCCGAATCGCCAAATAAGCGACGAGAAATTCCGCCTGCCGACCTTTCGTGAAGCGAATAAACGTTTCGTAGGTTTTCGCCCCTTGTTTCAGGGCTCCGAGAAGTTGCAACTCGACCGTCGGGCCCAAGGTGAACGACGTTCCCAGAAGCTGATCCGGATCGGTGATCGTTTCCATCGCTTCGAGGGAGCGCATCACGGCGTCGATTTTCGCGTTCAGCGTCGGGTTTTCGACGGGCATCGAACCGGGAAGCAACTTCGTCGCTTTGTTCAGTTCCGCGACACCGTCGAGCAGGATGTCCATCAATTCCTGCGTCAAGGCGATTCGGTCCTTGCGGACGTGATCGAGCAGCGTTTCCAAATCATGGGCGAGACCGGCGGACGCCGAGACGCCGAGCATCGTGAAGTTCCCCTTCGCCGCGTGAAGACGCCGAAACGCCTCCTTCATCAACTCCGGGTCCTTGTCGTTTTCGAGGCTCAGGAGCGCGTCCTGAAGCTCCATCAAGCCGCGTGAAAGCTCCGTCAGCAGGTCCGTAATGTCGACGTCGGTCAGATCTTTTTGGCTCGACTCCTCGATCCGGTTGGCGATGCGGTCCCGATTCGCGGAGAGCTTCGACTTTTTGATCAGCTCCTCCTGCGTGTGGGAGACCGCGGCGGTTTCCGGAACCGACGACTCGAACGACGACGCCGATTGCTCCGTCGCCGAGAGATCGGGGGAGTACGCATCGGAAAACGACGAGGCGGTGTCGTGTCCTTCGTGTTCGGGGATCGCTACGCCGGTCGCGGCGGCGACAAGCTCGTCGACGTCGATCGTGACGCCGACCCGACCTCCCGTAATGATACAGGTTCCCGCGACCCCTGCCGCTTCACGGTCGAACAGATCTTTCTCCAACGGGACGTTGACCAATTTCGACGGAGAGAGGAATTCGCTGACGATCGCCGCGATTCGCTCCGTTTTCCCTTCGATGATCACGACGGGAACGATTTCCGGATGATCGATCTTCGAGGGGCCGCCGCCGAGCAGTTCCGAGAGATCGAACAGCGCAATCGGCTCGTTCAAGTATTTGATAAACCGTTCCCGATCCATCGACGCCTGAATCTGGTCGTGCCGCACCCCTTGCAGGCTGAGGACTTTGTCGATCGACAAGGCGTACAACGTGTCGGTGCAACGAACGATGAGCGCGTCGATGATGTTGACCGCTTTCAGTTTCGGAATCAGGAGCCGGAACGTCGAGCCCTTGCCGGGAGAGTTTTCCAAACTCATGGTTCCGTTGAACTCGGCGACCATGGTCCGAACCAAGTCGAGGCCGACGCCGCGGCCCGAGGTGTCCGTCGCCCGCTCCCGGATCGAAAAGCCCGACGAACAAAGAATGTTGAGCAAGTTGACCGGCTCCCCCGGCTTGATCAATCCGAGCCGTTGCGCCTTCTCGACGATCCGACTTTCGTCGATGCCGCGACCGTCGTCGGAAATGATCAGTTCCGTTTCGTTTTCGTGTTCAACCGCCTTGAGAAGAATGATCCCCTTCTCGTTTTTCCCGGCGTGGATCCGCTCGATCGGCGTTTCGAGACCGTGGTCGGCGGCGTTCCGCAACATGTGGAGCAGCGGCTCGACCAACCGCTCGGCAAGCGCCTTGTCGACGAGAACCTTCTCCCCTTCGAATTTGAGATCGATTTCCTTCTTGAGCGTTCTCGCCAAGTCGCGGACCGGACGGCGGAACATTTTGAAGGTCTCACCGATTTCGACCATCCGAATCGCCATGACGAGATCGTGCAAATCCTGACTGATCCGCCGCGAGGTTTCGTCCGCCGCCTTGATGATGTTCAGGTTCATCTCGGTCATCGCCCGCCGATGCGTGACGGCGTCCGCCATGTCGCGCTGCAGTTCGTGCAGTGTGGAACTGGTGATGATCACCTCACCGGCGAGATTGAGCAGCTTGTCGAGATGCTCCAAACGGACCAACATGCGGTCCACGGAACGGGATGGTGTTGCGGTTGACATGAGCGAAAAGTGTAAAGTGAAATGGTAGATTGCCGACCGCCGGGCGGCAACGTCCGGTACTCCGGACAATATTGGTAGGCCGCCTATCGCCGAGAGGCGGCGTCCGGTACTCCGGACTCGAACCTGATTTCAGTGCGGGGTACCGCACGTCGTCGCCCGGCGGTCGACGACCTACCATTGACATCAGCCACCTGATTTCTTCGCGGACATGGTCCCCATCAGCCGGGCGAGTTCGGCGACGCCGCTCTTGAGTTGCGTCGTCGCGGCATCGGTTTCCTCGGCGGTCGCCGCGTTCTGTTGCGTGACATTGTTGACCTGTTCGATCCGTCGGTTGACGTTGGCGACTCCTTGCGCTTGTTCTTTCGACGAAGCGGCGATCGACGCAACAAGTCGGGTCGATTCACCGACCCGCTCGGCGATGCGGTTCAGGGCGTCCGCCGTCTGATTCGCGATATCGACGCCGCTCATGATCTGCCGATTGCTGCTTTCGAGCAGCTCGGCGGTCTGCTGCGCGGCTTTCGCGCTGCGGGCGGCGAGATTGCGTACCTCTTCGGCAACGACGGCGAATCCTTTTCCATGCGTTCCGGCGCGAGCGGCTTCCACGGCGGCGTTCAGCGCGAGCAGGTTTGTCTGGAACGCAATTCCTTCGATTGTTTTGATCACTTCCTTGGTGCTCGTGGCCGTTTCGCTGATTTGGTTCATCGAATCGACCATTTTCTTCATCCGTTCCTGCCCTTCGGTCGCGGCGGTCGCCGCTTCACGGGTATAGGTGTTCGCCGACTCCGCATTGGTAACGTTTTGCGTCGTCTGCGCGTTCATTTGGGACATGCTCGTAATGATGTCCTGCAAATGCGCCGCCTGCTCTTGGGCTCCGGCGGAAAGCCGGTTGGCGTCTTCCGAAATCGCGGCGACTTCACTGGCCGTTTTGTCGACCAACTCTTCGACGCCGGCGGCGGCCTTCATGACGTTTTCGCGGGCGGTGGCATCGGCGCAGATTTCGACCATTCCGGTAAATCTTCCTTTCACGTCGTTGATCCGGTCGGAGAAAACGTCCCAAATCGTGCCGTAGAATTCTTCGAGCGTCTGCTTGTTGCCGTTGTTTTTCAGGTCGGTCAACGATTTCCGTTCGACGCCGACGACATCGCCCCAGATGTCGGCCCACGGTTGTTTTTCGACATCCTTGCGGCTCTTTCGCAAAATCTTTTCCGACGCTTTGTTGACGAATGTCAGATTCATATTCGGGTCGACGACGGAGATCGGCGTCGGCGAGGTGTCGAGAATCTGCTGATACCAGAAGTCGCGGGCATTGATCGCCCGATTGACCATGCTTGCCAGAATCACTCCCAGCATCACGGAGAGGACCAACACGGTGAAACCGACGACTGCGGCGGAGATCATCGTACTCTGCATCGCGGTTGTCAGCGTATGAACGACGTTGCCGCCGGTTTGTTCGTTTTGTTTCTGCTGTTCGTTGAAGTCGCCGGTCAGCGATTTGACGGAGGCGTCGGTCTGCTCTTTCGCCTGAATGCTCGCGGCCATGACCTTCTCTTTTTCGACGACGACAAGCATCGTCCACGGAACCGGCGCGCTGCCGATCCGGATCGGCACATGAATTTTCAGCGTTTCCCGACCGGCAATCGGAAAGATGCGTTTGGAAATACTTTCGTCAGCGTAGTCGGCCTGCTCCCCTTTGGCAATCTTATCGATCGCCACCTGAAGCAAATTGACGTCGGCACCAACGTCTTTGCCGAAAATGCGGCCGCGAATTTGCGGGAGGAGGCTTCGCGTTTTTTCAAGTCCGTCAATTTCCTCATGCAGTCCGTCTTCCGTTACCTTGTCGTTGTCGGCAATTGCCTTGTCGAGTTCTTGCTTTTTCCCGGCGATTTCGTCATCGAGAAGGTTCGGATGAACGACCTGGTTGAAATTGATCAACTCCATGGGGAGCGGCTCTCGTTTATTCGCCTTGTCGGTTGCGGCCTGGAGGCTCGATTCACTCGCGGCGGCGATGACTCCTTCGGGGTTGACGAGCATTGCGTAACCGGTTTCGAAAAGATTGATTTCGGCAAGCATGTCGGTCAGCATTTTCAACCGCATGTCGATACCGATGGCGCCAAGCGTTTTGCCCTCGACCTTGATCGGCGTGCAAAGCCCGATAATGGACCAACCGTCGTCGTTGTTCGGACCGTCGATGTATTCTTTTTCCGTCGTAAACGGTTGCATGAAATAGTTGTCCTCCCAGTCGGAACAGTGCGATCGCTCAATCTCCCCCTTCGCGTCCCGGTGGAACCATGGGGCATACATTCCGCTGACTCCCCATTTACTTTCGCCGTCCCCCTTGAACTGTTCATCCTTTCCGTCGAACAGCCCCTTGCCGGATTCGCCGGGATGGAAGACGCACCACACCGCTTGGAAGTCGGCGTTTTTGATGAGAATGTCCTGGAGAAGCGTGTCCATGAATTCCCGATCCGGTTCGATATTTCGTTTCGCACAGTCGGTTTTATACGCTTCGATCGTCCGGGCAACCGTCTGGCTGGCGGAGATTCCCATTTCGAGAATCGCTTTGATGCGATTGCCGACCGATTCGCCTTGAAGAAGCGCATTCTTTCGTCCCAAGTCGGAGGTGATGTCCCCCATCGAGTTGCTCAACTTGGTGAAGTCGGCTTCGATCTTGCCAAGGAGCGTGTCGTTCCCTGTTTTTTGATCGGCCAACATGTCGGTAAGCTGCTTTTCCGTCGTTTTGGCCATCCGATCCGTGTTGTACGTCAAAATCGACGTCAAAACGGCAACGGTAAAAAACGACAGGAGCACGATACCTATGATAAGTCGACGACCGATATGCATAAATTTGGGGGGGTAAGGTGGGCGACTGTGAAAATAGTAAAAAAACCAACCGAATCGGCTAAGTATAGTTCAAAAACTATCACAAAGCAAGTCACAATTTTGTACGATCAGGAAACAGAACGCTACCACTGCTCGTTGAGAGGGGAATTTCGATGCCTAAACGGCCCAACGCCCCCCATGAAATACCCTCCACGGTCGGAAATCGTTGTTTTCCTCTTGCGTTCGTTCTGATTTTTTGGCATGATACGCGACCCTTATCAGGTCTCGGAACAGAAATTAGTGAGGATTTTGACAGGTATTCCCTGAACACGTCGTTGATCTCCCTCCCTCGGGAGAGGGGAGGGTCAATGAAAGTCTATTCATGGAATACCAAGCCAAAACCTCCAATAGTGCCATGAAAGAGGAAAAAGGACATGCGACTTTCGCTGCGTACCCTCCTTGCCTTCGAGGATAATATTTTCGACGCGGAACACCGTTTGCAACTCGAACGAACGATTCCGCACCACCACGGAGCCGCCCAAACGCTGCGCCGGATTCGCGAAGTCGCCCACAATGCGCGGCTCGGCGTTCCGGGAATCGTCGGGCAGCGTGAAGAACTTGATCCGAATCTCGTTGCGGAGTATCTCGACCATCAATTATCCGCGGAAAAGCTTGAACAGTTCGAATCGTACTGTCTTTCCTCGGACACCTACCTCGCCGAAATCGTCTCGGTCCATCAAATTCTTTCCACCGTTCTCGGCGAACCAGCTAGAACGAGCCGCGAATGTCGACTCCGATGTTACGATATCGGACGCCCGCAACTCCATTTGGCGGCGTTTCCCGAATCGGTCCCACAGGCATCCCCGGTGGTGACCAAACCGTCCCCCACGGTGAGCTCGACGATTTCCAGCGATATTCAAACCGTCTTCGTCAAGGAACGTTGTGAACAGGCCGTCGTGATGGAGGAACGGGAGGTTTCTCAAGAAAAACCGCCGGCACAGCACTTCTCCCATTCCTGGTTCCTGCTCCTTTTGTTGCTGCTTTTCCTCGGCTCGTTCATTTATTGGCATCAAACGCATTCGGAAGAAGAAAAACAAGGCCCGCTCAACGAGATTGCTGCTCTCCAGACCCTGGAACCGGCGAAAACGGTCGCTGCCGCTGTTGCCGAACCCGTTCCGACGCCGCAGCCGGAACCAATGAAAACGGTCGCGGCTGTCGCTGTTGCCGAACCCGTTCCGACGCCGCAGCCGGAACCGGCGAAAACGGTCGCGGCTGTCGCTGTTGCCGAACCCGTTCCGACGCCGCAACCGGAACCGGCGAAAACGGTCGCGGCTGCCGTCGTTGCCGAACCCGTTCCGACGCCGCAGCCGGAACCGGCGAAAACAGTTGTTGCCACGGTTCCGTTCCCTGAGCCGTCAACCACCATCAGCGCCGTTTCACAACCGATGAAGCCGAACGTCGATTCGGAAGTTTGGAACGAAATCAGCGGAATCATCCCACCAGCCCCCTCTGCGGAACCGTGGAAGGAACTCGCCGCATCGGAAAAACCATTGCCGGCGCCGATACCGCAACCCGTTGTTTCCGAGCCGAAAACGGCACAGCAGGTTTTGCCGACGTCACCGTTCGACCATTCCGTTTCACCGACGACGGAGAAAACCGCTCCAACCGGTTTCGAAATTCCCTCCGATCCATGGAAGGTCAACGAAACGAATACGATTCGTCAAACCGCGTCGATTCCGAACTCGCCCGAGCCGCAACGCTCCCCGGCGTCGTTCCCCGAAGAACCGACCGCTTCGCTGAGGGAACCGGACAAGTATTCGCCGTGGAAAAACGCCGAAATGTCCGGAAAATGGAATCCGTTGCGGGATGAACACTTGAAACGCAAGATGGAATCGCCAGCGTCGCAACCCATTGCCGCGGTTGCCGCGATTCAGGAAAAAGAACCGTCTTCCTCGTCAACGGAGCACTCTTTCGCTTCCTCACCGTTTCGGGATCGCGCTTCGGTGACCTTTCCCCAACGGACCGCAACGGTACCGCCGCGAGAGATTACCGCGACTTCGGCGGCGAATGCGCAGGAACTTCCACGGCGGGAACCGCAGGAAGGGGGGCAGGAAACGAAGGAAATCGCTCCATTGAACGACGCTTGGAACAATCCGGGGAGCGCAAGCCGCTCGAACGCTCCGATTGCCTCGAACCATTCCAACGCCGGCTTGAGCGGCATTCAACCGACACGGTACGATCAGGAACCTTCTGCGGATGGGAAGCCGAACAAATCACTGTCGACCGTCTCGTTTGGTCAGGTGACGCCGCTTGCCAACGAGCGGCTTCAAGAGCAACTCGCCGAAACGCGGCGTCCTCAGGGATCGGAAGTCGTTGCCAACACGCTTGATTCAACCGTTTTGTTCACGGCGCCGTCCGCCAACGAAAAATGGAGGAAAAGCACCGGTCATGTCGAAGTTCGCGCCGAACAATACTTGCTGACCTTGGCACCGTTTCGCGCGGACATCGAATTAGGCAAGAGCTTCCGCATTGAAATGGTCGGCGACTCCAAACTTTGTTTTTTGCCGCCGGACGCTTTGGGGAATCCGGGAATTTACGTCGATTACGGTCGGATCGTGATCCATCCGTTGACGCCGCAAGCGCGATCGCTCCATATCCAGACGGAGAACGCCGCCGGAATCGTGACGTTCGGCGGGCGAAGTCTGGTGTTTGTCGACACGTTCGCGGGAATCGTTCCCGGCGTTGCGGAACCGTCGCCGCAAGCGTCCGCACCCAACGGCTCCACGAAGTGCAACACGATCGTCGGATTGCTTCCCGGCCAGACGGAAACGGTCCTTTGGCTCGCCAACGGTCAAACGAAACCGTTGGCGACGCAGACGCAAACGAGCGTTCTTTTGGATAAAAACCGCTCGGAGCGTGGAACGATCCGGAACCTGCCGACGTGGTTGCAGCCGTCGACGCTCACGCCGGAAAACCAGATGATCGCCAACGCTTGCCAACAGGCGTTTGACGACACGAACGGCAATTGCGAGGGGGCGCTCGGATTGCTTTCGCAGCATCCCTCCGTCGCCGTTCGGACGTTCGGCGGACGGCTTTGGGGTGATTTGGGCCGCTTCGATGTTCCGTTGACGCTTCTCACCCGAAACAATCCGGAGGACGAGCCGATCCGTCTGGTTCTTGCCGGATACTTTCGGGAAGCGATGAAACGGGACACGGAAACCATCCAACGCCTCGCCGACGCCGTTGAAACGGAATACCGACCGACACGCATGAAAGACGTCACCACCCATCCGTAATACTCCCTTGCGCTCCTCGGTCCGGTAAAGTTGTGCACCGTCTCTTGATTCCCCGCATCGGGAGACCGTATAATGGAGAATCATGTCTTTACCCTCCCGATATTCACGACGGGGAGCGATCCTCGTTCTCGTTCTGGTCGTCATCACGTTGTTGACGCTTTCCGTGCTTGTGTTCGCCAAGTTCATGTCGGCCGAACAACGCGGAGCGACCCAATCGTTGCGACGAACTCAAGCCCGTCTCCTCGCGGAGTCGGGAGTCGAGTATCTCCGCATCCTTTTGATGAAAGAGTCGACCGTCGTCGCCGATCTCGGCGGACTCTACGACAACGAATCCGAGTTCATGGGACACATCATCACCGACGGAACCATTTCGATGATCGGCCGGAACGCCGGCGTTCAGAGTTCGTTGCAGAGCGGAACCGATTACCAAAGTCTCGGGCGGTTTTCCGTGATTGCAACAAAAATGTCGGCCGACGGACTCCTGCTCGGCGAAGAGATTCGGTACGGTTTGAACGACGAATCGACGAAAGTCAATCTCCGTTGGATCATGCAGACCGAAAAGCAGCAGCCCGGGATGGGACGCTCCATCCTGATGCGGCTCCCCGGTGTCACCGAGGAAATCGCCGATTCGCTCCTCGATTGGATGGACGAAGACTCCGAACCGCGAGAATACGGAGCCGAAGACGAGTATTATTCGACGTTGGATCCGCCGTATTACACGAAAAACGGGATTCCCGACTCGATCGACGAACTGTTGCTCGTCAAGGGGATCACACCGAAGCTCCTGTACGGCGTCGACTGGAATCGCAACGGCGTCGTCGACATCGGAGAGCCGGACGAGTCGTCGTTGGAGGAGTTCGATGTTTCCGACGGATCGCTGAATCTCGGCTTGGCGGCGTTATTGACCGTCGACAGCCGCGAGTCGAACGTCACGCCGGACGGCGAGGCGAAGATCAACGTCAACATGGACGATCTGGAAGAACTCCGAACGTTGCTCGAAGAACGGTTCTCCGAGCACCAGGATTGGGTCGATTACATTATTTCCTATCGACAAAAAACGTCGACGTCGACAACGGGAGGAGCGCCAAGCGCCTTGAGCGGTGCGCTCGGCGGCGCAGCAGGGGGGGCGTCGGGGAGCGGCACGAAGATCAATTCGCTCCTCGACCTGGTGCAATCATCGAGTTCGACCGGAACGGCAACCGGCGGTACCGGGGGAAACAATGCCGGCAGCGACTCGCCGACCGCCGGGCTCACGCAACAAACGACGTCATCGCCGTTCTCCAACGACTTGTCGGAGATGAACAATTATCTTCCGAATCTGTACGACAATTTGACGATCGGCGACGAACCGGTGGTCGGTCGGATCAACATCAACCAGTCGTCGCGGACCGTGCTCGAACTGCTTGCCGCGCAGGACGACGTTCTTTCGGAGCAGGCGTCGACGTTATCGCAACAGGCCGACGCCGCCAGCCAGGTCGCGGAGTTGACGGGAACCGGTTCGGCGACGTCGCTCTCCACGATTCCCGTTTCGGATATTATCGAAGGGATTCTCGAAGAACGGGTTTCCGATCCGAACCTGATCGACCAGCCGGAGATGAACTACCCGTTCTGGCCGTACACCCACGGCATCATCGAGGACCTGGAAACGATGAAAAAGCTCGAGCCGTATTTTTGTACGCAAGGAGGCGTCTTCCACGCCATGGTCGTCGGACGGTTCGACGAACGGTCGCCGGTGGTCCGTTTGGAAGTCTGGCTCGACGCAACGACTCCCGGCAAACCGGCGAAGATCATCCGGATCCGCGACATGACGGAACTCGGCCCCGGGTACGCCTCGGAAATGCTCGGCGTCGCCGAGTACTGAACCCGTCTTTCCATCGACGTTATTTTCGTTCCGGAAAAATCATGCTCTCCGCGAACACGTTCGTGAAGTCCGGCGAATGCGCCAGTTCGACATGATGCACGGGAACGTCGAAGAGCCGCCCTTCCAGGAGAAACCGTCGCGCCCCGGCCAGCGACGTGTTGCCGCAGAACGAAATCCGTTCCGGTGCAAGTTCCGCCGGGAGCAGGCCGAGCCGTTGCGCGTGAAATGGATCGATATAACTCCCGAATCCGCCGGCGACGTACAACATTTCAAGCCGATCCGCCCGAAGCCCTGTTTGACGCAACAGAATTTCCGTCCCCGCCCGGATCGCGCCGATCGCCAACTGGAGCTGCTGGACGTCCCGTTGCGTCAAATAGATGTCGCCATCCAATCGGAACGCCGGCTTTCCGTTCACGGTCATCCAGTGGTCCGAAGGGACCGACGGATCGAACCGCCCGTTCGACCGCATCATTTTTCGGTTCAATAATTCGGCCGCCGCGTCGAGGAGCCCGCTGCCGCAAATCCCGACCGCCGGCCGATTGGCGATCGTTCGGACTGAAACATTTCCCGTTTCGGAAATATCGACCCGTTCAATCGCTCCGGGAATCGCCGCGGTCCCCTTTTCGATTCGGGCTCCTTCGAACGCCGGGCCCGCCGCCGTTGCCGCAACGAGAAACCGTTCGCCGGTCCAAAGAACCAACTCGCCGTTCGTTCCGATGTCGATCAACAGCGATGGACCGTTACGATCATCCGGATCGCCGAGCCGCGTCGCCAATACTCCCGCCGTCAAATCGCCGCCGACGAAGCCTCCCATGATCGGGAGCACGTCGACCGTTCCGTGCGGGGCCATCGCCAGGCCGAGTTCCGTTGCCGAACGAGGGGGAAACGTCAACACCGGCGGGAGGAACGGCACGAACCCGAGCGGCGAGGGGTCCAATCCGAGAAAGAGATATTCCATGACGGTATTTCCCGCCACGGCCATCCGTTCGACCCGCCCCGGAACGATTCCCGCATGATCGGCGAGTTCCTGCAACAATTCATTGGCGGCGTCGATGATCTGTTTTCGCATCGTTTCCCGGTTCACCGGATCGTCGATCGCCGCCTGGATTCTCGACACGATATCGTCGCCGAATTTTCGTTGCGGATTCACCCGACCGACCGCTCCGAGCACCTGCGGCGGCTCCGAAACATCGATCAGTTCCATGGCGAGGGTCGTCGTTCCGATGTCGAAAGCGACGGCGTAACGGGAATTCTCCCGCTGCGTTCCGGAAGGTTGCGGAGCGGCGACGTTTGGGGGGGAACCGAGTTGAACGACCAATTCCCGCGACCGGTCCAGCGAATTTTTCGGAACGAAAACCTCCATATCGCCGTCGACGACGACCCGGCAAGCGAGCCGTTCCGTTTCCGTGCCGTCGACATGTTTCACGCGAATGTTGCATTTTCCGCAAACGCCGGACGCCCCGCAGTCGGTACGGATCGCGATCCCCGCCTCCGCCGCGACGTCGAGCAGCGGCGTTTCAGCGGCGACGCCGATCCGGCGATCCATCGGAAGAAAATGAACGAAAAACATGGGCGAGGGGCAGTCGAGCGAAACTCGAAATGTATTTACTCACCACGAAAAAACAGTCAAACAATAAACTTCCGCAAGAGAAAGGTCAACGTTTGCCATCCCCGCGCAGGCGGAAGCCCCGGACGAACGATTTTATCGACCGTTTGCATCCATACTTGCCGGAATCAAAACACCGTGAATCCTGCACGAAAAAACTCATTGACATTTGTTCACCGGGTCCCCGCCTGCGCGGAGATGACGGAAGTTTTATTTTGCTTTTACCAATCACTCGCCACCGTCCCCCCGGACGTATTCGTCGAACGGCTTGGCGAGTTGACGAAAACGGGCGGTCGGCATCGCAACGGTGCGCCAACGGGGGGAAAGGAGTTTCACCTCCGCGACATATTCGGCGAACGTGATCCCGACGAAGGCGTAGAGCTTTTTTCGAAACGTAAAGAGCTGTTCGGGCGGAACCGGCGAACGGTTGCCGCAAATCCAGTACGCAAAGACGAACATTCCGACGAAGCGGTCGCCGAACAACGTTTCCCAGCGGCGCAGACCGATCAGGTCGTCCTGGGTCGACCAATTTTTCCAATAGCCGCCGCGTCCGGGAAACGCGCGTCCCTTGACGTCGATCAACCATGACGCCGCACCCGGCGGTGAAACGACGAAGTCGAGGTTCTTCAGTGTCGAGCCGTCTTCAAGGCAGGTCCGTCGGCGTTCCTCGACCGCAAGAAACGGTATCCGCCGCTCGCGTAAAAACGCTTCGAACGCCGACTCGTAGTGGTTCGAGTGCTTCATGGAAATCGTCTCCTTCCGGAGAACGGAACAGACCGTTCGTCATCCCCGCGCAAACGAGGACCGAGAGATTCGGTTTCAATATGCTTTGACATCCGCTGTTCACGATAAAAGTTCCATCAACAACGGGGTGCAAACAGTCAATATCATCTTTCGTACGGGTCCCCGCCTGCGCGGGGATGACGATGCATCGTCACACGTTCGCATCCGCCGCAACACCGGTCGTACCGGGCCCCAGCAGGCTCCGAATCTTTTCCATAAGGTCGTCGATCGGGAACGGCTTACGAAAATAAGCGTCGACGCCAAGGCTTTCGGCATACTGCTGGTGCCGTTCTCCATCGTTCGCCGTGATCATAATCACACGAACCGGCAACGGACACGATAAACGGAGCGTTTCCAAAATCAACAGTCCGCTTCGGTGCGGCATCATCATGTCGAGAATGATCAAATCGGGGGACTCGGCTTCCGCGAGTTCAAGGCCCCGCTGGCCATCGCAAGCGACGGCAACATTGTAACCGGACGACTCGAGAACCGTTCGTACGGTCTCGACAATATATTGGTCGTCATCAACAATCAGAATTTTTTTAGGAGTCAAGGTGGGCATGGAGTGACGAAATCCCGAACATCAGGGGATTTTGGGGGTGGGTTCGTTCAAGGGAGGTGGGGTTGGCACATTCTGGGAAACATTTTCCGGCGGAAGATCCGAACCGGCTTTCAACGATTGCAACGGTGCGGCAGCGGCCTTGACGCGACGATGCCAAGTACCGCGGAGCCAATCGGCGAGAATCTCGATCTCGTCCATCGACATGGTGGCGTCGTCCTTGGAACGGTGGAAGCTCGGCATCCGATCGTTTCCTTTCGTCTTGTCGAGATCGGGACCGTAAAAGCGTTTCGACGTCGGATCGGCGATAATGCCGATCAACCATTCACGGGAGAGATATCCTCGCAAATCGGGGGCCTGAATCGCCGGAACGGTTCGCGCTCCGTAAACATGGTGGCACTGGCCGCAATCAAAGCTCGGAAACAATTCCGCTTGCTCTTTGGTGAGCGGTTCGTCTTCCTTCCGAGGTCCGTCCTTGAGCGCTTCGTCGGCAAGGAAAGCGATCAACTCGTCGAGCATTTTTTCGTTTTCTTCCGGATCTTCCTTGATGATCTGGGAGAGTGTATCCTGGACCCATCCGACCATTCGGCCTTTCGGTGAGAATTTCGTCTTTCCAAAATAGTCGTCGGAACGAATTTTCTTCGAATCGAGGAATCCGGCGATCCAATCCTTGCGGATCGGACGATAAAGGTTCGGAGCGGACGGTTTTTCGCAAACCATCGGTTTGAAATCGGGATGCGGTCGTTCCTCGGCGTTTCCATCGCCGAGGGGGTCGAACGGATGGCAACTGAGGCAATGCCGTTCAAAGAGCGCCGGACCTTGCAGCAGCGGGTCCCGTTGCAGCAGCGTCAACGCCCCGGTCGGCGGAATGCGCGGGTTGCCGGAGGAATCAAGGCAAAGCTCGATCGACCGCTTGGCGAGGTTTTCCGCCGAGGCTTCATCGTCCCTGAACCGTTGCATCGTCGGATCGAGATAATCATGAGCATACGAGGCGTAAGTCAGCCAGCAAAAACCGCCGAACAGGAAAAGAACCGCCAAGACGTTGAAATAATGCCCGACGGCGGCGCGGCCGAGCTTGAACTGGCCGATCACCGGAATCAGGAACACATAAAGAGCGAGGCAACTCGGAATCACGAAGATCGGGAGATATTTGCGCGTTCCGGGAAAAACATCCGTCCCGTCGTTCGTTTTGAGGTTGGAAAAATGGTATAGCGCCCGAAACGACCATTCCGGACGGGCGGCGTCGTAGAATCCTCCCGGATCGGCAGGCGCGCCGGTGTGAACGCCAAGCGACGCTTCACGCGGAAGGGATGTATCGACCCGATCCAAGTCGGGACGGATCGAACCAATGATCGGCTTCTGGTAAACCAAAAACAGGACCACGATGGAAACGAGAAGGCATGCGAGCGAGCATTTTAAGACTTCTTGCGTCCAGAACGGAATCAAGCGAACCGGTTTTTTGGGTTTTTTCGACTCCTCGGCGCTCTGCTGCATTTCATCGTAGACCAATTGGTCGGCACGATGATCGAAATACCGCCAGAGAAGCATGACGGCGAAGAATCCACCGCCGCAGACCAAAATATGGAGGACGAGGAATCGTGGAAGCGTCAGGGTCCCGAATTCCGGACCGCCGGCGACGATTTTGAACAGGGAGTCGCCGACCAACGGGAGCATTTGGAGAAAACGGACCCGAACGAGCGTTGCGGAATAGCCGGAGAGCGTCCAGCTCAACAAATCCCCGGTCAGCGACAATCCCAGCGAGAGCAGGAGCAGTCCCACTGCGGACCAGAACACGAACTCGCGTGGGGAACGGTAACCGCCGCGAAGAACGAGGAGGACGAAATAAATTCCACACAGAGCGACCAAAACCTGCGCGGAAAAGTGATGAATTCCCCGGATCAACCATCCGCCGGGGAGGACGAACTGCATATAAAACAAGCTTTCCCACGCCGTTTGGGCGCTCGGACTATAATAGGCCCAGAGGAAAACGCCGCTGATCGCCTGAAGCAGGAAGGCGAAAATGATCATGGTCGGCAAAAAACGGAAGCTGCCTCGTCCAGAGGGGACGGTCCATTGGACGACTTTGCTCCAGAGAAAAGGAATTCCCGTCCGTTCGTCAAGCCATTGAATCAAGTTGGAGAGCATAGAAATATTCCATGGAAGGGGACCGCTGCAACGTATCCGAAAAGTTGAAAATAATAGGGCAACGCAGGAGTAATCGTTCGGCGTCGCGTTGAAAAAACACTCTGCCGCGAAGCCGAAAAAAATCAACTCACCTATTTTCCCCTTTTTTTCGCCAAGAGTCAAGCCGTCCTTACCGAGGATTGCAAAGTCTGCTGGGGGAGGCCGACTCGGTGACCTAATTCGTTCGTAGAACGATAATTCTACCGTCCCCTCCCCCCCGGGAGAGGGCTTGGGTGAGGGGCTTTGTGGTTCAAAAAAAGGAAACCGTCGTCGAATCCAGTTTGCTGACCGCATCGACTTTTCAATTCGTGCACATACGCGGCCTCGAACGCCCCTCACCCTAGTACAAAGTTAACGAAATAGTGTTCGTCATCCCCGCGCAGGCGGGGACCTAGACGAAGGAGGCAGTAAACCGTTTGCATCCGTGAATATCGCGGCCAAGCGCGCATTGAAAATAAATCTCAAGCTCCCCGCCTGCGCGGGGATGACGATACCTTGTCCCTTTTCACGAAGATTATTTCCCTAACTTTGTACTAGCTCTCTCCCATGGGAGAGGGGAGGGAAGTCAACGCGTTCCGGAAAGACCAACCTGAAAACGCCATAGGCCGTCAAATCCGTACCATCCCTTATAACCGGCACGATCCGATCATTTTTCTCGACTTTTTCCAGGGAACGGCTGTTCTTCATCCGTTTTGGACCGCATACTTTCCGATGATACTTCGTGAAGAAGCCTCACCATGCTGCGCCGATTTTTTTGTTGACAATCTGTCCGAACACGGTAAAATGTTTACAGTATCGGTCAGGTTAGTGCTCGTATCGCGGAGATGTTTCGCTTCCTTGTACCGCTGAAATATACCGTTTCCTCCTTTTTTGCAAACCATCGGCCATGAAAGACAACACGAACGCACTCAAAGTCACGTTGATCATCTTCGTGATCCTCATGCTCATCGAAGGGGCCGTGATCTATTCGTTTTACAGTCAGTCCGAAACGATGAAGGCGCAGACCAACGATGCGGTCGGCAAGGCGCAGTCGGCTCAAAAAAGCGAGCAGGACGCCAAGATGCAGATGCTCAAAATGCGTGAGCTGATCGGCCAAAAGGACGACGCCGACCTGCAGCGGGTCCAGGACGACTACAATAAAGACATGGCGCTTTACGCCAAGGCGCTCGGCCAGACGGAACAGAACTACCGTCGCGCCCTCGCCAACCTCTGGAACGAGCTCGGCCAGAAAAACGACGAACACAAGACGACGCAGGACAAGCTCCTTGAAACGGAAGCGAACAACAAGAGCCTGAACGCGCAGTATGAAACCGTGCTGAAAAAGTACACCGACGAAAAGGAGAAGGCCGTCGCGGCTCTCAATAAAGCGAAACAGGATTACGCGAGCAGCATCGCCAAGAACCGCGAAGAGCTCGCCTCCGTCGCCGCGGACAAGACCCGCATCGAGCAGGAATCCGCGGACCAGATCAAGAAAGCGAACGCCGAAACGGAAAAGAAGACGCTTGAGGCGAATGAAACGCAATTGGTCGCCAAAAAATTGCAGCAGATGAAGCACGATCTGACCCGCGTCGTCTTCGACACGCCGAACGGCGAGGTTGTTGCCGTCAATCAGCACACGAAAGAAATCACCATCAATCTGGGTGAAGCGGACGGTTTGCGTCCCCGGATGACGTTCAGCGTGTATCCGCCGACGATTACCGGCATCTCGTTCGGTTCCGCCGATCCGGACGCCGAAGCCAACCTTTGCGACGTCTGCAAACGGGACCGCTCCCTCAATGCCAGCAAAGCGAGCATTGAAGTCACGAAAATCGAAGGGCCGCACAAAGCCAAAGCACGCGTTCTCGACGACGTGCTGACCAATCCGATCGTCAGCGGCGACGTGATTTACACGCCGATTTGGAAACCGGGACAAAAGCAGCACTTTGCGTTTGCCGCCGGAATCAAGATTCCCGGAATCGGTCGGCGGGACGGAGGAACCGAAAGCAGCGATCTGGACACGATGAAACAGTTGGTCTCGAACGCCGGCGGTGTCGTCGACGCCTACATCAGCGAAGGAAACGACGGCCATAAACGGGGTGAAATGGTCGGCGAAATCAATCCCGACACGACGTTCGTCGTGATCGGCGACGTTTCCGAAAAGGAAAACCAGGACCAGGAAATGATGGAAGCCCAATCCAAAATGAAAAAGGCGGCCGAACAATACGCCGTCAAGATGATCGGATTGAAGCAGTTCCTGACCTTGATGGGTTACAAAAACCCGACCCCGATCCGGGGATTCGGCGATTTCGCCGCCGACGGAGACACCGCGATCATGCCGCGGGGCGGACAGGTCGCCTTGGGAACCGTCTCTCCGATCTACACGCCGCGCAACGATTCGGCGCTGGTCTCCAATGAAGACCGCCCGAAACCGACTGCGCCCGGCACCGTTTCCGGAATGTACCAGCACGGGAAAGTGCCGGCGACCGCCTCGGGAAACGTGAGCGATATTTTCCGGCCGCGGCGCCCGAGTTCCTCGCAGCCGAAGGAATAGGAACGGAACCGTTTCGTCTTCATGGACGCCGATGATTCGAAGACGCCGTTTTCCAGCGGCGTCTTTTTTTCAGAATACGGGGCAGGTGATTACATTTAATCCGTTGTTGGACCGACTGCCGTGCAGGGTCCGTTCTTGTTTATTGCCGCCCCATGAAGCCGACCGATGAAACTGAAATTATTCGCCTGTGAAATTCTGTTTCGGGAAATCTGCTCGCTTGCGGCGGTGTCGCCGAACCTGATCGACCTGGAGTTTCTTCCCAAAGGGCTGCACGACATCGGACGGGTCGGAATGTCTTCACGCCTGGCGGAAAGAATCGCCGACGTCGACGAAGACCGTTTCGACGCCATCGTGCTCGGATACGCCCTCTGCAGCGGCGGCGTCACCGGATTAACGACACGAAAAATTCCGCTCGTCGTCCCCCGCGCTCACGATTGCATCACGCTTTTCCTCGGGTGCCGCCAACGGTACGCCGACTATTTTTTCGCGAATCCGGGAACCTATTTCGAGACGACCGGTTGGCTCGAACGGGGAGGGGACCTGATCCAGGGGCTCCCCGATTCCGTCGCGGAAAAGCTCGGGCTCAACATGTCGATGCGGAAAATGATTGAGAAGTACGGCGAGGAGAACGCCATCTATCTCCGTGACCAGATCGCCAAGATGCGGCATTACACGAAGTTCACGTTCATCGAAACCGGCGTCGAGCCCGACGCCTCTTTTGAAGCGAGAACGAAGAATCTCGCCGGGGAGCGGGGCTGGGAATACGAAAAGCTGCGCGGCGATCTTTCCTTGCTGCGACGTCTGCTCGACGGTCCCTGGGACGACGCCGATTTTCTCGTCGTTCCTCCGGGCCGTGAAATTGAATTTTCGTACGACGACGACGTCGTTCGATTGCGATGAATACATCCGGTGCGCGGAGTACCGGCTGAATCAATAGGCGGCCCAGCATTCTTCGTCGATCCCCAGCGTCGTCTGGAGCTGCTGGAACAGGTCGACGTAATCGTCTTTCGTCGAATGGATGTGTTCCGCTTCCGTCAGGAAACGGAGCCGTTCGTCTCGTTTGATCGCGTGCCGCCTCAGGATTTCTTCGAACGGCGCAAGCTCTTCGGCGTAGACGATCAACATTTTGTGTTCGTCGAATTGCACTTCCACCGGGATCGTCGGATTCAGCACCGCGATTCCCGTACAGCCGTCGTTCATGAGCATCTCTTCGAAATCGTACAGATAACTCTTCAGGATCGGCAGGTCGATCTGCTCACGGTAAAGATCCGAATGTTCCCCCGAGCCGCGCCGATGGCTCGTTTCCAATACGACGTCGACGACGTTGCCGAGCGGATCCAGCAAATCGATAAACGTATCGAAAAGTTGCTCCCGGGAGATCGCCGCCATGAGAACCGGGACCGACGTCCGACTTTGATCGTCACGGTAACGGTCGTGTTTGTACCCCTGCTTCGGAACGACCCGCAAATCGAACGACGGTCGGATGGCATCCGTCAACGTGAATTCGCCGTAGCGAGCCACCGTCAGGTGGGACTCCAGCTCCAGCTTCGGAATCCGATCCAATCCGTTGTCGTTCATCGGAAGAGAGCCGTCGCGGAAAACATTTCGAAAAAATCGCTTGAGAAAACCCATGATAGACTGAATCCTGATCCGAAAAGCATGGCACGGAAGAACGGCAACGGAACCGCCTTCTTCACGGCACTTGGGTGAATAGTAAGTAGTATTTTCAGGCCCGCCATGAGCCGCAATGATTGCCTCAACAATGTAATTTAGGTTATTTCTGATGATTGGCGTCATTGTTCCGTTCCTTTTTCGAAAAATTGTGTTCGAACGCCGTCCCGATTCCTTCTCCAACCGATACAAGCGTCAACACCGTCAAATGGGGTGGACGGCCGGTTGCATTCGTTCGGCGTTTTTGCTGTAATAAGGCGAATTCCAACCCCAAGCGTCAGCGCGGGGTGATCTATTCCACGGAGAAAACCATGAAATCGCCCAAGATCATTTCGATTGCTGTTTGTCTTTTGTTTATCGTACAACCGCTCTGCATGGGCGACACCGTCTTCGTGTCGCCGACCGGCAGCGACGCGAATTCCGGCCTGTCCGAAAAGGAGCCGGTCGCAACGATCGCCAAGGGGCTTGAAATCTCCCGGACGAAGAACGTCAAGGAAATTCGGCTGCTCGACGGAGTGTATCGGATCGAGCAACCGATTATCCTGACGCCGGAAGACTCCGGCCCTTTCCTTCATGGCGGACGTCTCGGCCTCAATATTGCCGGATCCAATGCAGTAACAATTAGCGGCGGCAAGCCGATCACTGGTTGGAAGCCGTACAAAGACGGAATCTGGCATGCCGAAGTTCCTGCTGCGAAAGACGGCAATTGGTCGTTCCGGCAGATTTACGTCAACGGCGAACTGCGGCACCGGGCCAAAACGCCGAACGAAGGATTCTATCGGGTCGCCGGTTGTCCCGAAGGAACGCCGAAAACGGTCGGATATCACACCGATTGCCAAAGTTTCGAGTTCAAGCCGGGCGACATCAAACCGGACTGGAAGAATCTTGACGACGTCGAGGTGGTCGTTTATTATTTCTGGAGCGATAACCATCTTCCGATTGAGTCGATCGACACGGAGAAGAACATCGTCAAGTTCAAGTACAAAGGGGGGAAGACATTTACGGACGATTTCTCCGAAGACGGCGCCCGATACGTCGTCGAAAACGTGTTCGAAGCTTTGGACGCTCCCGGCGAATGGTATCTCGACAAAAAGGCGGGCGTCCTCTATTACATGCCGAAGGACGGCGAAGACATGAGCAAAGTCGACGTTGTCGCCCCGTTCGCCAAGGAGCTTTTACGCATCGAAGGAAATCCGACGGAAGGCAAATTCGTCGAAAACGTACTGATTCGCAACATTTCATTCGAACACTGCCATTTCGAATTTCCGGCGGGAAAAGTCAACGACAGCCAAGGATCGTCCGAAATTTCCGCCGCTGTCAATATGCTTGGTGCCCAAGGATGCATGTTTCACGTTTGCTCGTTTTCAAACCTCGGAACCTACGCCATCGACATGAAAACAGGTTGTTCCGACAATATCATCGACCAAAGTCGGTTTCACAACTTATCGGCGGGAGGAATTCGTATCAACGGCGGCGGGGCGGGTTCGAATCCGTTGACACATACCAAAGGCAACAAGATATACGGCAATGAGATCTCGAATTACGGCCTGAACTATCCGTCGGCGGTCGGAATTATCGTCCAAAACAGTTACGAAAACCTCATTACGGCGAATCATATCCACCACGGATACTACACCGGCGTTTCGCTCGGTTGGGTCTGGGGGTACGGCCGGAGCATTTCACAAAACAACATCGTCGACTATAATCACATTCACCATATCGGCCGGGGACTGCTCTCCGACATGGGGGCGGTCTACACGCTCGGACCATCTTATGGAACAAAAATTCAAAACAACTTGATTCACGACATCGACGCCAACAAGTACGGCGGTTGGGGAATCTACAACGACGAAGGCTCGACGGGAATTCTGATCGAAAAGAACATCGTGTACAACACGAAGTTCGCCGGATACGACATGCACTACGGCAAGGAGATCACGATCCGTAACAATATTTTTGCCTTGGGCCGAATGGACCAAATCAACCGGACTCGCGGCGAGAACCATCCGAGCCTGTATTTCGAGAACAATATTGTTTACTGGAAGGAAGGTAAGCTTTTCAGCGGCGACTGGAAGGATCGAACGTACAAATATTACATCCAACCGAAGAATCTGGATGGAGCGGAGTACAAACGTAATTTCTGGTCGAACTGGAACTTGTTCTACAATCCGACGAAGAAGGTCGAAGAGATCGACTTCGGCGGCGGCAAGTTCGCTGACTGGCAGAAACGGGGATACGATACGAATTCGGTCTACGCCGATCCGATGTTCGTCGATCCGGACAACGGCGACTTCACGTTGAAACCGGAATCCCCGGCGTTGAAACTCGGTTTCGAACTGATCGACATGAGCGTCGTGCCGGGACGGTGATTCGAATTTCAGACGTCAAACATCACCGTTTTCGTCGCAACGGTATCGATGAAATGTCGGTCGTGTTCGATGAAAACGACGGTCGCGCCGCCGTCGAGCATCGCGTTCTCGATTTGCGTGCGGGAAATCACATCGATGTAATTCAACGGCTCGTCCCACAGATAAAGGTGCGCCCGCTCCGTCAGACCGGCGGCGAGCAACACCTTTTTCTTTTGGCCGGCGCTGAACGCTGACATGTCGTTACCGAAATCGGGACGGGCGAACCCGAGTTTGCGGAGCATCGCCTTGAAAAGCGGTTCGTCCAAACCGCGTTCCTCGATAAATGTCCGCAATTTCCCTTGGAGAAACGACGAGTCCTGCGGAATGTACGAAATTTTCAACGACGGCGAAATTCGGCAACGTCCCGTAAACGGGACCTCTTCTCCTGCAAGGATTTTCAGCAAGCTCGATTTGCCGCAACCGTTTCGACCGCAAAGCGCGATCCGGTCGCCGCCGTCAACCTGGAGCGAAAGGTTTTCGAACAACGGCAACGCGCCATATTGAAGCGAGACGCCATCCAACTCCGCAAACCGATGAACACGGTGGGGAAGCGGCGAAAGCACGAGTTTGTCGTCGATTTCGACATTGTTGAACAGTTTCGATTTCTCGTCGATTGCCTGTTGTCGCCTGGCATCGGCAGCTTTGGCACGGCCCATGATTTTCGCCGCTTTCGAGCCGAGGAAACCACGGTCGACAGGCCCGTTGCCGTATTTCTCACCTTCGGCTTTTCCCGACCATTCGGCGGATCGCCTTCCCGTTTCGTAGAGTCGCTCGATGTCGCGGCGGAGTTTTCGGTTCGCCGACTCTTCGAATTTGTTGCGATAATCCTGGTTCTGCTCCCACGTCGAGAAATTCCCTTGTGAGAGTTCGATATCGGAGCGGTTGATCGACAAAACATGATCGACGCAACGGTCGAGCAACATTCGATCGTGGGAAACGAGAATGAACCCCGACTTTTTGCTCAAATAATCGGCGACGGTCGCCCGCCCCTCCAGATCGAGATGGTTCGTCGGTTCGTCGATGAGAAGAAAATGGTTTTCGTTCAAAAAAAGTGCCGCGAGGAGGACTTTCGTCTGTTCGCCGCCGCTGAGGGTTTCGAACGGTCGTGAAAGAACGCCTGCGTCGACGTCGAGAAACGAAAGCTCCCGTTCCAGTTCCCACGGTTCGAATTCCGCGATCGACTCGGCGATTTTCAGCGTCGTCCGACCGGGAGCTTCAATCGTGTACGGAAAATAATCGACGCCGACCGGAACGTCGATTGTTCCCTCGAACGGAAGTTCGCCGAGCAGCAAGCGGAGCAGCGTCGTCTTGCCGCGACCGTTGCGGCCGATCAAACCGAGCTTCCAGCGGGTGTCGAGTTGGAGATGAACGTCATCGAAAAGCGTTTCGCTGCCGTCGTAACAGAAATACAGATTCGTAATGCGGATCGTTGCCATGAAATACAATGGAGAAAGCCGCCCCCAACCGCTTGCGTTTTGCCGCGCAGCGCGAACAAAACACACGGAACAGGGAACGGAAAGCGACAAAAAAGAACGCGAACACAGCGATAGCGCTAAGGCATCGTCGAGATCGAACCGAATGGAAGTCGCTTATTTCATGAATCCGATGGGTGAAACCAAGAATCGCCAACCGACATGCGTTCATGCCGATTGGTTGCATTATCGGCCGAAAGCGCGAAAAAGTCAAGGGAAATTCCGCAAAATTTTTCCGGGGTTCACAAAAAATATTTTTTGCGGGAAAAAGTTCCGTCGGTGACGTCAATCATGTAAACTGGAGCGGAACTCCAGAAAGCCATCCCTTTTTCCGAAAACGAGCGACCGATGTCCTTGACCGTGCAAGAGATCAACGACCTTGTCCGCATTTGGACGCCGCGTTTGCTTCTCTTCGCAAGACAACGGACCGATGCCCCGGAAGACGCCGTCCAGGAAGCGTTCCTGGGCCTTTACCGGACGAGAATTCGCCCCGACGATGTCGTTGCGTGGCTTTTCCAAGCGACCCGAAACGCCGCCGTCGACGGAAGCCGGTCAAGGACGAGACGCCGGAGCCGGGAAAATATCGTTGCGGAATCGGCTCCGAATTGGTTCGAACCGTCGGAAGGAAACCGGCTCGACGCAGAGCTTGTTACGGAAAAGCTGTGTGAACTTCCGTCGGAACTCCGTGAGGTCGTCGTCGCCCGGCTTTGGGGAGAGCTATCTTTCGAACAGATCGGCAAATTGACGAAAATGTCCCATGCAACCGCCCATCGGCGATACCACGAAGCCATCGAGACGTTGCGCCGACTCTTGAGAATCGACGAACAAAAGGAACGACGATGAACGAAAAACATCTTTCTCCGTACGAAAACGCCCTGGCAACGCTCCGGCCCGAATCGGCGGCGATGTTGACGGAATCGATCCTCGAAACGCTCCGTTTGGAGGAACTTCGTCACGCTCGACGAAAGTCGCTCGGCATCGGGTTGTCGATCGGTTCGATTTGCGGAGCGGTTGTCGCGCTGCTTCTGGCGTTCGCTCTTTTTCGTCCGGAAACGAAGCCGTTTGTCGAAAACATCGGAACGGTTGCAGTCGAGCTTCCGAACCGGGAGAAGGATCCGCTTCTCAACGACTTGGACGCGATGATCCGGAATCGACAACGTTCGGAAATTCATTCGGAAACGGCTGTTCCGTCAAAGCGAGAACGAATTATCGCCCGACAACTACTCAAGGAATTGGCGACCGGTCGACCGGATGACATTTAACTTTTGTACCAACCGCAAGAATCATCATGAAACGAATAATTTTCGCAACAGTGCTGTTTATCTTTCTGTCCGAAAACATCAACGCCGCCGAGTGGTTCGAAATACGCGGCGAAACGGAGACCGTGCTCGGCTGGAAAATGACGGTCTCTCCGGCGAAGGAACCGGCGTCGACCGAAACGCTCCATTTTCGGCCGCCGTTGGAGAAAACGATCGATCGTGACGCGCTGCCGTTCTACGACCAGGCGTCGATCGAGTTTTGGAAATATCGACAAGATAAAGCCAGAGGAATCGCATTGAATGAAAAATACCTCAGGGAAGCCGCCGATGAAGCCGACAAGGAAAAGCGGTACAAAATTTTTTTAACGCAACAAATACATGCGATGCCGTTGCAACCGGTTTGGGGCGATCAACGACTTTTCAAGTCGCTGAATATTTCCGACACGGAAAAACGTCGCTGTATCAACGAGCTTTCAGCGTTGTTCGCACAGTTGGACGAAGCGGTTCGAAGCACTCGATTCGACGCCGATCGAATTCATTCGATCGAACGGCTCCAGGAGTTACGAAATCACGCCCGCCTGCTGACCGTCAAGTCGGATGTCGAAATGCATGAAGAAAAATTCGACCGTGCCTGCCGGACGATCAACGTCTTCTATCGGATGGCGGGGCACGTCAGCCGTGATTCGTCGTTGGTCGAATTTCTCGTCGGCGTTTCGATGCAAGGAATCGGCAACGCGCAGCTCATGAAACTGTCCGAAATTCCGAACGCTCCGTCGCTGTTGTGGGCGGTACGGGAACTCAAATCG
Source organism: Thermoguttaceae bacterium (assembly GCA_031549705.1). Lineage (GTDB taxonomy): Bacteria > Planctomycetota > Planctomycetia > Pirellulales > Thermoguttaceae > WRKP01. The sequence continues at coordinate 35,424 of JAVBPI010000043.1, forward strand.
ATTCCCTGCGATCCGATCGACATTGTTCGTGACGAATACACACGGGAGTTGAGCACTCAACTGCCGGGATTCCTGAAATTCGCCGATCCGAACGCCCTGAACGACGAACAGGCCAGGACGTATCTCCATTCGAAGGAATTCACCACGAACATGATCGCCAATTTCGCCCCGGAATATGACCGACCGGACACCAAGGAACCGGATGCGGCGAAGATCGAAGAAAAACTCGAAACGCTCCTGAAACGCGGCGACCCGATTGCGCGACGAAAACTTCTCGAAGACGGTCTTTCCAAGGAAACGGTCGATTCCCTCTCCCGGGAAAAAGCGTTCCTCGTCGCCTCGGCCCGTGAATTGAACGAGTTTATCGAAGAGATTTATCGGCTCTTTCTCTCCCCGTACTGGATTTCGCAACCGAAATTCAAGGAGCTCGAAAAACAGGTTCGCCCGGAAAACGAAACATATGTCCTCTTGCAACAAACACAAGTCGAAGCCTGGGGCGGCCTTCAGGAAGCGATGTTGCGGACGCAATTTCAGCACGAAATCATGATGCTCGTCGAAGGAATTCGGCTCTACGCCGGAAAACACGACGGCAAACTTCCCGAAACACTCGCCGATCTCGAAGCAATGTCGCTTCCCGTGCCGCAGACCAATCCGTTCACGGGAAAAACGTACGGTTGGACCAAAACCGATGAACGGACCCTGCAAATCGACGGGCCCGGCCGGTTCACCTGGCGATATCTCGTTACGGTGCGAAAATAAATGAAGCGACGTCTATTTCTCAGGGAGACGCATCGGTAGAATAGAACATAAACACCGGAACCTTCATTTCACGGGCTCTTCGGCGAACCGTTTTTCGAGCTCCCGGGCGAGAACCGCGTCGTCGGAACCGACCGTCATGAATCGGACCTTGCCGCTCCGATCGAGGATCATCGTCGTCGGGTTGCCGGTGATTCCGTAATAATTATTGTAATCCTTCAGTCCCTTTTCCTTCGAGAGGAGCAGCGAACCGGTCAGCCACGGATATTTCGTTTTTGCGACGAACTTTTGGAGCGTTTCGAGATCGTCGCCGCAACTGTAGGCGATCATTTCATAACCTTGCGGCTTGTATTTCTCGTAAAGCGTTTTCATGTGCGGAAATTCCTTGAGGCAGGATCCGCATTGCGTGTTCCAGAAATTGACGAGCACGACCTTGCCGCGAAGTTCTTTCACGTCGACTTTCGAGCCGTCGATCAACATCGTTTCGAATTCCATTTCGGTACCGGGCAGCATCAGACGTCGCAGAACGTTTTCGAGTCGCCGGGCTTCCTGTTGCGCTTCGAGATTCTTGGAGGCGGCGAATACCGGAATCACTTGTTCGATGTATGAGCGGCTCAGTTGCGTCGAGTACTCCGCATCGATATCTTCAAGGGCGTTGAGAAAGAACATCGCATGCATTCTTAGATTTTCCCAAAAACTATCCGGCGCCTGCTTGCTAATCGCAAGAAATCGATTCGTGATTTCTTGCGCATATTCCGCTTGGCCGGTTTTCATCTTTTTCAAGTATTGTTGCATCTGGTACAACACTTCCATTTTTCGAAAAAGAACATTGTGATGAAATCCCTTTTCTTTCGACTTGAGCAATTCATCCGCTAGGGCATCGACTTCCCTGTACATGATTTCCGGCTGCACTTCAGGATTTGCTTCAGCTTTTTCCCGTGCGATATCCGCAAGAATGTCAAGTTTTTCGTAAAGCAGCACAGCATGCTGCACGGCGGGCAACGCATCGGAGGAAAGCAATAAATCGATGAGCGGCAAACGGAATTTCGGTGGAGCGACCGTGGCGATCTTCGTTTGGAAAGCGATCAAATCTTTCAGCGTTACAGGGAGTTCTCCATCGGTCGCTTCCTGCCATTTTTTTTGATCTTCTTCGGATTTCTTTCGAACGTCGTCGTCGATGCCGCGAATTTTTTCGACGATTTCCGTAATCGTTTTCGACTGTTCCGGAAAGAGCGGCTTGAGCCCTTCGAGAATCACCGGGCTGATCTTGTCCGCACGGACACGAACCACCGTTCCTTCCCGGTCGACAAGAAACGCGAATTCATATGTACCGAAATGCTCCGCGTAATCGATCCAATCTTTCGAACCGCGGTTTCCGTAACGAGTCGTCACGATCCACGGTGCGCCGTCGCTCTTGAGCTTCTGTCGGGCGATTTCCGGATTGTCGTGACTGTAAAGGATGATCTCAAGCCCATCCTTTTTCAACGTCCCGGCAAGTTCATGGAGCGGGACGATTTTTTCCTGTTCCCATTGATACGGTGCCGTGACGATCAGGACGACTTTTCCTTTCAGGTTTTTCACGTCGACCGGTTTGTCGTCCACATCAACGGACTTGAACTCCATTGGTTTGCCCGCCATATCGAGACGACGGAGCGAGTTGAGAGCACTTTGGGCGCAATAACGGAGAAGATCGTGTTTCGTTCGCTTGACGTCGGCTTCGAGAACGGGCCGCAGCTTTTCGACGGTCGTACGAATCAAACCGAGCGAGCCGTCCGGATCGAACCTTTCGGCGTACTCGACGATAATGGTCGGCAACTGCTCGTTCTCGATGCGTTTTTCGTCGATAAAATACTTGTTGATCGACGGCGCCCAGCGGTCGACGAGTTCGGAGAACGCCTTGGCTTGTTCTTCCTTTTCGAGTTTTGAAATCTCGTTATTCGCTTTGTAAAACCGTTCGGCAATCCAACGGCGATACCGGGGGTAATCCTGTACCGATTCGAGAAACACCTCGTACTTTTTGTCGTATTCCGCTTCGTCGAAACCGTAACGAAAAATCAGGCCGAGATGCTTTTGGTCCGTGAGATATTTCTTGTCGTCCGACGAAAGATCGGACGACTTCAAAAGCGGTTCGACAAGAGCGAGGATTTCGTCTCCCAAACGCATTGCATACGCCGGATAGTCGTCGAGCGTTCCGCAGTACGGCTTTTCGGTCAGCGCAGCGACCTGCGACCGAGCGTCGTCGACCGTTTCAGCCGGGAGATATTTCGCAACAACAAACAGGAACAAACACGATAAAGCAATCGGTCGAAGCATAAAATTTGCCTTTGACACATTGAGCAACATAAAGCTCGGCGACGCGCTGCGAGGCTAAAACGAAGCGTCTTGCTTACAGCGGCGGCTGCCCACCCATTCCCGGTTGGGCTCCACCCATTCCCGGTTGGGCTCCGCCCATCATTCCCGGTTGGGCTCCGCCCATCATTCCCGGTTGGGCTCCGCCCATCATTCCCGGTTGAGCTCCACCCATCATTCCCGGTTGAGCTCCGCCCATCATTCCCGGTTGGGCTCCACCCATCATTCCCGGTTGAGCTCCACCCATCATTCCCGGTTGAGCTCCACCCATCATTCCCGGTTGAGCTCCACCCATCATATTCGGGTCGGTTCCCATACCAGGCTGCATTCCGCCTCCCATCATATTATTCGGGTCGGTTCCCATCCCCATTCCCTGTTGCATTCCGCCCCCCATTTGCATTTGCTGTTGCTGCAAGGCGAGCTGTTCGGCGGCAACTTTCGGGTCCCAGCTTCGAATATCGTCTTCGGTGAAGTCGATGCCATCGTATCCGGCGGACCAAACCGCGGGTTTCCGGTCACCGGTCTTGGGATTGACTCCGTTGACCAGCGTGTACTCATATCGGAACGGCAAACCCCACGGATCCAACGGAACCGAGTCGCTCGTCAAATAGGGGTCGGGGCGTTTCCGGGCGTTCACATAAAGCTGCGGATTGTAGGTCGGTTGCGTCCATCCGGAACCGACCATTCCGGTCTGTCCGCTCATCATTCCGGGTTGGCCCCCCATCATGTTATTCGGGTCGGTTCCCATGCCCATGCCGGGTTGCATGCCGTTCCCCATCATATTCGGGTTGGCGCCCATTCCCCCCATTCCGGTTATTCCACCGGGGGGCGTGTTCATATTCATGTTGCCGCCGACCGGCGTCGCTCCGGCACCGCCCATATTCGGATCGGTCCCCATTCCCATGTTAGGCTGCATTCCGCCCATTCCCTGGCCGAACGCTTCCGCGCCGCCGACAGGGGTTGCGCCCATTCCCATTCCGGCGTTCGGATCGTTCGGATTAGCGGTTCCCGGCTGCATCGGCATTCCGGTACCGGTCTGCCCTTCGTTCTGTGGAATGTAAATCAACGCGTTCAACCCCTGTTCCGTGGTCGGAAACGCCCCGTGGTCGACGAAATACGCCTGAAGTGCTTTTTCGAGGTTCTTCACCCACGATTCCGCGATTCGGACGTTCGATTTGTTCCGGTACGACATCACCGTCGGAGCGAGAATCGCGAACAACGCCACGATGATCGCCAACACAACGAGGAGCTCAAGCAGCGTAAAGCCGGAGTTGTCCTGCCGCGCCGATGGTCGAATATTCGATAAATTCATGAGAGTTGGTCTCCGTGCAAGAAAAAGAATCTTTTGTCAGTAATGCGCTCATTATACCGAACCGGATGAAAAAAAACAGACCTTTTTTCCGGATGATCGGACTTTTGGGGACTTGCCAAACCGACGCCGACAACGGACAATGAAGCAATGTCGACAACTCTCGAAACCAGCACCGTTCCCGGCGTCCGAAATCTTTATCGGTTGGCGATCGTTTCCGCGATCGTCAGCGGGATGTTTTGTGCGGCGTTTATCGGACTGCTCCTTTACACGTTTAACGTTCCGTACCGCCCCGACAAACTCGACGCGATGAACGCCCCTGTCCCGGAAACCACGGTGGACGGCAGTCCGATCCTCGCCAGTGATCCGAATTACCGGATTCCGGCGTCCGACCCGTTCAACCTGTTGCCGAGCGATTTCAAGGATTTTCTCGACCTGAAACGCCGTCTCGCTGCCGACAAAACGAACGAACAGCTCAAAACGCGGATTCGGGAGCTCGACCAAAAACTGCGGCTCGATTTCTTTAAGCGGCGGGACACGATCCGTTCGGCATCGCCGTTCCTGCTGCTCGCGGCGGTCGTTTTTCTCGTTTCGGTCCGAACAGCGGGAGTTCTTAGGCGGCGGCTCCCGATTCCGTCCGGCGATCCCAAAGTCAAAGCCAGAATCGCAGAAAATCGACGGCTCCAACTCGGTTTCTTCGCCGTGGTCGCGGTTTCCATGACGTTCGTCGGCTTTGCAGTCGGCCTGCTCCTCGTTCCGGCGCCGGCGTTTGAACAGGTCCTCATCGGAAAACTCGCCCATGATACCGCCGCTGCGGCGAAACTCCACGCCGGCAGGGAAATGCCGGCTGCGTCAACAAAACAACCGACATTGACGGACGAACCGGTTCAGCGTATTACAGGCGACACGCCAAAAGAGGAACCGCTCGACCGGGACAAACTTCTCGCTGAACTCGAAAAGAATTGGCCGTCGTTCCGAGGACCGGACGGCAGCGGAATCTCGAAAGCCCAAAACCTTCCCCTGAAATGGGACGCGACCAAGGACGAAAACGTCGTTTGGAAGACGGAAACGCCGCTGCCGGGAAAATCGTCGCCGATTTTGTGGGGAAACCGCCTGTTTTTGACCGGGGCCGATAAAGAGAAACGGCAGGTGTTCTGCTTCGACACCGAAACAGGAAAACTCCTCTGGACGGCCGACGCCCCGTCGACACCGGAAAGCGCGAAAGCGTTCGAAGTAAGCGACGACACCGGATTGGCCGCCCCGACCGCCGTCACGGATGGACAACGGGTTTACGCAATGTTCGCCAACGGAGATATCGTCGCCGTCGGTTTCGACGGCAACGTCGTCTGGAGCAAGTCGCTCGGAATTCCGGACAGCTCCTACGGCTTTTCGAGTTCTCCCGCCCTCTATTTCGATCGGCTGATCGTTCAATACGATTTCGGCGACGGCTCCGAGGGGAAGTCGAAATTGTACGCTTTTGACACGAAAACCGGCAACATTGCCTGGGAAACGCCCCGTGAGCTGCCGAATTCCTGGGCGTCGCCGATCGTTCGGAAGATCGGCGAGAAATATCAGATTATTACCTGCGCGGATCCGTTCGTGGTGGGATACGATGCCGAAGACGGCAAGGAACTTTGGCGCTGCAAATGTTTGAGCGGCGATATCGGGCCGTCGCCGACCGGTTTCGGGAATTTCGTCGTCGTCACGAACCAGGGCCCGCGAACTTCGGCGATCGACGCAACGGGAACCGGCGACGTTACGAAAACGAACGTCCTCTGGAACGGCTCAAACGCGTTGCCCGACACGCCGAGTCCGTTGGCGACCGGAAAAGCGGTTTACACATTCAGCTCGCAAGGATATTTGACCGCTTACGATCCGTCGAATATCAAGAACAACAAAGCGATGTACTGGGAGCTCGAGGTCGGCGGCGGCGAAGCGAGTTTCTACACGTCGCCGCTCCTCGTCGGCAACTTGATTTATCTCTTCTCGATGACGGAAGAAAGTCCGAAAGCATATATCGTCGACTTGTCGAAAGCGGAAATCGACGACAAGGGTTCGCTCAAGGAAGAGTGCACGGAAACGATGATCGTCGCCGCGAACCCGATGAGCGAACCGTGTGTGACAACCCCGGCGGCGCAGGACGGTCGAATTTTCATCCGCGGAAATAAGTCGGTATTTTGCTTTGGCGAGAAAAAGTAATTTTAACAACAAAAACAACGTCATCCCCGCGCAGGCGGGGACCTAGACGAAAAAGATCCAACCGTTTGCATCCGTAATTTACGGACAAATACAATCAATATCGTGTGCAACGGTTCAACGAAGTTTTAATGTGGTGGCAATAAAAAATGAACGGAGCCGTGTTTTGTACGGAGCGTAGCATAGTTCAAAACACGGCGGACCATCCAAACAGTCGGTCAAGCACCGGATCAAATTTTATCACCTGCTCAATATTCTCTAGATCCCCGCCTGCGCGGGGATGACGGATTATTTTACAAGGAAACCTCTCTTGTCCACGGCTCAGCAAACGCGTACCTATTTGATGAAGAAGTTCGAGGCGATGGGAATCCATCCGCAATCGCGACTCGGACAGAATTTTTTGATCGACCTGAACTTGTTGCGGTTGCTGCATGAATCGGGGACCATCGAGCCGCACGACGTGGTGCTGGAAGTCGGCACCGGAACCGGTTCGCTCACCGCTCCGATGGCGGACAAGGCGGCCGTCGTGATTACCGTCGACGTCGATCCCGTGATGCAGGAATTAGCGCGACAAGAACTTTTCGGTCACGAAAATATCCGGTTCCTCAAAATGGATATTTTGAAGAACAAAAACCGGCTGCGGCAGGAAGTGCTCGACATGGTCAAGGAAGAGCTCGCCAAGCCGGGCCCGGACGGGATGCAGCGACGGTTCAAACTCGTCGCGAATTTACCGTACAGTATTGCAACGCCGCTCATTTCGAATCTGCTGCTGACCGACACGCCGCCGGCGCTCTGTTGCGTGACGATTCAAAAGGAGCTCGCCGACCGGATCGTCGCCAAGCCGGGAACCAAACATTGGGGGGCTCTCGGGCTCTGGCTGCAATCGCAATGCCGCACGGAAATCGTCCGGATCATGCCGCCGAGCGTTTTTTGGCCCCGTCCGAAAGTCGACTCGGCGATCGTTCGTTTATATTTGGACGAAAAGAAGCGGAAGAAGATTCCGGACTTGAAGTTCTTCAACGAGTTTTCCCGGGCGATCTTTTTTCATCGTCGGAAGTTTTTGCGTGCGGAATTGTGCAGCGCGTTCAAGTACACGATTCCGAAACAACGGATCGACGAAATCATGGACGAAATGGAATTCGACACCAACACCCGCGCCGAAACGTTGCCGATCAAAACAATGCAACGGCTCTGCGAACTTTGCCGCCAGGAATTGCTCAAACTCCCCGTAGAAGACCGCAAAATTCTTTGAGGATGTCCCGGAGCCGCCGTCGTCAGGAGCCAATCTCAAATTCCGTCCAAGCGGAGGGAAGGGGAGCGACGAGTTGGACCGGCTCCTTCGTCATCGGATGCAGAAACGCGATCGATCTTGCATGGAGAGCGACGGCCCGTTGCCGTTCATCGTCGAACCGTTCGCCGAACGGACGTGTCGAGCCGTACATCGCATCGCCGAGAATCGGGTATCCGTGCGTCGACGCCTGCAAACGGATTTGATGCATCCGCCCCGTTTCAAGACGGATTTCAAGGAATGTCGCGTTTTTGTCCGCAAATCGTTTCAGGACGATAAATTGGAGAATCGCCTCCCGTGCATCCGGATTGATCGGCGCAACGATTTCCGCGACCGCTTTGTCCGGAACCTTCCGCATGTAATCGATCCATGTCCCGCTTTCCTCGGCAACGAGACCGTCGACGATCGCCCAATACGTTTTGTCGACCTGTCGGGCTTCAAACTGTTCGGAAATTCGATGCGTCGCCCGGGAGTGTTTTCCGAACAGAATCACGCCGGAAACGGGCCGATCCAACCGATGCGGCACGCCGAGATATCCGTTTTCGCCGCGTCCCTCGGTTTCCATCAGATACGCCTTGACCCGCGTTTCCAGCGAGTCGATGCCGATGGGCGCCTGCGAGAGAAGTCCCGACGGTTTGTTCACCGCAAGGACCGGTCCTTCTTCGTACAAAATATCGAAATCGGGTTGGGGCATGTCGTTCCTCAGGGGAGAACCCGGTAGAAAAAGCGTCCTTCCGGGGCGGTGTCGCCGTTCAAATAGAGGTCCATCGGATCGCCGGGGGACTGGGCGTTGTCGATCCATTTGAAGTCGGGCAATTTTTCGGACGTTTTCATTTCCAGTAACGAAATCGGAACACTCAGCTGCAATTCGTTGCCGACCATCTTGTAGTCGACCTTGCCGACGGTCTTCCATTCCCAAGCATTGCCGACAATTCGTTCGACGCTCATCGTCGTGCCGTCGGTTTGGCGACCGATCAACACGTCACCGCCGATCCAACCGGTTTTCAAATCGTGGTCCGTGTCGAGGAGCAACCAGACCCCATGTGGGACCGGCGACGGCTTGATCGGTTCGACCGTCTTCAGGTAGAAATAAACGTTCTTGTCGTCTCTCACGATTTTCGAAACGGATAAATCGTTCCGGCCGCTCGTGTTTCGAATCGGCCTGCCGACTTGGTCGAGATGGTCGCGGTGGATGGTTTCGCCGTGATGGTCCCGCAATTCAGGAGCAACGTCGTTCCATTGGCTCATCGGACCATTCAAGTTGATCGTTTTCGGAGCGGAAAATTTCGGCAGCGACGGAACTCCTTTGTACTTGCGAACACCTTCGACGAGTTGCATGTAATAGCTGTCGCCGTGTCCACCCTTCACCGGCTCAATGTCGCGGCTGTGCTCGGCATCGAATTGGTCGACGAACGCAACCGGCTGCCCCGGATATTGCCAACGCCCGGCGATCCATTCGTTCCAACCCGTTACGAAAACGACCGGCGGGTCGAGTTCATAAGCCCGCTTCCACTGTTCGGCGAAGTTGTGTCCCTTTTCCGTTTCCCGGGGATACTCCGTCAACCCGTCGTGAAAGGAGCGGCCCCGGGCGTTTCCGGAGCTCATATTCGTTACAGTTCCGTCTTTCCGGGACAAATTCTGCGCAACGGAAACATTAACCATCTCCGGCTTTTTCGGATCGGTCGTGTATCCGTACGGTTGCGGATACGTCGCTTCCCAATGCCAGGCGAACGGCGTATCGACCATTTGGAACGGCCAATGGGCTTTACGCAACGTGAAAAACGCCTTGAGTTCGTCGTCCGCGGCGGCCGGGTCGCAGATCATGAGCGGTTTGTCGTCCCACTGGAACCAGAGTTCGCGGTAGTCTCCCGGTTTGTAGAGATCGTCGTAGATTTTCCGTGCCGTTTTTCCCGCCTCCGTGTTCACCATGAACGCGATCTGCGGCGTCTTCTCCCCTTGGGCACGGAGTTCCGAGAAAACCTTGCACAAAGCCCGATACGCTTTCGGATACGTTACGGCGTTTGTCGTGTCGAAAATCAGGAAGTCGATTCCCGCATCGGACAAGAGGTAAGCGTGCCGCCGGAGCACCCACGGATCGTCGGTTTTGTAATATCCGTACAGCGGCTCGTTCCAATAATGGGACAAGCCGACCTGATTCGTCCAAAGCTCCATGTTCGGTTTTTTGACCGCATCGGGATCGAGCTTGAGAACTTGCGAAACGTCCGGCGGGCCGTCGTGGTACGCCGCTTTCGGGAGCGTCGCGTCGTGCCAGAGGAAATAGAACATTGCCGTAACGCGATTCGGTTTCGTCGAAGAAATCGTCTGTGCCGTTTCGACCGGTCGTTCCAAAGCGTCGATGCCCGGCCAAGGGGTTCCGTCATTCTGTGCGAAAATCGACGAAACCGACAGCAAGAATAGGACGGCGACCGCCCATCGGGAGAGAGTCATGGGGCTCGGCGGGGAAGAGGATTATGTACGGAGTACCAAACTCCGTCATCCCCGCGAAGGCGGGGACCTAGAGAATAGACGCGAACATTTTTTGCACACGGATCCAATGGGATTCGTCCGTTGATTGCGTGTGCAAACGGTCAACAAAACCATTCGTCCAGGTCCCCGCCTTCGCGGGGATGACGAAAAATGATTTCACTGTCGATTTATTCGGCCTTGGGGGCTTTCGCGGTCTTTTGCTTCCCCTTCGAACCGCGACGAACCTTCTTGACGGCGGTCTCGGCGGTCACTTTGCGTTCGACACGACGTTCCTTGAGACGGACCGCTTTGCCGACACGATCACGGAGGAAGTACAGCTTCGCACGGCGAACCACGGCGCTGCGGACGACTTCGACCTTGGCGATGCGCGGCGAGTGGAGCGGGAACTTTCGTTCGACCCCTTCACCGGCAACGATTCGTCGCACCGTGAACATTTCACGCGTTCCGCCGCCGCTGCGGGCGATCACGACGCCGTTGAAAATTTGAGTCCGTTCTTTTTCCCCTTCGAGGATCCGGCAATGAACGTTGACGGTATCACCGATTTCAAACTCCGAGACTTCCGCCTTCTTGCTGTGCGCCTCGACGATATTAAGTAGTTTCTGGGACATGATATAAACGTGGTTCGTGGTTCGTGGTTCGTGGTTCGTGAAGAATTCATCATCGACGGCCGGCTTTCTAAAGCACGAACCACGAATCACGAATCACGAATCACGGTAATCAAATCTGGTCTTTTTTCTTTCGTTCGTTCCAAACTGTTTTGCTCTCTCCAGCGGGCGATTTCGGCGTGGTTGCCGCTGAGGAGCACTTCGGGAACTTCAAGTCCCCGGTATTCTCTGGGCCTCGTGTAATGAGCACAGTCCAATAATCTCTTTCCGGGACAAACACCGTCGGACGAAAACGAATCAAACCGATTCGAGTCTTCGTCCCCCAGCACACCGGGGATCAATCGCATCACGGCTTCGATCACGACCATCGCCGCGACCTCACCGCCGTTGAGCACATAATCGCCGAGGGAAATCTCCTCCGGTTTCAGGAGGTTCACGATTCGCTCGTCAAATCCCTCGTACCGTCCGCAAAGCATCAGCAAGCGTTTTTCGTTCGCCAATTCCTCCGCAAGCCGCTGGTCGAACCGTCGTCCTTGCGGCGTAAACATCAACAAACGACCCGATTCAGGTTCACGGCTCCGAACGTCTTCGACAGACGGCACAACACAATCGGCTTTCAGCACCATTCCTGGACCGCCGCCAAACGGTCTGTCGTCCATCTTCGCATGCTTATCGGTCGCCCAATCCCGCATGTTGTGCAACCGGACCGCCAGTTTTTCCGCGTCGATCGCCGCTTTCAACATGCTTTCCGAGAGAAAACCCTCAAAAATTCCCGGGAATAACGTGAAAACATCGAAGTCCATTGGCCGTAAACGCCGGAACCTTCGGTTCGCGGGCTAAACAGGGAAACTATTCCGCGGCCGCTTCAGTGGCTACCGGTGCTGCAACCGCTTCTTGAACGGCAGCTTGGGCCTTCGCTTCGACGGCTTCAGCGGCTTTTGCGGCCTCGGCGGCTTTTTCCTTCTTCGACTTGACCTTCAACGCCGGCGGCAGTTCGGTCGGAACCGACGGACGACGACGCAACGTACCAAGTCGGGCGACGGCCGCTTTCTGCGCTTCGAGGTGGGTTCCCTTCGTGCCGTATTTCTTGACGAGCGTCGCAACGCGGTCCGACATTTGGGCACCGACGGAGACCCAATAGTCGATCCGTTCGTTGTTCAGAACGGCGCGGGCGTCCGTTTCGGGGACCATCGGATCGTAGTATCCGACTTCTTCGATCACTCGACCGTCACGCGGGGAGCGAGCGTCGGTAACGCAAACACGGAAAAACGGTCGATGCCGCCGTCCCATCATCTTCATGCGAATTTTGACTGCCATGGTTCGTGGTTCGTGGTTCGTGGTTCGTGGTTCGTGGTTCGTGGTTCGTGGTTCGTGGTTCGTGGTTCGTGGTTCGTGGTTCGTGGTTCGTGGTTCGTATACCACGGCACGTCTACGACTCGCGATCCTGTTTAACTTTTGTACGTTTTTTGATTGAAACAGCCAGTCGATGCAGCATTGCCGATATTCGATTCGTTGTCGCAATACATTGTTTTCCGAAATCTTCGGGAAAATACCCGATATTAATTCCGACATACAGTTGCGAGCGAACTTCGCCGCACGATCCCTTTGCATATCGGAGGAACAACAATAAATCTTTCGAAGTGTCTCGATCTGATCCTTCTGCAATGTTGCTTGAAATGGAAAGAGCAGCACGAGTAATCTGATCCCTGAATCCCCTGTCTTTCAGTGTAGATGTACTGGAATAAATATCCGCAGCCAATTGAACGGCGACTTTCCAAACATCCAAATCTTCAAAACGCATTGGTTCCCTCTTCTTCACGAATCACGAACCACGAATCACGAATCACGTTTTTTCTTCTCTTTCTTCTTTTTTTCTTTTTCTCGTTTTTTGCGGGCTTCTTCTTTTTCTTTCGTGGTAAGCCGTTTGCCGGTTCCTTTTTTGACTTGCTGGATTCCGGCGGTCGGGTTGTTCGACATCATTTGGGTGAGCTGCTGCATCGCGCCCATTCGGTCCCGCATGTTCATCGACGACATCGACTTCATCATTTCGGCCATCGGGAGAAACGCCTTGATGAGGTCGCTCACCTGATTCGGTTGCACCCCGGCTCCGGCGGCTATTCGGCGTCGACGGCTCTGGTCGATCACCTTCGGATTCCGTTTTTCCTCGGCCGTCATCGAGTCGATGATTCCGCCGACCCGTCGCATTTCGTCGTCGGCGTCGACATTCATGGAGCCCATCATTTTCGTGATTTGGCCCATTCCGGGAATGAGTCCCAGCACTTTGCTGAACGAACCGAGCCGTTTCGCCTGGCCCATTTGGTTCCGGAAGTCGTCAAGCGTGAACTCCCCTTTGGCAAGGCGTTCCTGCTGCTTTTCGAGCGCTTCCTTGTCGAGCTTTTCGGTTGCCTGCTCGATGAGCGAGAGCATGTCCCCCATACCGAGAATTCGGCCCGCCATCCGGTCGGGGTGGAACTCCTCAAGGGCTTCGACCAGTTCACCGGTTCCGATATACTTGATCGGAACCCCGGTAATATGTTTGACGGAAAGAGCTGCTCCACCACGAGCATCACCGTCGAGCTTCGTGAGAATCACGCCGTCGAGTTCCAACGCCTCGTTGAACGCTTTGGCGGAGTTCACGGCGTCCTGACCGGTCATCGAGTCGACGACGAAATAGACCTGATCCGGCTTGATCTGCTGCTCGATCCGCTGGAGCTGCTTCATCAGCTCCTCGTCGATATGGAGACGACCGGCGGTATCAAGAATCAGGACGTCGACGCCGAGCGATTGGGCTTTCTTGACGGCGTTCAGGCAAACGAGAACGGGATCTTTGTTTTCGCGGTCGGTGTGGACCGGAACGCCGATCGATTTACCGAGAATTTCGAGCTGGTCGATCGCTGCCGGACGCTGAAGGTCGGCAGCAACGAGCATCGGTTTGAGATTGCGCTTGACGAGCAGCTTGCCCAATTTACCGCATGTCGTCGTTTTTCCGGAGCCCTGCAAGCCGCAGAGCATAATCACGCTGAGCGAACCTTTCGGCTTGAGATGCAGGTCGTGATCGACGGGCCCCATAAGGGCGATCAACTCTTCGTGGACGATCTTGACGAGCTGTTCGGTCGGGTCGAGGAGTTTCAGGACATGTTCGCCGAGAGCCTGCTCGGTGATTCTCGCCATGAAATCCTTGACGACGGGGAAGCTGACGTCCGCTTCAAGGAGCGATTGGCGAACGAGTTCGAGCCCTTCGCGCATATTCGATTCCGTGAGCTTTCCCTTCCCTCGAAGGGTCCGAATCGCGGACATCAAATTGTCTTGGAGGTTTTCGAACATGATTCACTCAGGCGTTCGCCTGTTTCGGTACGGATCGAACCGTAGATCAGGAAAAATCGTAAAAACCGTCAGAAAAAGAGGTCGAGGTCTACTCGAACTCGTTTCCGGCGATATAATTCAATCTGGTTGGGAAACGGCACTGTTCGGGAGTTTCCCGGAAAATCTCTATATTATCAGGAAAGTTGGCGTTTTGACAATGAGGGACTCACCGCTTTTTTATTGATTCCTCTCCGCTCTCCCTTGGGAGAGAGCTAGGGTGAGGGACGTTTGACGTTAAAAGCGTGTAAAATTTGCATGAATAAATGGTTGACGAACAGGATTTTTCAGCGATTTCCCATCATTTGCGACACAGAGCCCCTAACCCTCTCCCGGGGGGAGAGGGGACGGTAGGTCGGACCTAACTCACTTCAGACACATACGGAAATATGTCTTCTTTCACGAAAAACCTTATCGCCGCACTGATGTTTCTGGCGGCTTTTCCTTCGTTGTTGGTCGCCCAGTATCCGATTGCACAGCCGTACTATTATGGTCCCCCGGGACGAGGGCCGATCGTTCAACCGTCGTATCGTCCGGCGCCGATGTATCGAACGAACTATCCGCCGATTTACAACTCGCCGATGCAGCAGCAGGCGTTTGCGGAACGGATCAACCGTGCCGAATCGGATTGGACGCGGCACATGATCAAGCCGGAAGACCGTTTTCACGATTTCAAGACGGTCGCCAAAGGGGCGAAATGTGAGTATCGCTTCGAAATTTACAATCCGTTTGTAGAAAAGATTCACATTGCCGACGTCAGGGCGAGTTGTACCTGCACGACACCGATTGTCGAAAAAGAAGAGCTGGAAACCTACGAAACGACGGCGATTGTCGCCCATTTTCACACGGAACGGCTGAACGGCTTCAAAAACGCGACCCTCACCGTCGTCATTGATAAGCCGTATCCCGCCGAATTCCAATTGCAAGTCCAAGGAAACGTCCGCACCGACATTTCGGTCTCCCCGACGGAAGTTCGCCTGGATAACGTCAAAGAAGGAACCGAAGCGTCCCGAACGATCAGTATCGTCTACACCGGCAACAACACGGCTTGGAAAATTCTCGATTTCAAGAGCGCGAACAAACACCTTTCCGGTGAAATCGTCGAAACGCAAGCAACTCCCGGACGGGTCGTGTTCAAGGTCAAGGTCACGCTTGACGCTTCCGCTCCAAAAGGGGAAATCAACGATCGAATTTTCGCGATTTCCAACGATTTGGTTAATCGGCGTGAAATTCCGATCATGGTACGCGGCGTCGTCGGAAAGACCTTGACCGTGACGCCGCCGACTCTTTTCCTCGGTACGCTGGAGCCGGGCGAAAAGTCGTCCGACAAGGATGTTATGGTTTTAGGCTCCGAACCGTTCAAAATCACCAAGATTGAAAGCGACGATCCGAACGTCAACGTCGACTTCGACGCCGCATCGAACACGGAGGCGAAACGATTTTTTCGGGTCAAGGTGCGATTTTTGAACCCGGCAGGGGGGTCTAAAAAACTCGACGAGGACGGCAAACTCCTTTCCGTCGTCAAAATCGAAACCGATGACCCGAACGTCAAAACGGCGTTCAATGTTACCGCAGGAGTCGTCAAAAAACGTGCTGACGCGGCGGATAACCAACCATGAAAAACCGCCCCCCGAAATCATCGAAACCGCCGGCGTACCATCATTTGCACGGCAAACGATCCTGGCGTCAAAAATGGGCGGACGCTTTTCGTGGGTTGCGGCAGTCGGTTCACCAACAATCGAGCTATCACGTCCATTTCACGGCAACGGTCGCTGTACTTGGCACGGCGTGGTATCTCGGTAACTTCGACACGGTTCGTTGGTGTTTGCTTGTTCTCTGCATTACCATGGTGATCGGCTGCGAAATGATCAACACGGCGATCGAGACGTTAGCCAAAGCGATCACGATGTCGTACAATCCGCTGATCGGCCGCGCGTTGGACATTGCCAGCGGCACGGTGTTGATCGTTTCGTTCGGCGCCGCCGTCGTGGGAACGATCCTTTTTTGGGAAGCGATTTACGTCCGCTAACCTTTCAGAGCCCGAAGCGTAAACGAGGGGTTGGGTCTTACAACGGCGTCGGCTCGAAACCGTTCAGCTTCAGGATTTCGCGGCCTTTGGGGGAGATGAGAAAATCGGCGAACCGCTTGCCGTAGAGTTGGTTCGTCGCCGTACTGAGTGAAATCAGCGGCATCTGGAGGGTCGTTTTTTCATTGTCGGGAAGCGTAACCGGATCGGCGAAGCTTTTCGCTTGAATGCCGAGCGATTTCCAGACGAGCACGGCGTCGACCTTTTTCTCCTGCAATCCCGCCAACAGTTTGTCGTGGCGTTCGAACACGATGATTCGCTCCTCTCCCTGGTTCCCGGTGAGCGATCGCGAATATCGTTCCGCCAACCGGAACGCCGCTTCTCCCATGCCGTCGTGGGCCGGGTTGGCGATTCCCAATTTCAGGCCCGACTTGAGCAGTTCCGCGACGGATTTGATACCGTGGGGGTTTCCTCGCTCGGTCAGCAATTCCAACGACAAAAGGGCGAAGGAGTACTCGAACGAGGCGGTCGTACCGCTTTTGAGCAGTTCCAGTTGCCGTTCGGAATCCGTGAGGAACAGATCGCCGCTCCTTTTGTTTTCCGCAATCGCCAAAACGAGATCGGAAACTTCCTGATTCATTTTAGTCTCACCCGACTTCGGAAGACGATGCTCCGAAGGACGTCCCCGCCAAGACGAAAGAGCGCGACGTTTCGGCTCAGGATCAGATTCGGCGGTTTCCGTTGACGCCGCTTGTTCCGCAACGGGGCGCTCGTCGAGCACCAAAAAAATCGGGCGGAGCCGGAGTCGGATTCCGTAAACGGACTCAAAGAGGCTCGCTTCCTCGGACATCACCGTGAGAAAGGTTTCGGAGCAATAAAAGTCGAGCTGAATCGGTTCCTTTTTCCCGCCACAGCCCGCCCCAAACAGGACGAGCACCAAGAAAAGGAATGGAATCGCTGAATTCCTCATGCCGCATCCCCCAAACGATTACTCACAAGCAAGAAGATGTTTGTGGATCGTCGGCAATGCATCGGTGAGGAAAGCGCTGGCGACATCGGCGGTTCCGGAAGCGGCACCGAGCGCTTCGGTTTGCATTTTGTACACGAAACGATAGCGGCTGAATTCCGAACGAGGGTTCTCCACGGCAACCCACGTCTGCCCGGTGCTGACACCGTAATAGAACGAAATCTTATCCGCCTGAATATCCTTGTTGATGAAATTCACCTGCCAAAACGTGTCGTCCGTCGGTGCATTCGCGGCGGGAGCGACGATCGGAAATGAAACGGGCGTCCGACCTTCTTCTTTGGTGTAATTCTTACCGCCGAAACAGAATTCGGGAGTATGAACGACAATCCGTCCCGTTGGGCCGACCATCAGCGTCAGGAAGACTTCGGAATGGGATTTGCTGTTGCGATAACGTCGGCAAATGTATCCGTTTTCGATTTCCAGCTGATCGACGTCGGTCTTGGGAAGAAGCTCTTCTTTTTCGGCAACCCAATCACCGATCGTCATGGGAAGCTCCTTGAGAAGCTTGCCCGCTTCTTGTTGTTTGTGAGAATTCCCAAAGCGGCCGGTCAGGTTTCCGCAGTAGACGGTAACGGCCAAGGTAAGAACGGCGACAATGAAAATTCCGACGAACAGGGAACTCGACGGAGCGGATTTTGTTGAAGGCATTGCGATAAAAATTCGGGGGTGATTTTCAGATCAATTCGTCGACGATGGAGCGACCGATCAGTTGGCGTATTTCATGCGAAGATAATCGAACATGTCTTTGTTGTCCGGTGAGAAATGATTGGCTCCGCTTTCCAAGTCCGGAAGCACTTTGTTGAACCAATCCTTCGCGGAGCTTGTTCGACCGACCGTATCCAGTGCCTTGGCGAGGTGCATGACGTAAATCGGACGCTGGCATGAAAGTTCGACGCATCGTTCCAACACGGGAATCGCTTCGTCCGGTCGACTGTCGTTCATGAGAACGAGTCCTTTCGAGTCGAGCAGGATCACGTTGTCCGCCTGATCCTTTTTCATGGCGGCGTTGATGATATTCAACGCGCCTTCGTTGTCTTTCATCGTCGTTGAATAGATCATCGCAAGATTGTTCTGAAACAAGACATCGTCCGGTTTCGCTTTCAATCCGCGTTCATACAACGGAATCGCCCGCTCCGGTTTTCCACGAACGATCCAGAAGTCGGCCAACGGAACCAGTACGTCGGGGTTGTCGATCTGTTTCGGTTCGGCGCCGACGTCTTCAAGTCGGTTATCGAACGTCACTTCGAGCTTTCCGGTCATCGGGCCCGTCAATTTGACGCCGCCGATGTCGGTAAGGTTTGCCCATTCGACATAGTATCCGCCCTTGATCGGCGTGATTTTGGGGGGCGCTGCCGGAGCTTGGGGATCGGTTGCCGGATCATATTTTTCCGCAGCGGACAACGAAGGGGTCGTTCCAACATGTTCGGCACCGGTTGCGGAAAGTCGTTCGCCGCTTCCACGGAGTTGCGTGGACGCTTCGGACAAAATCTTTTGAACTTCGGCGGCACGACTATCACCGGTTCCGACCGATTGAAGTCGTTCGGCGGCTTGCGTCAGAATTCCCTGGATTTCACCGGCGCGGGTTTGACCCGTCGGCGTCGCTTTCAGATTTCGGACGGCTTCGATCAGCGCCCCTTGAATTTCGGTATCCCACGCCTCGCCGGTTGCCGTCAGGTTCAACCGTTTTCCGGCTTGGGAGATTGCTCCTTGAACTTCATCGTTCCAACCGGCATGGGCGCCGGCGTTGGCGGAAAGACGCTCACCGCTTCCACGGAGTTGCGAGGTCGCTTCCCCCAGAATTTTCTGGACTTCGGCAGCACGGGCATCACCGGAACCAACCGATTGGAGCCGTTCGGCGACTTTCGCCAAGGCTCCTTGAATCTCGTCGCCGCGTGTCTGGCCGGTCGAGGTCGCTTTCAACCGCTTGGAAGCCTCGGAGAGCGCTCCCCGGATTTCGTTGTCCCATGCTTCACCGGACGCTGTCGATGTCAGCCGCTTGCCGGTTTCGGAAAGAATTCCCTGAACTTCATCGTTCCAACCGGCGTGGGCGCCGGCGTTGGCGGAAAGACGCTCACCGCTTCCACGGAGTTGTGTGGAAACCTCCGAAAAAATCTTCTGAACTTCAGCGGCCCGCGCTTCGCCGGACTTGACCGATTGCAACCGTTCGGCGGCTTTCGTCAACACCCCTTGAATGTCTTCGCCGCGTGTTTTGCCGGTCGACGTTGCTTTCAAATTTCGGACCGCTTCGACGAGCGCTCCTTGAATCTCGGTATCCCACGCTTCGCCGGACGCCGTCGATTGGAGCCGTTTTTCAGCTTCGGAAAGGACACGCTGAACGTCGTCGTTCCAATTCGACGCGTCTTGAGCCGACAAAAGGCGGCCGACAACCAAAACAACCACGCCAAGGACGAAAGGAAGGGAGAATCGAATCGTTTTCATAATTTTGTGCCGATGAAAAATGAACAGAGCAGCGCCCGTGCGCAGCGAAGCGGAGCTAAGGAAACTGCAGCCCGCGTAGGTTAGGCGGAATCACCAGTCAAGTTTTTCGCGAATCCCAAAACACTCCGGTGGGGGAGAATGTACGCAGTATACAAGTTCATTCTACTTCGAACCCGTTCGTTTATCAAGGAGGAAAATTTAATTTCCCATTTCTCGGCGTCGCTGCAATTCGGCGATGATTCTGTCGGCCCCGGCTTGGAGAAGAAGCGTTCCGACCCGCCGACCGAGCGATTCCGGCGATTCCCCCGAAGCCGCCGCCTCCGTCCGTTCGAACATTGCGGCGCCGTCGAGGGAAAGAATCCGTCCGTGCAGCGTCAGTCGGCCCGCCTCGACGGTTCCCAGAGCGGCGATCGGAGCGATGCACCCCCCTTGGAGCGTTCGGAGCATTTCCCGTTCCGCAAGAACCGCTGCAAAGGTCGACTCGTCCCGGAGCCGGACAACCGCTTCCGTCGCCGTCGAATCGTCGGTTCGAACTTCGATTCCCAACGCTCCCTGTCCGACCGCCGGAAGGAACCACGGTGGTTCAAGGAAGGACGCAATCCGATCCGCGAACCCCAGTCGGCTCAACCCGGCTTCTGCAAGAACGAGGGCGTCGACCTCGCCATCGGTCAATTTCCGCAGCCGGGTCTCCACGTTGCCGCGAATATCCTCGACACGGAACCGATCGCCGAAGCGGTGCACGATTTGCGTTTGCCGCCGCAAACTTCCCGTTCCGATCACCGAGCCGGGAGGAAGTTCGTCGAGTGTTTTCGCGTTGCGGCTAAGAAAAGCGTCCCGATACGCGGCCCGTTTCGGAACCGCTGCAAGGGTCAACCCGTCGACCCGTTCGGTCGGCAAGTCCTTCAAACTGTGGACGGCGACATCGACGGTTCCGTCAAGCAGCGCCCGTTGAATCTCTTTCGTGAAAACGCCGGTCGCTCCGATGCGGGCGATCGGTCCTTCCTGCACAAGATCGCCGCGTGTCTTGATTTCGATGATTGCGACGTCGATTCCGTGCTGCCGCAATGCACCGGCGACCCAATCGGCCTGCCAGCGAGCCAACGCGCTGCCGCGTGTTCCCAAACGTATTGTTGTCATGGATTGATCGAGGTAGGCGACGCATTTAAGAAATACTGGCCGCACTAGTACAAAGTTAAGGTAATAATGTTCGTGAAAAGGGACAAGGTATCGTCATCCCCGCGCAGGCGGGGACCCAGAGATCCGTTTTTCATGGGCTCTTGCACCCGTTGTTCACGGCTGCAAACGGATGTTGGCCTTTTTGTCTAGGTCCCCGCCTGCGCGGGGATAACGAACATTATTTCCTTAACTTTGTACGAGATGCTATTCACAGGGTTTGAGTCCGGAGTACCGGACGTTGCCGCCCGGCGGTCGGCAACCTACCATCTTATTCATACACCGCAACGATATTCTCCGCGGGAACGTCCGGTTGGAAAAGGTGGGCCGGCGCCAAAATATATCCGCCGTTTTGTCCGAGAACGTCGCAATACCGTTTCGAGGCGGCACGAACTTCATCCGGTGTTCCGTGCGGCAGTAGTTGCTGCATGTCGATGCCGCCGTGAAATGAAAGTCGGTCGCCAAACTCCGATTTCAGCGTTTCAGGAACCATCTCGCCAACCGGTTGGATCGGATCGAGTACGTCGACACCGAGTTCGATCAGCTCCGGAATCAGCGGCCGAATGCTCCCGCAACTATGGTAGAGGACTTTCGCACCAAGTCCGTGGATGCAATCGCACATCTCCTTAATATATGGGGCGACGAATTCCTTGAACATCCGCTTCGAGATCAGCGGCCCACGCTGGCTGCCGAGGTCGCTGATGAGAAGAAACATATCGATTCGGCCGTTCGTCGTCTCAGCGGCGCGGGTGTAATCCTCTTTGTAGAAGTCGGTGAATTTCCGGCAGAGATAATGGACCCAATCGGGGTGATCGACCATATCGACGAACATGTTCTGCAATCCGCGAACCAGCGCCGGCCGCTCCCAAATGTCCGCGAAACCGTAAAGCAACGCGTGATCTTTCCAACGGGAACATTGTTCCGGGAGGCTCGAATAATCGAACCCGTCCGGCGTCGGCCAGGGTAACCGCTCCCAATCGTCGAATGTTGCCGCATCGCTTAGGGCTCCGGCGACGTCTTCGCGCATCGGCCCCCAAGGGGTTTGCCGATAGATGAATTGTTCTCCCCAGAAATTCCGATACACGCCGTTGTCCAATTCCGTGTCCGGCGGCCCGGCAACTTCCAGCGAACGGACGTCGATTTTCAGATCGGTGAGAACCCGTTCCTTGTCGCGGTGTCCGACGTGTTCGAACAATCGGTTCCACGTCGGCGGCTCCGCCCAGAAATTTCGCGGCGTCCGGTCCGGCGTCTGGTGATTCAGCGCCGCCAATACACGGTCTCGGGAATTCATCGGCTCGAATGTGTTGCTGTTGAGCCCGCGAACCGAAGGTTCCGGCGATTAAGTCGAAATCGGTTTGGAGAGGTCCGCCAACATTGCCTCGACCGCTTCCGAGTCGGTATCGTCTGCGGCGTCGGCGGCGGAAACGTCCGGAAGCGGCGGAAGATGAACCGGCGTCTCCTCAGTATGATCGTTTCCGAGAACGGCGTCAATATCTGCCAACGACGGAATTTCCGGAACCGGCGGTTGAACGGCTTGCGGCTCGTCGTTGTGCCCGAGAACCGAAGCTTCCGGCGCCGGAGCTTCAATCGGTTCGGGAATTTCCGGAACTTCGGAAACCTTGGCAACCGCATCGCCTGTCGGCGATGCGACAGGTTCGGCGATCATGGATTTCGGAACAGTGGGCATCGACGAATCCTGCGCAACGAGGCCGAGTTTCTTCGCCGTATCGAAGAATCGGGTCACGGCGGGAAACGCTTCGGTGAACATCGATGCAACCGCGGCATGAGCGGCGGCGATTTCAGCGTTTCCGCCCGCTTCGGATTTTGCGGTAACGAGACCTTGGGCGACGCCGTCGAAGAGTTGTCCGAGTCCGGCGATTTCTTTTTCGACGTCGGAGATTTCCGTTTCGAAAGCGCCCAGAATCGTCGTCAGGCTTGCGAGATGTTGACGAACGGCGTCGGCGTGTTGGTTCAACTTGGCCGTTCGCTCGGCAAGCGGGGCGAGTTTCCCCTTCGCGGTGGTGATTTGTTGTTCGAGATTGTTGAGATGCTTCTCAAGATG
This sequence comes from Thermoguttaceae bacterium, assembly GCA_031549705.1. Lineage (GTDB taxonomy): Bacteria > Planctomycetota > Planctomycetia > Pirellulales > Thermoguttaceae > WRKP01. The sequence goes on from JAVBPI010000043.1 coordinate 58,501, forward strand.
GTCGGTCATCGTCAGCTCCGTTCAGCGTAAAAGGAAGGTATCTTGCTTCGGTCGCCTTCACGCTTACGTTTTTGCCGCGCAGCGCATCAACCGAGGGAATTCTCTCCATTATTCTACGCAATTTACCCGACCGGGAGAGTTTTTTCCTTCGGACTATTCCATTTTTCGCCAAAACTCCCTCCTGATAAAACGGTTGTACCGTTTTTAGCGCATACCGATCCGTGCTCTACCACCGTTGCATGAACCCAAGCGAGGCGTAATGTCCTGAACTGCGTTCGGAGCCGTTGTAATCGTAATCGGCGATAAAGCTTCGGCACGGATCGAATTGCCAACGCATCCCGACACCCAGGTTGAGATAATGCTTACCGGCATCGACGCCGCACACGGACATCAACACGCTTGGGTCGGCGATGAACCGACTGCGGGAAACCGGATACGGGTTGCCTCCCATTTGGTAACTGTAATTGACGCGGCCCCGGAAACTCAGCGGCGAATCGTCGGTCACGGAGCCCCATTGTCCGGTCATTCCGACACGGAAAAACGTCCGGTCGAAGAATCCGCGGTCGTATTGCTGTTCGAATCCGGTGTCGCCGGTTTCCGTGAACGGAAATTGCCAACTCAGATCGGAGTCGAGCGCGATGAGCGGTCGCAACTGGAGCATCGCGAAGTCGAACGGGGCGGCGAATTCGAGCGACATCGACATCGAGTTCCCGGTGTAATCGCCGTTGATTCGTTCGCCGTTCGGCTGCGTCGACAGGGCGGGACTTCGGAGAAACCGCCGTGTGTCGTATTCCTGAGCGCCGACGCCGATGAACATTTTCGTCTCGATCATATTCAGGAGATATGTTCCGCCGTAGAATCCGAACTGCAAATCGGTCGCTTCGTATTTGTCACCGTTACTGTACAGGAACGGTTTCGAGTACCCGATAAGCATCCCGTACCAGCAGTCTTCGACACGTTCTTCCGAGCCGAGTACGGCGCCGGTCCGTGATATTCCGTAACCGCGGCTGTTGCCGTCGAAATCGAAGTCGGTCGTTTCATGGATGCATTCCAACCACAACGATCCGCAATGCTTCATGCCGTCGGGGGTCATGTCGAGATGGTTCATGCCGTACCGCGAGGTTCGCCATTGTCCGAGCATCATCGAGTTCGCCTTGACTTCGCCGCTGAGTTCGTGGTACGCCTCGTCGATATCGGCTTGGTCCATGTTGCTCATGTTCGTCATCGCCCACCAAAGCACGGGGGACTCCGTTTGGTCGAACACCGTTGCGACTTGTCCCTGGTTGTCGGTTTGGGCGCGACGGGTGAAATAGTCCGGAATCCGTGTGAGCCGCACCGAGTTCGGGTTTTCCGTGACGTTTTCAAACGTGAAAAATTTTTGCGCAACGGAAATATTGCCCGTGTTGAAATTCGCGATGTTCGTTCCGGAGAAATCGACCAAAAACGAGTCGTAGGTTTGCGGATCGGCGTATTCACCGGCGATGGCGTAGATTTCGAGGTTCGCGTTGTCGTCCACGTTGGTGAACGCTCCGCCGACGACGACGTTGTCGGAATTTCCGGCGTCGTCGACCCGAATACTCAGCGTACTTCCGGCGTCGAGTGTCAAGTCGTTGTTCACCGTCAACGTGCTGGTCGACGTCACATCTTCGCTTGTTCGCGTCCCCGGAGCGAGAAAGCCGCCCGAAGCGACGTTGACGTCATAAAAAGTTCCGGAACCGCCGAGAACCGCGCCGTCCGCAACGCTTGCCGTTCCACCGTCGACGCCGAAATATCCGTTGACGAACAGCATTCCGTCGACGACGTTCAAATCGACCGCCGAGCTCGCCGAACCGCCGAGCACCATGAATCCCGCGCCGACTTTCGTCAGCGTTCCCGTTCCGGTGAATGCGCCGCCGTAAATCGTGTCGGAATGATCCCCCCCCGTCGTCAAGCTGCCGGCGCCGGTCGAACCGAAAGCGACGGTTCCCCCGCCGGTGAGCGATGCGATTTCCTGGACCGTATCGTTCAGGTCCAGTGTTCCGCTGCTGATCGAAAACGCGGAGTTCGGCGAAAAGACTCGATTCTTTCCCGCTTGAAACGTTCCGCCGGTGATGATCGTTTCGCCGGTTTGCGACGACGCCGAATTCAAGAGAAAGATTCCGTTACCGGATTTCGTCAACGCACCGCTTCCGCTGATTCCTCCGTCGACCGCAAACGTCGTCGTCGAACTGGCGGTCGTTGACGTCGTGACCGCGATTGTCCCCGCCGCTTCCATGACGATTTGGCCGGTCCAGACGGTGCTTGTGCCGGCGGTTGCCGTTGCACCGGCCGTGGTGAACGTCATTTTTTGGTTCGTCGCCCCGGAACCGATCGTGTAGGAACTTCCTTGGTCGACCGAACCGATCCGAATATTTTGCGCCGGGATCGTTTGGATCAACACAAAAAGGAACGCCAGGGCGACCAAAAAACGGCTGACTTGAAAATCTTGTCTGGACATCGCATTCTACCTAAATCTTCGTTTAGCGACTATCGTTAAGCGCATTACAAGCATTTCTATCGTTACTATCGGCACAAAGTCCCGCGTCAAAATGGGAATAATCGGATTATTTTATCCGAATCGACGGAAATTTCGTTCCCCATGGCAGCCGGATGCAATGGGAACTCCCGAAGCGTCCGGTTGGATGAACTCGTTCGACAACCATGGCAAACCGAAACAGAATCAGGTAAAATTTTCGTTTTCCGCCCATCATTTTTTTTCGGAAACACCTCATGTCCGCCCCCCTCAGAATACGGCTGAAAGAACTCAACGAAGATCTGGCGAAGATGCTCTCCGAGTGTTACGCCGGAAGAACCCCGTTGATCTTCCCTGAAAAGCGCAACCGCGAAAGGAGAGTCTCCGAACAGGAATCGAGAGTACTGTTCTGCCAACTGTTGAACGGCAAGGGACTCCGGTATTCGGTGGAAGCTCCGACGACCAACAAATACTGTTTTCAAACCGGAAAAGAAGAAAAACCTCGGAGCGGTAACACGGACATGTGCATTTACGATGAATGTGATAAGAAAATCGTCAACATCGAACTGAAGTCCGGCCAACCGGGGAGCAAAGGAATCAGCATCTCCAAAGATTTGGAAAAATTGATCTGCGAAAACGTGGAATGTGATAGCAGCGGTGAACCGGTTCAAATACGGGATCCCCTCGTTCTCGGTAATTGGTTTCATACGCATGTGATACGTAAACCGGAATCTGGAGTACGAAAATCAGAGACACGCAAAGAGAAATCATTGCCGACTCTCTTGGAAAAATTTCACAAGAACATGATTGACGTGGTGAACGAAAACAAAAGAATCAACGCCATGCCGGACCTTCTTTCAAAACTACCGATCCACATTCTGTTCAGCTTTATCGTGTTGGACGAACAAACGCCGAATGAATATGATTTCGTTTCGGAATGGTTCGATTTCGATGGCAACGGCAGCGAAAAATTGGACCAATACTCGGAGCGTTTTTTTGTCAAAAACGACGGCATCCTGAAATCTTCGCATAAAAGACATCATGTCTGACACGCCCTACCTGATCGTCCACCGTTCGGCTGACGAGCTCGGCGGAAACTGCATCGAAATCGGCGACGGCAACGGCCGTCGGCTCATTCTCGACGTCGGCATTCCCGTCGAGACGCCGGATTCCGAACGGAAAAAGATCGGCTTGCCCACGACGCTCGACACGACGAAGCCGGTCGACGGGCTCCTGATTTCCCACGCCCACCAGGACCACTACGAGTTATTGGACGAAATTCCGGAACGTTGGCCGATTCATTGCGGAAAAGCGACCGGCGAGTTGATCCGTTTTACTCGCGACTATCAAGCTCGCGGTCATTCCAGGAGCAAACACAAACCGATCGCGGTCGAACGCTTCGCCGCGCCCTGGAAGGATCGAACCCCTTTTGCCGTCGGTTCATTGATCGTAACGCCGTTTTCGACCGACCACAGCGCTTTCGGCGCATCCATGCTCTTGATCGAAGTCGGCGGCAAGCGAATCCTCTACTCCGGGGATTTTCGCCGCCACGGTCGCCAGTCCCACCGGGTCGACGAGATGTTGGAACATCTTGAGGACACGACGATCGACGTGCTGATCCTCGAAGGAACCAATATCGAACGGGAATCGACCGCGGTTTCGGAACAGGCCCTGGAAGATCGGTTCGTCGAAATGCTCGGCGATGCACGGGGGCGGGTCTTCGTTTTTTATTCGTCGCAAAATATCGAACGGTTCCTCACGATCTTCAACGCCTGCCGTCGCAGCGGTTGGCAGTTCGTCATCGATCTTTACACGGCGGAAATCCTCGACATGCTCGCCTCGCCGGAAAACGGCCTGCCGGTTCCATGCCCCAAGTACGGCAGGCACCTTCGGGTCATGTGGACCAAGGCCCAAGTCAGGAAAAACATCATCTCGGGCCGGGAAGATTTCAATGCCCGAATGCTGAATCCGTCAGTGGGGACCAAGCCCGCATTCATGAACGCTCCCCGGTGTCCTTCGGTCATTCTCACCCGCGAATCGCTCATCGATGAATTCGCCTCCGCCGATATCGTCCCGACACCGCGGGACATTTGGTGTTGGTCGATGTGGAAAGACTACATCGACAGATCCCCCCAAGCGAAGAAATGGTTCACCGACCACCATTGCCGTTACGAATACATGCACACCGGCGGCCACGCACCGGCATCCGACTTGCAGGCGTTCGCCGAAAGGATCAAGGCGTCGATCGTGATTCCCGTGCACGGCGACAACCTTGACGCCATGCGGGAAAAACTCCCCAATGTTCGGCGACTCGTCAACGGAGCTCGGCTCGAACTGACGTGAACGGGCATTAACGCACAAAATCAGCGCTCGGCAATACGTTGCAAGCTGGGGAGCGAGATCGTGAACTGGGTTCCGCAGTTCGGTTCGCTTTGAACGGTGATTCGTCCGGCGTGCGCGTCGATGATTTTGCGGGTCGTCGGCAATCCGAGTCCGCTGCCGCCCCGTTTATTGGAATAGAAAGCGTCGAAAAGATGTTCCATCGTGTTCGCGTCCATGCCGCAACCGGTATCGACCAAATCGATGGAAACGTCGTTGCCCCCGTGTCGCGTCCGGACCATGAGTTGGCCGCCGTTGGGCATTGCCTGTTGCGCGTTCAACACAAGATTGAGCAGCGCCCGATGGAACGAGCGCCGATCCAACGGAACCGTCGGCAGATCGCTGGCGAGGTATTCGACGATTTCGATGTTCGATTCCTTCGCTTTCGGACGGAAAAATTCGAGCACGTCGCGGATTTCGTGGTTCACGTCCGCCGGTTGGAGTACCAAACGGTGCGCCCGCGTGAAATCGAGAAAATCGTTCAACAATTCTTCGAGACGGCGGCATTCTTTTTCGACCGTCCCGACTTTTCGTAACGCTCGGCGACCGGTCGGCGTGTCGATCTCTTCGAGGTCTTCCGCGAGGAGCTCCATGTTCAAGCGGATCGTCGACAGCGGATTCTTGATTTCGTGCGCAAGACCACCGGCAAGCCTCGCGATTTCCGTGTACTGTGCGGCGATGTCGTTCATTAACCGATACTCCATTCGGTACCACCGGGCCGGTCTTCCAAGACGACGCCGGAATCCTTGAGCCGGTTGCGGATCGTGTCGGCGGTCGCGAAATCTTTCGCTTTCTTGGCGTTGGCACGGAGTTCGATCAGCAGCGACATCAACTTGCCGACCAACTCATTCGAGCCTGCGGATTCCTTTTCCTGCGGCGGCTCGCGGAACAAGCCGAGCGTTAGGCCGATTTCGCGCAACACCATTGCACCGTGAACGAGTGGGCCGACTTCCCCCTTCAACGTTTCCAGTTTATTGTCGTCGACGAATTTATTCAAGACGCGAAGCAGATCGAACAGAATCCCGATCGCGCCGCCGGTGTTGAAGTCGTCGTCCATCGCTTCAAGATATTTCGCACGGTATTCGGCGACCTGCTTGCACAAAGCGGTTTTCAACGTTGCAGCGTCGCCGTCTTTTCGGCTGATCGGAGCGGTCAGCGAATAAAAATTCGTTCCGGTAATTTTTTCGAACCGCTTGAAGAACCGATAAAACGTTTCGAGTCCCTTGCCGACTTCTTCAATCCGCTCGGAGCTGAAATCGATCGGTCGACGATAATGGGACGATAAAAGGAAAAACCGAATCAACTCAGGATCGAACTGTTTCAGCATGTCCCGGAAAGCGCTCGCCCCTTTCGACTTGCTGATCTTACCGCCTTCCTGCGATGCAAGATCGCCTTCTTCAGCGGATTTTGTGTTGCGCCCGCCGACTTTGCCGACTTCGTTGGACGCCTGCATGAGACCGTTGTGCATCCAGAGGTTGCACATCGGCTTGCCGTGTCGGGCTTCGCTCTGGGCGACTTCGTTTTCGTGATGCGGAAAAACCAAGTCGAGTCCGCCGCCGTGAATGTCGAACGTTTCGCCGAGGAGTTCGCAACTCATCACGGAACATTCGATATGCCAACCGGGCCGCCCCTTTCCCCACGGCGAATCCCAACTCGGCTCGCCGGGCTTCGCGGATTTCCATAACGCAAAGTCGAACGGCGTCCGCTTGCGGTCCGCGGTTCCGCCCCCTTCGCCGAGCATTTGTTCCAACGAACGGTGCGACAATTTGCCGTATTCGGAAAACTTGCCGACGTCGAAATAGACATCGCCGTCGGAAGCGTACGCAAAATCCTTGTCGATCAAGCCCTGCGTGAACTTGATAATGTTACCGATATGGTCGGTCGCCTTCGGAAAGGCGTCGACGGAATCCTTGACCCCCATGGCGTCGAGGTTCCGCATGTAATCGGCGGTCATCTCGTCGGCGACGGCGGCCATGGGAATCTTCCGGGCGTTCGCTTCGGCGATCAGTTTGTCGTCGACGTCGGTGATATTGATCACGAAATTGACGTCGTAGCCGTTGTATTTCAGATACCGTTTAATGGTATCGAAAATTACCGGCCCGACCATGTGTCCGATGTGCGACGGCTTGTAGACGGTCGGTCCGCAAAGGTACATGCCGACCTTGCCGGGCTGAACGGTCTTGAATTCTTCCTTCGTCTTCGTCAGGGTGTTGTATACGCGAATCATTTTAATGCTACAAAAATAGAGAACGACGAGCCGGAACCTGCGGTCCCGACTTCAAACTTCATTTTCTTCGTGAGTCGCTTCCGGTTCGGACAAAACAAAGCTGCCGGGGATGCGACGTTGTTTCAACCTTCGATATTCTTCTTCGTCGATCCATTCGGATTCATATGCAATTTTCCCCATCGCCGGGTATAAAAGATAGTTCAGCGACAAATAGAATAAAACGTTCACGAGTACCATGATTGCTCCTCCGACACCATGATACTCTTTCGGCCACTCCGTGACGCGAACCAGATAAAACATTACGAGACAGGACAGGACGATGGTGGGGAGAGTCAGCACGATCAATCCCGCAACCATCACGTTGTTGAAGCTTGCACCATGTTTCGACAACGGCTTGTTTCGGGGCAACACCACATGCCATTCCCAATAACCATAGCTTTCCTTTCGTGGAATCTGTCTCATGACAATCGGCGTTGAATCTGTCTATTTTGGTTTAGCGACATAAAACGTCACGATTTCCAGTCCGTGGATCCCTTCAAAGTCTTAGGCGTTGTGCGTGACCAAGGGACAATCCAACGCCAATGCCGTTGCGGCAATCCAAGCGTCGCAGACGGAAATCGGCTGATTCCTGCGCTGCGCCCGAATTGTCGCCGAGTATTCGACGATCGTTCTCGTCGAATGAAATATCTCAAAGGTGTCGATGTAGAATCGAAGTTGCGAAATCCTACGTTCTCCCCAATTTTTCAATCGGGCTCCGTAAAGCGATTCTTCCAGCGACATGAACGAAATCGCCAACCGTTTTCCATAAAGATAACGCACGTAATCTTCCAAAATGGAATGACGATTGAAAATGTACGACAAAATATTCGTGTCGATGAGAACGAGTTCGTTCATGATTTCGGTACTTGGGATAATCGACTATCTTCCAGTGTTTTCATGTAATCTTCAAATTCTTCATCGCTTTCAAACAACGGATCGAACTTGCCGTCGAGCAGATCCCGTTGTTTTTGGGGATCATAATCGTTTTCTTTATTTGCCCATTCTTCCGAGTTCTTTCTTTTTTCGGAAATCGTTGACATGATTTCTCCTTTCGCCGGCGTCTGCGCCGCTCGGCTAAACGGTGAATTCCAAATACGCATGGTCCGGCGGTTCGAAACCGAGTTTGCGGTAGATCGGTTCGCCCGCTTCCGTGGCGTGCAGGTCGAGACGCGAAATACCACGATCCTTGGCGTCGCTCATCAATCGTAACATGATTTCCTTCGCCACGCCCCGTTTTCGGTGCGCCGGATCGACGTAAATGTTGAACACATACGCCGAAACGCCGTCGCGCAACAGATATCCCGGTGCGTAACGGCGAATCGCAAAGCCGCCGCCGCCGACCACATGGCCGCCGTCCAACGCCAACCAATAGACGCATTCGCCCGTCGGAATCGTTTCGGCATAATACTTCCGATTCGGTTCCCGAAGCGATTCGGCGTCCATGTCGGGCTTCGCGTCACGGAAAAACCGAAGACGCTGTTCCACCAACAGGTCAAGGTCCGAAATGTCGGCACGACGATATTCCATCATTTTCGTTACGCGGCGGCACGTCGTCGGCGTTCGTTTTGGGTGCGTTTGGCGCAGGTCGTTAACAGAAGTTTCGCGTCCTGCAGGAAATCCGACGCCTTTTCGAACGTTCGCACGGCAATCGTGCTCGACTGGGAAAGATGTTCGCAATCGGCGTATTCGAGCCAACGGTTCACGTCGCCGATGACTCCCGAGACGTCCGCCAACCGGATTATCTTTTCCGTCGAGGCGTCCTTCACGGCGGAGTCGCCGAGCTTGTCGCGGAGTTGGTTCTCGATCATGCTCAGGCAGACCTTGAACGTCAAATGAAAATTCTGGACCACCGCCGATTGGAGCACGCTCTTGAACTCGATTCCGAGCCCTTGAAACTCCGGCGATCGGGCGTACTTCAACGCATCCTCGAACGAACGAATCGCGTCCAACAGTTTATCCGAATTTCGTAATCGCATGATTTCCCTCCTTGAAAAAGCGTCAAAAAACCAAGCGCGTCGGAGGCCGACGCGGCTAACCCACCTGCATGAGCGACGTACTGACCATGAAGACACGGTCCTGGATCGACAACGTTTCCGGGTCGTCCACCTCGAACGTCACGCTGCAGTACTCGATTCCTTTCGAGTACGAAATATGGTAATTGCTCCCTAAAATCACGGACGGCACCGTAATGTTGCCGATCATCCACGGCGTGTTGTACAATCTCGTTTTCAAACCGCCGGCGACGATGTTCGTCAGTTCACCGACGCCGTCGACCACTTGGTGGTCCAGCTTCGTAAATTCGTCTTGAAGCAGTCCCGCTACGGCGACCAAGGCGACGCGTTCCGGGAGGTTCATCGTCAAAAATCCCGTACACTTTCCACTCATCCCGATCATTCCCGTCACGCCGGCGTTCGGGAGCTGTGTCGGAATTTTCGTAATCCCGACGACGTGCATTTTCGTGTCGCACATTTGAAAGCACCCCTCCACCGCCTGGATGATCGCGTTGACCACCGGATAGTTGACGGACAGACCCCGGATTGCGTTTGCTTCGGACACGTTTTATTCTCTTTCTAAATCGTAACGTTTGATTTTCCGATCGAGCGTGGTTCGTTCGATGCCGAGTTGCTTCGACGCCAGGCTCTTGTTCCATTGAACGTGTTCGAGCGTCCGGATGATATGGTTGCGTTCCATGTCTTCCAGCGTCAACGGGATGAACACGTCCTGCGGCTCCGGACGGCGGATATCCGAGTCCCCCATCGTGTTGAGCGACGAGAGGAGCAGATCGTGCTCTTGAATAAACGTGTCGGAACCGAGAACGACGGCCCGTTCGATCACGTTTTTCAGTTCACGAACATTCCCCGGCCAACGGTATTCGAGCAGCACGCGCATGGCGTCCTGGGTAAAACCCTGGTATTTTCGTCCGGTTTCCTTGCAATATTTGCTCAAAAAATGTTCGGCGAGGATCGGGATGTCCTCGACCCGTTTGCGCAGCGGCGGAACGATGATTTCCAGCACGCGGAGCCGGAAGAACAAATCGTGACGAAAACGTCCTTCGGCGACCTCTTTTTCCAGGTCGCGGTTCGTCGCCGCGATCACCCGAACGTCGACGGAGATCGGAATGTTGCCGCCGACCCGTTCGAACGGATGTCCTTCGAGCACCCGGAGGAACTACGCCTGGAGCGATTGCGACATTTCGCCGATTTCGTCCAAAAAAAGCGTCCCGGTGTTCGCGGCTTCGAACTTGCCGATCTTCCGATCGGTCGCCCCGGTGAACGAGCCTTTTTCGTGACCGAAAAGTTCGCTGGCGAGCAAACTCTCGGAAATCGCCGCGCAGTTCAAGCAAACGAGCGGTTTCGATTTTCGCGGACTCGCGAAATGGACCGCCCTGGCGATCAACTCCTTGCCGACTCCGCTTTCACCGCGGACCAACAGCGACGTCTTCGCTTCGGCAGCCCGCGAAATCAGGTGATGAATCGTGTTCATCGGCTGGCTGATTCCGATGATCTCGCTGTTCATTTGCAGCATTTCACGGAGCGACGTGTTCTCCTTTTGCGCCTGGTTCAAATTCGCCGCAAGCTCTTTCTGCTTGTTGACATGCGCCAAAGCGACGCCGACGGTATCCGCGACCGCCAAGGCGTATTCAAGGTCGTCCTCGTCAAGGTATTTCGACGGCGAAATCGTGTAAAGGTGAAGCAATCCCAAAATGCCGTTTTGGTACCGAATCGGCGAGGCAAGGGTATTGTTGCCGCCGAATTCCGAACGGGTCCCCAAATCGGTTCCGGCATGTCCGCCGACCCGACGCTTCGATCCCGTTCCCCGTTTCGGGGCGTCGTTGAAAAGAATCGCCTCTTTTTTGTCGAACACCGTCCGAACGAGCGATTCCGAAATCGGATTGTATTGGTTCTCTTCCAGCGTTGCGTTGGCGACCAACCGGATATCCGATGCCTGCTGCGACGATTTCAAATTGTACGGAAACAACCAAAGCCCGGCACCTTCCGCGCCGGTTGCGTGGAGAAGTCCTTCAATCGCGATTTTGGCGACCTGGTCGATTTCTTCCGCCTTGCCCAATTGGTACGCCATTCGACAAAGTTCGACGGCGCCGTAACCGGCCCGCGTCGTGATGCGCTGCGCTTGCTTCGCGTCGCTGTCCGGCTTCAAAATCGCCGTGTGCTCCCGCTGATGGAGAATCTCCGGCTCCAAATGCTTGTCGGGCTGCGGACCTCGCAAGGTCTCGCTGGAAACGCCGATGATTCCCGTCCGTTCGGCGATCATTCCGGTTTCGTCGTCGAGCAGGGAAGGTTCCGTCGCCGCAGTGCCCGGTTCACCGCAACCGAACTGCAACTCCGAACGGCCGACCTGAATCCGGCTGCCGGGAATCAGTTCGTGAATCTGTGTCGAGAGGAGCGTGCCGTCGACGATCGTGCCGTTGCGGCTGCCGAGGTCCTGCACGAACCACTGGCCGTTTTCGTAAAAGATTTTCGCGTGGTAGCGACTGCAACGGTCGTCCAAAAGCGAGATCGTGTTCTCCGAAGCGCGACCGACCGTCGCGGCAACGCCGTCCGCCAAGGGAAAGAGTTCCTTCTGCTCTCCGTTACTGAGAAGAACCAAATAAGCGGTTTCCGATTGCATGGACACGAGAAAAGAGTGTTCGACATTCAAAACGATACAACGTGATGCATTCTATTGTATCGTTTCGATACATTTTTGGGAAGGAGGTTGAGAAAAAGAGCGTCGGTAGTCGACCGGGTAAGGTAGGCTGCCGACCGCCGGGCGGCAGCGTCCGGTACCCCGGACCTGAATCAGAATCCGGTGCGGAGTACCGCACGTCGTCGCCCGGCGGTCGACGACATACCTGATCGGTCAACTTCGTTTTGTCCTTACGCAACCCGCCGGATTTTCAACCGTTTTTCCTGTGGTTCGGGGAACGACAGCATGATCGGTTCCTCTTCACTCGGCGGAATGTACGATTGCAGGAACCGTCCCAGCTCCATGTGAACATCTTGGAACAGGTCGGACCACGGTTGTCCCATCCGCTGCCGGAAGAGCCGCGCGGTCGGATGCCAAAGCGAACTCTTGGCTCCGAGCGTCCAACGCCAATCGGCCGGAGCGGGAGCGATCACCCAGGTTCGAACGCCAAGCGCGGCGGCGAGGTGAGCGACATATCCCGGCGGCGTCAGTACCAAGTCGAGTGACGACAAAAGTCCAGCCATCTCGTCGAGGTCGTATTGGAACGCCTCCGGATAGAGCCGAATCTGCATTGTCGTTTGCTTGCGATACAGGTCGATCTCCTTCTGCTTCGAGCCGTTTTGGAGGCAAACCCACGCGGCGTCCGCTTGGTTGCGGAGCATCAGGTTACGGAGTTCGAACATCGGCAGCGCGGTCTGCTGTTCGGTTTCGGCGGTCCATCCTCCCTGCCAGAGAACACCGACTTTGGCGACGCCCCCCACTTCCGCAAGGCGGTTCGTCCATTTTTCGACGCAATCATTATCGGGAAGGAGATAAACCTTTTTCTGCGGGAACGCTTCGGCGTTCGGTCGGAAGAATCGGGGGAGGCTTCCGAACGCAATCTGGTTGTCGAACGCCAGATTCCACGGATTGCCGCCCATCGCAACGGTATCCTGAGCGAGTGGAACCACGGTTGCGCGGGGAAAGGACCGTTTGAATAGGCCGTGCAACGACGAATCGCATTCGACGACGACGTGTCCGACGCGGTTGATCAGGTCCGGCAGACAGGACGCGAACATCAGGTCGGCGGCGGTTCCCTCTTCGGAATAAGCGAGAATCGTTTGGTTGTCGTTCTCGGTGCCGTCCCAATTCGGCAGGGCGTGCCGTTCCCAGCTCCCGAACGCACAGCCGAGACGAAATTCCATCGCGTCCCAACCGTCTTCGAGATATCCGAGGGCGAGGAGCGACTTTCCGTAGCCGACGACCGCTTGCGGCCATTCCATTGCGACTTGCAGCATCCGTTGGTAATACGGAAGCGAATCTTTGTACCGCTCGACATGCCGGAGCGATTCCGCGAGATAAAAACAGGCATCCGGCGAGGCGGGATCAAGCCGAGACGCTTCTTCAAGCGGTCGGATCGAGTCGCCGTGCTTGCCGAGCAGCGTCAGAACGTATCCGAGCGTCAGCCAGGCGGAGGCGTTCTCCGGTTGCAGTTTCGTGAGTTTGCGGAAACTGTCGACGGCGTCTTTCACCCCCCCCGCTTCGAATTGGAGCTGCGCAAGATTGATAAGCGGATCGGCGTCCAACGGCGAAAGCCGGGCGGCGATTTTCAGCGCCGCGATCGCTTCGGCCCGATTCCCGACCGCCCGTTGGGCCAAGCCGAGATGGAAATGGAGCGTCGCCTGGGACTGCGTGATTTCCTCAGCGGAAAAGTCATCGGTCGGGACGTTTTTCCCATTCGGCGGGGGGAGCTGAAGCAGTGCTTCGTGAAAAAACTCGATTCCTCGTTTCGGATCGTCAATCTGGCAGTAAAGCACCCCCATTCCATCGAGCGCGAGCCAGTTTTCCGGATCCTCGGTGAGAATTTCCGTGTAGAATGTCTCGGCATTCAGCAAATCGCCGTCGAGGAGCGCGTTGCGAGCCGCTGTTAATTTGTCGTCGCAGATCATCGTCGTCTTTCCTTGATGCAAGGACCGAAATAATGTCGACACGACGAACTCTCCACCGGTACGGCAGAGGAACGTCTTTCAGTCGTAATCGTCCATACAACTCGAAAAGTTCATACAATCCGCAAATTTTATCAAAACGAGTCGCTCGGTAGCACGACTGGAAAACCGACTCTCCGCAAAAAACCTCAAAGCGTGCTCGTATTATTCAAACGATATTCACCGTTGCGAAAGAAGAAAAAAACGTCCGTGCATGAATATCGTTCGATTGATTTTCCGTAAAAACATGATAAAATACGGCACGAACACCTTTGGTGTTCCGGCTAAACGGACAACACACAAAATTTGTTTTGGCGGTGTACCATTACCTTTCCGACAATGGGGTGCGAGCGACAATATGGACTTCCTGAAACTCTCCGGTAAACGATTTCTGATCTTCGGTGTGGCGAACAAGAAGAGCATTGCGTACCAGATTACGAAAATGCTCCTCGATGAAGGAGCGACGGTCGACCTGGTGGTCCGGGACGCCAAAATCGCGGAAAAGGTTGCGCCGTTGTTTCCGGGCTCCCAAGTGTTCCCCTGCGACGTGGAAAGCGACACCGAGCTAAAATCGCTCGCCGAACAATTGAGTGAACACCTCGGTTCGGAGCGGTACGCCGGGCTGGTCCATTCGATTGCGTTCGCGGATTACAGCGACGGCATGAAACCGTTCCACGAAACGCCGAAAAAGGCGTTTTTGCAGGCGCTGGACATTTCGTGCTTCTCGTTGATTTCGATCTGCCGCGAGTTGGCTCCGCTGTTGGAGAAAACGGCGTCCGTCGTGACGATTTCGATTTCGACGACCCGTATGGCAAGCGAAAATTACGGATTCATGGCCCCGATCAAGGCGGCGCTCGATTCGTCGTTGGCGTTCCTGACGAAATCGTTCAGCGCGTTTTCGGAGGTCCGTTTCAACGCGGTCGCTCCGAGCTTGCTGAAGACGTCGGCGTCGGCGGGAATCCCCGGTTACGCCGACTCGTATCTGTACGCCGAACAGGCGATTCCCCGCAAACGGGCCTTGGAAACCGAAGAAGCGGCAGCGGTCGCCGTGTTTCTGCTGAGCCCGCGTTCCAGTGGAATCGCGGCCCAAAAAATCGTCGTCGACGCCGCCATGGAAACGAACTTCTTCGACAAGGAAATCATCGAAAAAGTCGTCGGGGAATAAAATACCACATTTTTGTATGAGAGAGTTTGGCGTTTAGGGGCGAAAACGGTGGTGGTGTTTGGTGAGACGCCGAGATTACCGTCCCCTCTCTCCCTCCGGGAGAGGGGAGGGCAGATTGCCCCTTTTCACGAGACCGTCCGAAACTCGTAATCCTCGCCGGTATCCATCGTCGCGGCATCGTCTTGAAATCCGAGTTTCTCCGACAATCCGAGCGGCGGAATCCACGGTTGCAGCCGTTCGACGATTTCCCGAGCCGTTCGGATCCGTCGGTTCGGATCCTTGGCAAGCATCGCCCGGAGAATTTGCACGATATCGAACGGAATCGTCTGATTGAAGACGCGCGGATCGGTCGGCTCGTACAATAAATGGGCGCGGAATTTTTGTTTGTTGTCCCCCTTGGGAAAAGGGACGACTCCCGTCAACACCAGATAAAACGTGCAACCGAGCGAATAAATGTCCCACGACGGCGTCGGTTCGTCGGGAGAACGGATTTGATCCGGCGCCAGAAAGTCGACCGTTCCCGCGACTTTGCCGCTCAAACCGGTCGCCTTGTCGATTTGACGCTCCAGGATCGTCCCCTCTTCGATCTTTTCGTTGGCGACATAGGTCGAGCTCAACCGCGACGGAACCGTGAGCCCCATATCGCCGAGCTTGGCGGTCCCTTCACTGGAAAGCATCACGTTCGCCGGTTTGATGTCCCGATGAACCAACCCGTTTTCGTGGAGACACTGAAGTCCTTGGGCAAGATGCGAAATGATCGCCGCCGCGACATCAAACGGCAACTTCCCTTCGGTTCGCAAAAGCTGCCGCAAGTCGCCGCCGTCGACGAATTCGTGAACCATGTAATGAACGTTTCCGTCCCGTCCCGACGCAAAGTACCGGACCAGATTCGGGTGCTGCAGGTTTTGTTGGACTTCGATTTCATGCAGAAATCTCGCCGTCAGTTCCGGCGTTGCGCGACCGAACGGCAACACCTTGATCGCATAGAAGGGCTCCACGGCGAAAAACGAATGAGCCCCCTTCTCCCGTTTTTTGCGGACCTCGCGGTCTTCACGGCCGAGAAAAACGTGTCCGTACCCCCCTTTACCGATGGAGTCGAGAATCCGATAGTCGCCGAGCGAAAATTTCGTTCGACCGTCCAGAAGCTGCGTCGCCTGCCAGGTATTCAGGACCCCCCGTTTGACCAATTCGTCCGCAAGGCGGCGGTCTCCATCGGTAATTCTGCTCTTCGCAACGGTCGTGGAATCTCCCTCCAGCGACTCGTCGGAATCCGATGACGGTTCGTCCACGATCGACGCGACCGGTCCGACATGGTGCTCCGCTCCCTTTAACCGTGCCGTATGCTGGTATTGCTCCACCCCCGTTGCCGCCGAAGCGGACAACGGCGTTCCACCGGATTGCCGAAGCGATTCCAAAGCTTCATTGAGCACCGCCTCGGTGACGAGGCGGCTCGCCTTGGCGTAGTGATAAAATCGGGGCGGCTCCATGAAACGAAAGGGTTGAATGACTCAAAAGAAAATGCCGATTTCATTATAAACGATTTCGACCGACTCTCATAGACCCGCAGGAAGCTCGTTGCGGCTCCGCGAATTTTGAGCTAAAATAAAAGAAAGAACGATTCCGCTCTCTCCTGATTTTTGGAATTCTTCATGTCCGACGCAATCACACGATTTATTCTTGACCGGATCGTCAACGATTATGTGCGGCTCCGTAAAGCGGGAATCGCTCCGGAACCAATTGCCTACGTCAATCTCTGGCCGAAATACTCCGACCGATTGACTCAGGACATCCTGTTCACGGAGTACCGGCTTCGAGCCGAATGGGGGCAATCCGTTTCCGTGGAGGCGTTTCTCGCCCAAAATCCGTTCCTGAAGACGGACGGCGCTTTCGTGTTGCGGTTGCTCGAATTCGAACTCGAAAACGCCGACGAGTCGCCGGACACCGATTCCGTCTGCCAACGGTTTCCGCAAATCAATCGGGAGCAGCTTTCGCAAGCCGTGGAACTCGCGCAGTTGCGACGCAGTTGGAAACCGAAATCGCAGACCGTTTCATCGCCGACATCCACCCAGTTAAGCCCACAGACCGAAGGTCCCGGCGCCGATTCGAACCAAACCGCCGCGTTCACGCCGGACGCAACGGTCCAACGGCAACCCGATTCGAACCAAACCGCCGCGTTCGCGCCGGACACAACGGTTCAGTTGAGCCCGCAGACAGGAGGTTCCGGCATCCAGGAAACGTGGTCGCAAGAAAAATCCCAAACCCTCCAATGGAGCGTCCATCAAACCAACGACGCCGACCAAACGATTGCTCCGACGGGAACTCCGACCGCTGCCGTTTCTTCTTCACCGCAACCGAGCCCATTAACCCCGACGGCGAAGGGAGCGGCAGACGTTTCCCAAAAAGCCGGAACGCCCGAACCTCGATCAAGGGATCACCTGACGACGACGGAGTTTTCCGTAACGGATACGCTCACCGTGGAGAAATTTCTCGGGAGCGGTCGGTGGAAAGACGTTTACAAAGCGAAACAGGAAAGCACGCGACAATTCGTTGCGCTGAAGCACTTACGTGAGAAAAACGACGCGGAACGGGAGGGACTCGTTCGGGAAGTCCGTACCCAGGCGAAGTTGACGCATCAAAACATTCCGCCGGTTTTTGCGCTGGAGACGCTGCCGTCCGGTCAGGCGATCGTCGTTGAAAAACTCGTCGACGGCGACCGTTGGTCGGACACGATCCGAACGCGGACCTTGGAGGACAATCTCCGCATCCTTTTGGAAATCGCTTATGCGCTGTCGTTTGCGCATCGGCAACATCATATCATCCATCGGGACTTGAAGCCGGACAACGTCGTCATCAACGACAAATACGACGAGGTCTACCTGATCGACTGGGGCTTGGCGATCGACGTCGGCGACGCGAAATCCGACTCCGAGGACATGGTCCCCCACGTCAGCACCGTGGAAGGGGTTGCGGGAACCCCGTTGTACTGGGCGCCGGAACTTGCGGCGGGAGAACCGTGGAAGTGTTCGCCGGCAACCGACGTCTTCCTGCTCGGCGCGATGCTTTACGAAGTCCTGACCGGACACGCACCGTACGAAATGTTCGATCCGCGAAAGTACAGCGTCGGCAATGTTTCCGTGTCGACAAATCCGCAATCACGGATGACCGAAGCGCAAACGGTCGCCGAAGTCGGCCCGATGCTCCGCGCGGTGCGGGCGATCATCATCCCGCCGTTGCAATGGCATTCCGAACGATATATGCCCGACGAACTGGTCGCCGTCGCCATGAAGGCGATGGCGTTGGAACCGTCCGACCGTTACGCCGACGCCGGGAACTTCATCGATGCGATCAAGCAATACCAGCATTTCGCGATCGTAACGAGCAGGTGTGACAAAAATTGGAAGCAGCTCAAAGCGCTGACGCGGGAACGATGCAAAACCGCCGGGAAACCTTCGTCGCTGCTCGCCCTGACGCTCCGTTTCCTGGAGACGGCGGATATCTTTCACGGTGTGATCGGCGAACTACAGGGACGGGACGACGCCCCGAAACGACGTCCGGATGAAAACGCAACGGAAATTCACCCGACGCTCCTTGCCGCCCGCAAAGGGGAAATCGAAGCACGCAAGGAATTGGTCGGCTTGACGCTCGAATCCGGCGACTTGACCCTGGCCGACGCGCAGATCGGTTTAATGGAACGAAATCCGCTCCACGATCCGGCGACGACGAACCTGTTACGGCATCAGGTCCGGACGCTCCAACAAGCGAGAAAACGCGCCCGGATGATGAAATGGGTCGCCGTCGGACTGCTCGCCGTGTTCCTCGGCTCGTCGATTTTATACGGATTCCTGATCAACGAGCAATACAAACAAACCGCGAAGGAATACCGCCGCGCCGAAGAGAACCGGGCTCGCGCCGAAGAGAACTTCCAAAAAGCGCAGAGCGCCGTCAACGAATTCTTTACCGAGTTCGCCAAGGAGGACGCCGTCAAGAGCGCGGGCCTGATGCCGCTCCGTCGCAAGCTCCTTGATTCGGCGAGGCGGTATTACGACGATTTCGCGTCGCAAAAACACGACAATCCCGACGTCATCGCCGGAAAAGTCAGCTCGCTTTTCGACATGGGGGGGATCGAAGAGGGGTTCGGCAACGGACACGATGCGATCGACTATTATCTCAAGGCGATCCAACTCGGCGAGGCACTGGTTTCCAGGCATCCCGACAACGAACATTACCTCGAGATCCTCTCGAAGTGCTACAAAGACCTCGCCGTCGTTTACGAAGCGGAAAACTTCGACGCCGGCCGGATTCTCGACTGTAACGAAAAGGCGTTGACGATTTCGCGAAAACTGGTCGCCGACCATCCGGACGTTCCGGAGTTCCACCGCAACCTTGCGCGGGCACTGCACAATTTCGGCGTCTTCGAATTTCGGCACGGAAACGATCCGAAAGCGATCGCGTTCTTCGACGAATCGCTGAACGTCCGCGAGGGGATGCTCCGCTTCCCCGATCCGCCGGAGTACCATTTCGGCAAATCACAAACCCAGTTCCTGGTCGGAATGGTGTTCGCCAAAGAGGGCCGACCGGACGAAGCGGACAAAAAATTCGACGCCGCGCTGCAAACGATCGAAGAGCTGAAAACAACGAAGCCGGACAAATTCCGTAACGAGGACATCAATCTCCAGGCGACGTTCCTCATGGAACGCGCCAAACTCGAAAAGAACGAAGTCGCCGCCCGGCAGCACTTCGAAAAGGCGCTGGAACCGCTCGGCGTGCTGGTGAAAAAATCACCCGAAAACATCATGTACCAGGACCGGCTCAACGAAGCGAAGGCGCACGTTTTCGAATTTCTCGTACGGGAAAACCGTTTCGACGACGCCATGGAATTGTTCAAGGAACGGGAAGAGGAACTCCTCGAAACGGGAACGGTTTATCCCGACGTGATCAAGTATCTCGCCGAGTGGTATTTGACCGTCGCCGAACTTCATGTCAAGCAAAACCGCAAGGCGGAAGCGATCGAGGCCTTGAAAAACGCCGTCGATCCGCTCGAAGTGCTCGGCGACAAACGAACCGTTGACGAAGACGAGCTGTTGCAAAAAATCCGCGACCGCCTCGCCGAACTTGAAAAAGACAACCCCTGACCCTTTTGACGCCGAACGCGGTTCGTCGCCCCCTCTTTTCATGAAACAGCATCGACAGCCGACGGCATGGGTGGACGCCGCCGTCGGACTTCTCGTTACGGCAACGATTTTCGGAAACGGCGATCTCAACGAACGGTCCGGCGCGTTCCATCTGCTCGCCGTTTTTTGGATCCTCGCCGCCGCCGTCCGGGTGATCGTTCCGCTGCTCGGCAAACAGGACGCCGGCCTGAGATTTTTTCGTTGCGATATTCCAGCCTATCTTTTCTTCGTTTGGGTTGCCGTGTCGATCACCTGGAATTTGCTCCCCGGCAACGGCGGCGCACCGAGACCGGGTTTGAACATGCTCTCCGTTTGGCTCGCCCTGGGAGCGGCGTGGTTTCTCTTCCGACAAACACTCGAACGTCCGGAAACACGCAACGCGGCGCTGCGATTGATCCTTGCCGTCGTTCTCGCCGAAGCCGCGACGGGACTCCACCAACAGTTCGTCGAGTTCCCGCAAATTCTGCACGATTTCCGGACGAACCCCGTCGCAACCGTTGCCGCGGCCGATCCGTCGCTGGAACAGGGAACGCCGGATTGGGACCGTTTCGTCAAACGACTGGAAACGATGACGCCAATGGGAACCTATCCACTGTCGAATTCGCTCGGCGGTCTCCTTGCCGTCGGGTTCGTGTTGATGCTCGGCGTCTATTTTTCAAAACCGTCCGTAAATTCCTCGAAGCCCGTCCCGTCCTGGCGAAAAATTCTCGGCGGAGCCTTGCTCGCCGTAGTGTTGTTCTGTTTCGTGCTGACGAAATGCCGTAGCGGATTCGTCGCCGTTGCCGTCGGCCTTGCGCTGTTCGGCTGGTTTTCGTTCCCCCGTTTCAACGCGCGCTGGACGAAACGAATACTGATCGGAACCGCCGTCGCCGTCGTGTTTGTCGCCGCCGTATCCGTCGCTGTCCCCGGAAAATCGATGATTTCCGGCGCAAAAAGATCGCTCGGTTTCCGTCTCGAGTATTGGCAGGCGTCGACGGCGATGATTGCAGACCACCCGCTCTTCGGTTGCGGCAGTGGAAATTTCAAACAGGCGTACACAAAATACAAGTTGCCGTGGGCAAGCGAAGAGATTGCCGATCCGCACAACTTCGCCGTCGAACTCGCCGCCGTCGCCGGACTTCCGGCGCTCGCTCTTTTCGTAACGGCCGTCGTTGGGCTGATGTTTCGTCTCGGATTTTCGCGATGCACGGCCAAAACGCAAGCGGCATCCCCGGCGGACGCAAACACGAAACTCTTCTATTGGTCCGGTCTCGGCGGCGGCGTTCTTGCGTTCGTCGTGTCGCTTTACGCCGAATCGCAAATCGCTTTCGAGCCGATCCTTTTCCTGCTGGTCGCGTTTCCGTTGGTCGATCTGGCGTTCGGCGACCGTCGTGAAATTCCTCCGTGGGTTCCGGCAATCGGGCTTGTCGTTTTTCTCGTTCACTTATCGGCGGCCGGTGGAATTTCCGCGACGAATTCGGCGATACTCGTTTGGCTCCTCGCGGCAATCCTCTTGAACGAAACGGCCCCGACCGACGGAACGGAAAACAAGAAGGTGTGCGGCATGTTTCTGTGCGTTTTTGTCGGGTCGCTTCTCGCCGTCAACCATTTCGGCCTGCAACCGATGCTCCGGTCGTTGCCGTTCCTTCTCGATGCCGACGAAGCCCGGGACGTTCCCCGCCGCATCGAGTCGTTACGCAAAGCGGCGGCCGTCGATCCATGGTCGGCGACGATCCAGGAGCGACTTTCGACCGAAGCGTTTCGCGGTTGGTTTGCACATCCGAACGATAAAGCATGGAAAGCGACGACGTGCGAATCATTGGAGAAATCGCTCGAACTCTCGCCTCGTTCGGCGGGACTGCGGTTCATGTATGCGGAGCGGCTCTTCGCCATGTACGAAAAAACCGGCGACGTCGCTGTGCGGGACCGGGCTTTGGAACTTTACCGTGAAGCGATCGACCGGTATCCGAACCATGCGAAGATTCGGGGACCGTACGCCGTCGCACTCTGGAAATCCGGACAAAAAGAGGAATCGCTCCGCCAACGGGACGAAGCATTGCGGCTCGACGACATCATGCCGCATGACGACCAGAAACTTGCCGACGAGTTACGAAAACGGCTGGTCGAGTTTTATTATTGAGCAGGTGATAAAATTTGATCCGTTGTTTAACGATTGTCGTGTATGGTCCGTCGCGTTTTGAACTCCGCTACGCTCCGTACCAAACACGACTCCGCTCATTTTTTATTGCCACCACATTTGACCGGGGACCACGACAGAGTACCGTCTTCGTCCCCGGCTCTTTGGTGAACGGTTATTTCATCCGCCGTCGCAGAAAACCGATTCCGGCGAGTCCGAGTCCGCCGATCAACATCGACGCCGGTTCCGAAACGATAAACGGATGAAATGTCACACGAACTTCGGCATCGTCAACCGGGTCGCACTGGAAAGCGATGTCCCGAGCCCGTCGCCGAACACGGCGCCGATCTGGAACGACACCGACGTCGGCTTCGCGCCGTCCGCGTAGCCGAGCTTCGTGAGCAACTCCGTGAACAGCAACGTCGCCGTTTTCGTGCCGGAAGCAAGCGACGCCTGGTCGAGCGTCGACAATTCGATGAACGTTCCCGCTTTCCCCGTCGTCGAGGCGAATATTTTGTACGTTATGGCGACGTCGCCGACGGTCGTCAGTTTGGGCGGCTTCCATGAAACCATGCACGAAAATTTATTGCCCGTCGTCAACGTGAAGCCGGCCTTGCCCGACGAAACCGTCGGAAGCTTTGCCGTGGTGAACGTCGCAATGCGGGACATCGCCGACGATTCCGTCTCCCCTTCGCCGTACACCGATTTCACGACGTAGGTATAAACGGTCCCCGCTTTCAGGTCCGTCAGCACCGCCGAGAGGGTCGTTCCGGATATTTCGATGGTCTTCACGCCGGCTCCGTCCTCCGGCCAGGTCGTCGTCTTTCCTTCCTTGTACTCGATGGTGTACTTTTTGTCCGCGGCGGAGACCGTTTTGTCGGAATCCGTAAACTTGATTTCCGCCGTCGAAATCGTGATGTTTTTCGCCGAAAGAGCGCTCGGCGCCACCGGCGACGGCGGCGTGGCGGTGACTTCCACGGCCGTCGATTCGCCGTAAGTCGTGCTCGACGTCGACGGACTGATCGCGATCACCCGGAATTTGCAGGCGGTTTTCGCGGTCAGTTTGACGGTCGTTTGGTCGGCGGAATCGCCGTATTTAAACGATGAAGTGATCGTGTACGTTTTTTCGGTCACGGTGGCGACTTCGTACCACAATTTCGTCGTCGTGTCGTAGTATTCGATACGGAATTGTGTCGGATCCGCGATGTCCGTCACCGTCTTGATCGCCCACGTCAGCGTGATCGACGTCGGCGTCGTCGCCGCTTTCAACGTCGTAACGGCATTGGGACGGGAAACGTCGAGCGTGGTGAAATTCTTTGCAAGGGTGGCGGCGGCCGAGTTTCCTTCGCTGCCGGTCGCGTAGATTTTGATCGAATACGTCGTCTTCGCGTTCAGGTCGGTTAGTACATATTCCGTCAGGCCGGTCCCGTTGACGGGTGGACGGACGATCTTTTCCGTGGCGCCGGTCGAGGTGTTCGTCACTTCGATCACATAACCGTCCTCGAACTCGCTGTTATCCGTCCATGAGATCTTCGCGCTGTTGAGCTTGATGTCGCTCACGGCGATGTTGCTAGGGGCATCCGGCACGCTGACCGGTGTCTTCACATACCGTGTCTCGGTTTGCTTGTCGCCGCTGAAGTAGACCAATTGAAATTCGTAATCGACTCCCGGTTTCAACGGGGTTGCCGTATAGGAAGTCGTTCCGATGGCAAGCGAAACTTCCGTCCAGTTGCCCGTTCCCGCTTCCTGATAACGAAAAAGGTACGTCGTTCCGGAGTCGGTCGGCAGATCCCAATTAAACGTGACGCTTTTCGCCGTGATCGAACCGTCGGCGATGTGGAATCCCCGGAGCGTCGAGACTGTCTTTTCGTCGGAATAAACGTACTCGCCGCTCTTGACGCCGTACTGAACGCGGAACGTATATTCCGTTTCGGATTTGAGCGATCCGGCGTCCGGGCCGGCGGCGAGCGTCGTGATGTCGACGTAACGGGAAGCGGTCGTCGAAACGGTCGTCGCGGCGTACCACTTGCCGTCATCGGCCTTGTACTGGATGACGTAGTTGCCGACGGTCGCAACCGTCCAAGCGACGCGCACTTTACCGTACTGCGTCGATGTCGCGGTAATCGTCGGTTGACCGGTCGTCACGGTCTTGACGGTCGAATACGCCGTGGCGTTGGCGGCCGTTGCATACTTGACACGAAATTCGTAAGTCTTGTTCGGATCGAGCTTCGACGAGACCGTGTAGGACTTCGCGGAGGTTCCGAGCGCCGCGCTGGTGCTCCAAGCGTCGGTGGAACCGGCGAGTCGCCATTCGACGTAATACTGAGCCGAGGTCGCCTTGTCGGCAAAGCTCGACGGGTCCCATGAAATCGTCACGGAGCTTGAGGTTACGTCCGACGGATTCAGGTCGTCGGAAATCGTTACGGTTTTAACGTGCGAGTCTTGTGAAACGGTGCTTCCGGAGGCGTTCGACACATACACGACTTTAAGTTCATATTCCGTTTCGGGAACGAGGTCGGACAGTTCGAACGTCACGGTGCCGTCGGCTGCCGCGCCGACCACATACGGCAAGCTCGTCGTCCATTCGGCGTCGGATTTCGGACGGTAATAGAGCTTGAAGTCCGATTCGATGCCGGTGAGATACCGCATCGTGACGGTCGCCGACGCCTTGTCGGTTCCCATGGTGACGTCGCTGATGATCTGTTTCGAGATCACGGACATTTCGTAAGTCGTCGTTTCCGCTTCGAGGATCGGCGTTGTCTTCGAATTGCCCGTCGAGTTATCCGTGTAGGTGACTTGGAATTCGTACTCGGTATTGGCGGCCAGTCCGGTGACGGTTGTCGACGTCGAGGTCGTTCCGCTGAGAACCGTCGACCATGTCGTGGTTCCCTTGACACGTTTTTCGAGGGTGTATGTCGTTCCCGACTTGGCGGGCGGATTCCACGAGATCGTCAACGAGTTGACGTTCGCGCTTTCCAGTTTCACGTCGTTGAGCGTTTGAACCTTGACGACTTCCGAGAATTTCGTAACGAGCGGCACCGTCCATTCCGTGCCGGCGAGGTTCTCGGCGACACCGGTTTCGTAAGTATAGGCGACACGATAATACTGCGTCGAACCGGTTGCCAAATCAGGGATCGTGTAATACTTGTTCGCGCGGATCGGTTCGCCGATCGTGACCCAATAACCCGATTCGGTCAGACCGCGAAGTCTGTCCGCTTCGGTCGGTTCGCCGGTTCCGACGAATTTCTGGACGACATAATGGCCTTCGCCGTCACCGGCTTCCGTCTTGTTGGTCGCCTTGTCTTTGTAGGTGTCGAACGTCCAGATGAGCTGAGCGCTGTTCTTGCCGAGCGAGTTGATCGTCACGGCGTACGGCTCGGTTCGAACATCGGTCAGTTCCGCGAGAGGGTTCGAGTAACCGGCACCGGTGATGCAAATGCGGATGTCATAATTCGTGTCTCCGATGAGACCGGTAATGGTGTGCGTATTCGCCGAGGACGAGAGATTCGTGGCGACTTCGACCCAGGTTTGTGCGCCGGTGCGTTCCGATTTCTCGAATTTCCAGATCGTGTAGTTCCGGCCTTCGGTGTCCTGCGTGAAAGCGGTTTTCGCCCAACGCAACTCCATGCTCGTTGATGTGACGCTCGTCGTGATCATCTTGCCGACCTGCGTGGCGATTTTCGTCGTGGTCGACGTCTGTTGATCGGGGGTTTCTTTCGTGTCGTACAGGACGCGGAAATAGTACGTTTTTCCGGGAATCAGGCCGGTCACGATGCAGCCGGTGCTCCAGTCGGATTTCAAGAACGATACCGAAGCATTCGCCCAAGAGGCTTCACTCGGGGCGCTTTCCCCCTGGTACATCTGGACGGTCGGCGTCTTCGTCGGATCGAAGTCCCATTCGAGCCGCACGGTGTCGAGTTCGGACGAAACCGCCTTGATGACCGCGTTCGTCACCGCCGTTACATAAATCGTGTGTTGCGTGTTGCCGGAGCCGTCCGTGTATTCGACACGGTAATAGTATTGCTGGTTCGAACCGATGTTATTGTTCGTAAATTCGCCTCCGGCGACGTTCTTCTTGATCGTCGTCCAGTTCGTGGAAACCGTCGGTTTGAGCGAACCGTCGCAGCGCTGGACGTTGAAGTTCGTCCCGATGGCGGTGTCCCAGGAAATCGTCGCGGACTTTTCCGTCACGCTTTTGAGCGTCGTTTCGACGCCGGTCGTCGCTTCCGAATACGCGGTGTACGCCGTGTACGTCTCGGTTCCCTTGACGGCGGTGTACCGGACCCGGACGTAATACGTCTTGCCGGGATCGAGATCCGTCATCGTGTACGATTTCGCCGTCGTGGTGCCGCCGGGCCAGTCCGACCAATTCGTCTTGTCCGAGCTGTACTGGACGTAGTACGAATATCCCGAGGAACCGGAGAACGTCCACGAGACCTTGATCGAGGTCGCCGTCACGCTGTCGACCGTGATGCTCGTCGGCGTCGAGAACGCCGTCACATCGCTGTAGGTCGTGACGGGTTTGCCGTTTTCGTCGTTGACGGTGTATTTGACACGGAAATAGTACGGTGTTTGTCCCTTCAAGCCCGTGACCTTGTATTCCGTGTTGCTGACCTTCTCGGTGGTCGCGGTCGACCAGATGGACGTACTCGTCGGCGCGCTGGAGCTTTGGAACATCTGGATTTCATGCGAACCCGTGTTGCCCCCCATCGCGGAATTCCATGACACAAGGACGGTATCCGCCGAGTCGGTCGCTTCCGCGTTCAGGGCGTACAGCGTCTTGCCGACGACTTCCTGCGTCGTCCGGAGAACGTTGTTCGTGTCGTAGTATTGAACCTGGAAACGATATTCCTGTCCGGTCGTCAGTCCGGTAACGGTGTACGATTTCGCCAACGTGGAATCCGCCTTGATCGATGTCGACGGATTGACGGTGACGAATGTCGAACCGTTCCATTGTTGTACCTGAAAATACGTCGAACTGCGTGCCAGGACTTCCCACGAGAGTTTGATCGAAGTCGAAGTCAGTCCTTCCGCTTTCAACTCGACCGATTTGGTCGTCGCCTCAACCGCCTCGGTCGCGGCACGGCCTTGGGTAAGCGAGCCGAACGAAACGCGGAACGTGTATTGGGTCGACGCGGTGAGATTCTTAATCTCGTAAGTGTAGACGTCGGCGTTCGCCGGCGTGTAGTAGAGATCGCTGCCGACTTGAGTCCAGACCTGATTGCCGTCCTTGTCGAGCACCGCGTTGCCGCTGGAATCGACCGAGAGCTTTTCGACCTTGATCGCATCGGTCGACCGCATGTTCGTCAGGTCGGAAATCTTCCATGACAACTTGATGCTGCTCGCGGTGGTATCGGCTTCCACGACTTCCGGTTTCGGGATCGGTGTCGCTTCCGTCTGCACCACGCTTGAAGCGGCGTAGGCGAACGACAGCGGCGACACGGAGAGCATCTCACGGTTTTCCAAGGATTCGAAACCGAGTGAACGCGCTTTGAATTTTTTGAGAAAAGCCATCGGATTTGTCGTGGTTCGTGGTTGGCGATTCGTGACGTTTGATTCGCGTCGCGGATCACACCGTTGGAAAGGCGGGATTTCAGCGTATGGCGTATTCTGTATAGGATAAACCGTGGAGGTTGAAAAAACAACCGAAAATTTTCCAATCCGTTTCCGCAATCGATTTCCCCGGTCAACGGAACCGGCAAAGTCGGCGCAATCGTCAACACCGGGCGAATTGCGGACGTTCTCCCTTGGTTTTATCGTTATTTATGGTAAAGTAGCTTTAATCGAATATAGACAAGGTAGGTTGCCGACCGCCGGGCGGCAACGTCCGGTACTCCGGACTCGGCGCTTGTGAGTAGCATCTAGTGCGGGATACCGCACGCAGCCGCCCGGCGGTCGGCTGCCTACCTTTTTGCCTCCATGCAAATCTTATTGACGAACGACGACGGTATTTTCGCCCCCGGTTTGGCGGCCATGGAACGGGCTTTGCGGCGTTTGGGGGACGTTTTTGTTGTCGCCCCGGCCCGTGAACAGAGTGGCGTATCCCACGCGATCACGTTTTTGACGCCGTTGACTTCGAAAAAAGTTTTCGTTGACGACGAACACTGGGGATGGGCAGTCGAGGGAAGCCCGGCAGACTGCGTCAAGTTGGGCGTCACGCAGATTATGCCCCGGTTGCCGGATTTGGTCGTTAGTGGCATTAACGGCGGTCTGAATGCGGGAATCAATGTCCTTTACTCCGGAACGGTTGCTGCGGCGGTCGAAGGGGCGATGTATGGGGTGACCAGTGTCGCCGTGTCGCTGGAGTATGAGGAAAAAGCGCCGTTTCCACAGGCGGCGGAATTGGCGACGGATGTCATTGAGCGGATTTTGAAGCAACAGGGACCGGAACCGCAACTTTACAATTTAAACATTCCGTTGGAAGCGACCCGCGTTTCCCGGCCAACGGTTAAACTTGTCGAAACGGACGTTTCGCAGTATTGGGAATCGTTCGAAAAACGGGTCGACACGTTCGGCAGGCCGTATTATTGGTTGTCGGGACGGCCGGACCATCGGCAACCGAAACCGACAAGCGTGAATCGGGAGACGGACATTGCGGCGCTCGCCAAGGGACACATCACGTTGACGCCGCTTGATTTCGACATGACGAAGCGTTCCCAACTTGCCGCAATGGAGTCGTGGAAACTCGATCCGCAGACACCGGAGCCGGAAACGACGCCGAAAAAAGGAAAACGCGGCCCGTCCATTCGGACGAGCATGAAACATTAGTTAGCCGCATCGGCGCCCGATGCGCGGAATTCGGGGGAAGCGCGTCGGGGGCCGACGCGGCTAACGGCTATTCGATGACCGGCATTTCGAAGCAGGCGACGTTGCTCGTCGAGGTTCCGAAGACTTTACCACTGGTGTCATGGAATTCGGCGTGGAGACGCCAATACACGTACCGGCATTTCTTGACGTCGAGTTTCTTTTCCTCCATGAGCCGCACCCATTCGGCGAACGGGACGTCGGCCCGGCGGGTCGGCGGTGTGGCGATGGAGCAGCTCTCCGGCGGAACGGCGACGAAACTCTTTTTGTCGACGGAAAATTCGACGCTGTACCGAATTGTCTTGCGTGTGGAATCGAGCTTCCAAACGAGCGCGAAGGTATGCGTACCGCTTGGGTCGAGCGAGAAGCCGACGTCCAATTGACTCGGCGCGGGAATGTCCGATTTTTTCGAGAAAAACATGATGCGTTAGCCGCGTCGGCCCCCGACGCGCGGAATGTTAGGGGAAGCGCATCGGGGGCCGATGCGGCTAACGGGAATAGGGAACCACGAACGGCCAATGTTGAGGTTTGAGCCCATCGCGGATGGGGTTTTGCTCGACGTATTCAATGGCACGACGAACGTCGTCATCGGAATCGAGCCAGACCTCCCAATGGCCGCGAGCCCACGGTGAGTGAACGCCGTCAAGCGGCCGTAGGTTTTCATGATTCATCTGTTTCGAGGCACGACTTTTCAGGTGTCCGACAATATCGGTGAACGGTTTTTGATGCCGCTCGACAACAAGGTGAACGTGATTCGGCATGACGACGCAAGCGAAGACGCCGTAATGGGACTCATCGACAGCGACATGAAAACCGCGAGCGGTGGCGCGGGCCTGGAGTCCGTTCAGGACGACGGGCGGGACTTCGAGTTGTTTTTTGGCGTTAAGGCGATGTTTCACGTCATGGAAATCGCGGGCGAGGCTGCGGCTGGTATCGACTTTCGTCGCGGCTCCGGCATATTCGTACAATTTTCGGGAGCCGACGTAGATCGACCACGAACCGCGAGGATCGTTCGGCAACCAAAAACCGTGGCACCCGAAAGTGATATGCGCCGCCAACATGGGGAAATTTTCGTAAATTTTTCGTTAGCCGCATCGGCCCCCGATGCGCGGAATTAACGGGGGAAGCGCGTCGGGGGCCGACGCGGCTAACGGGGTATAAACGCCGAAAGCCGCGTCGTTGTCGGCGCGGCCATCGGTTTAAACATCGTGAAACGTCAACAACTACGGGGTCACGGGATCAATCGACGTGTACGCCTTGTTGAGGAACTTCGGCATCGAGAACTTCGCGACCTTCGAGAGGGCGACGTTCGTGTTCGTCGTGACGGTCGGATCCGTGTAGACCGCGACGAGCTGGAACTGGAGCGACTTCAACGTCGAATTGATGTCCGCCTTTTCACCACCTTCAAATGCCTTGGGATTAGCGTCCGTCAGGGTGAACGTGGCGGAGTCGGTGAATCCATCGATACCTTTCACGTTTCCGGTTCCGTCGACGCCATTGTTAGTGGCAGCATTGTTAAACAATTTTGCCAGAATCACGTTGAAATCCAGCAGGGTGAGGTTGTACGCCGTCTTGTTGCTGTCGGTCGTTGCAAAGTGCTTATTGGTCTCTTCGCCCAAGTACTTCGTCACGTCACCCAAGTTGATCGAGTTCATCAGGATACCATTGAGTGGATCGGTCTTGTCGGTCGACTTGAGAACGGCCGATTGCGTCGAGACGAGCAACTCATAGGCGACCGGAGCGGTAGCCGTTTGGTTCTTACCTTCCGTGGTGTTCGGCAGCGTCTTGGGGGAACCGTCCTTCACCTGAAGTTGGATTCCCAACACGGTCGTCGGCGTTGTTTGCGTCTTGTCGATCGTAAGTCCGAAGCCGGTCTTCGCAATGGAAGCCAACGGAGCGGCAGGGGTCTTGAAGTTGCCGACCTTCGAAATGACGGCCAAGGCCGATTTGCCTGCATTGACATCCGCCGCAGTTCCGGTGGACGCGTCCTTGCTCAGGTCGGCGATTTCGATGATGCGGTAGTAGTAGGTCTGGCCGGATTTGAGTCCGGTGAACGCCTTTTCCGCGGCAATTTTCGGATCGGTCACATTATCCAATGTTACGGAAACGACGGGATTCGTGTCGGTGCCATCCCATTTGACGTCGGTCGCCTTGACGAGCTTGCCGTCAACGGACCACGCTTGAACGTATTCAAGGTAGTAGGTCTTTTGGGCATTCGTGACACCGGTCTTGGCGTCCACCTTATCGGTGACCTGCATCGTGGCGCCGAAAATGTTCAAGTTGGCGGCCTTACCGGCAGCGGCCTTCAGTTCGACGGTCGACAACGAGATTTTCGTTTCCTTCACTCCCGTGGACGGAAGTTCAGCCGGTTTGGCGTCGGCCTGGAACGACGTGATTCGCACTTCGTACTTGTACTTGGAGTTCAAGCCGGTGAAGATGATGTCTTTCCCTTCCCATGCTTTCACGGTATCGGCGTCGACGATGTCGATATTGCCAACCAGCGTGCCGCCTTTTGGGGCTTTGCCATCGGTGCCCGGCGTCGACATATCGTACAGCGCGATACCGTAGAAATCGGCACCGGCGTCGGCGGTCGTGAGGGTGAAACCGGCGGAGTAGCTGGTCGCTCCCTTGGCGGCGTCCTTAATGACGGTCGCCTTGACACCGACCAGTTTCGCCGCCGCTGTCGTGAGGGTGACGTCTGTTGCAGCAGCAGCGGCAGTACTCTTGCTGGTCGCTTCACGACCGACGACGCGAACCTTATAGGTTCCGTCCGGAAGAGCGTCGATGCTGTTGCCGGACGAAGCACTGGCCTTCGCGAGGAACCACGTCTTGCCGCCGTCCGTCGATAATTCGATGTCGTGCGTGGAGGCCACTTTCACCGTTTCGCCTGTCGATTTACCGGCGGTCCAAGTCACGGTAATCTTACCGTCTTTGCCGACAGCCTTGACTGCGGTCGGAGCCGCAACCGTGTTAGTGGCAGTCTCAGCAAGCATCTGCAACGACTTGCTGCTCACCGTCATCAGGCTTGCAGTGGCGTCAGAGCCTTCCAAGGCCAATGTTGTCACCTTGGCGTAGTAATAACCCTCGCCAGCAGCGGCCAAACCGGTTCCGATGTCAAATGTCGCCGTTGTTGCCGTCGCACTGAAAATAGAATACGATCCGATAGCGGTGACTCCATCGGTTGCTTCGTCCGTTACCGCCTTGAAGACTTCTACCTTATATCCGGCAACATTGTCTCCGGTAACCGCAGCCCATTTGACGGTCAGATTCGTTCCAGCGACGGCAATTCCATCCGTCGAGTTCGCGGTAACGGCTGTCGGAGCTGTTGCAGCGGTGGCAGGAACCGTGTGGAAGATCGACGTGCTGATGCTGCCGATGTAGCCGGTGGCGTCTTGGATTTCGCAGTTCACCAAGTAGGTCTTGCCGGCGGTCAACGCAACCGTGGCATCGGTATTATAGGCAACAGCGCTTGAGGCAACAACGGTCGGTGTCGCCGCACCGACTTCCGTGAAGTAGAATTTGACCTGCGTCGCACCGGTCGGACCTTCGCTCAGTTTCACCTTTGTGGTAGCGGCAGTCGAGGAATCAATCACGATCTTGCTCGGATCGGCGACCAACACCTTCGGCGTCGCGGTGGTGGGGGTCGGCGTGGCTGCAGGAATCGTAACGCTTGCCGATGTCACATCGGTTCCCGCAATCGCAGTGCCATCTACCGTCGCACAAAAAACGACAAATTGGTCTGCCGAAGTGGCCGGCACCGCTGCAGCAAGGTCAAAAGAAGTTAAAACCGCAGTGCCGTCACCGCTGGCAACGCTAATGGGGCTCCCCGCAGTTTGCCAGCCAGAAGTTCCACTTCCTTCTGTGCCCACAGTTCCTGCACTTTTCGCCGAGGTTAAGACCTTGTAGTAAACTTGACAGGTTCCGGTATCGGTCGCATTGGCGGAAAAAGTCGCTGTAACGCCAACAGCGCTAAGATTGGCAGCGGATGTCGCGACAGAGGCTACCGTTACTCCCACGGCTTCCGTCGTCACATCGCTTTCGACGCCGAATGTTTGAGCGGTTTGCACATAATCGGCTCCATCGTATCCGAGGGGATTGATGCTGAGCAGTTCACGGTTTTCGAGGGACTCCATCCCCAAAGCTCGCTTCGAAATCTTTTTCGAGTTTCCTTTGCCTGAGAAAATACTGATCATGAAAGTCTCCTAAGTTAAAACGAGAGTGAGGGGTGGTTCGTACCCATTCAGTGACGTGTCACGTCGACGCACGACGCGTCACCGTGGCGGGATGTATCGGGGGAAGGTACCGGTAATCCGGAAAGCGTATCGGGGGCCGATGCGGCTAACTGGGTAAAATATCCGGCAGTTTGGTTTTCTACGTAAAGTTACCCTATTCTAGTTCATTAAAATCTGCCGTCAACGAAAATTTTTTGAGTTTTTCCTAAAATATGCCGGAAATGCCTCAAGAACCGGTCCTGACGTTTGGATCGTAACGGACGATTAGGTTATAACGGTTTTCAAATTTCGTGCCAAGTTCGTTTTGCGGCTTATTTTTTTCGTTTTCTTGAGTCAAAATCATCATTTTCCGCAAATTAATCAAAAAACAATGCCGCGTTTCGATACACAAATACCCCCTTTTGTGCGAAACAATACAGCAGCAGCAAAGTGATGTTTTAGTACAAAATGGCGGTCAAACGATGGTAGCCGGAAGCGAAGGGTACTCCCGCAGCGCCCGGTTTGATGGTCGTACCACGCCAAAAAACCGGGCGCTCTCGCCGGACTACCGGCTTCGCTTCCGGCTACCATGCGTATCTTGAATTCGATCGGACGCCGGAGTAGAATCGGACGCCAACGGTTGAATCCCCTCACTTTTCAAGACGACCATGAGCGACAAACAGACGTTATTCCAAGAACGGTTGAAACGGTACGTCACGGCAATGCGGAACGAAAAACCGGATCGGGTTCCCGTTCGACCGTTCGCCGCGGAAGTCACCGCCGTTCACGCCGGATTCACCTGTCAACAGGTGACCCACGATTATCGGTATGCTTTCGAGGCGATTCTCCAATGTTGCCGCGATTATGATTGGGACGCCACGGTTCCCAACATGGTGTATGTCTGGACCGGCTTGGTGAAGTCGCTCGGCATCAAATATTACGCCGTGCCGGGTATCGAAGTCTCCGCCGACACCGGATTCCAATATATGGAGCCCCCGGAAAACGGTGCGTGGATGCGGGAAGACGAATACGACATTTTCGTCAAGGAACCGATCGATTTCCTGGCGAACGTCTGGTTTCCCCGTGTCACGCAACACGTCGCGCCGCCGGGTTCTCCCGCTTCGTTTCGTGGCAACATGGCAATGCTCAGCGGCATGGCGTCGATGAAAAATTACTTCGCCGCTTACGGTCCGCACATCAACCGGATGACGAACGAAACGGGAACGCCGTGCGCGATTTCCGGAATTCTGAAAGCGCCGTTCGATATCATCGCCGACAAATTTCGCGGCTACCGTGCCCTTTGCATGGACCTTTACCGCCAACCGGACAAAGTGGTCGCCCTGACGGAAGCCCTGACACCGCATCTCGCCTTTGTCGCCGAACAGACCGCCGATCCGGGCCGAAATCTGCCGGTCGGGTTGTGGTTGCATCGCGGCTGCCTGCCGTTTTTGTCGCCGAAACAGTTTGAGAAGTTTTTCTGGCCGTCGCTCAAGCAGATTATCTGCACGCTTTGGAGCAAGGGGATCCAAACGCTTTTCTACGCCGAAGGGGAATGGAACGGCAACCTGAAATACATTTCGGAGCTTCCCGACAAGAGCATCGTGTACCATGTGGATCGCGGCGACATTTTCGAGGTCCACAAAGCGGTCGGGCATAAATTCTGCATCAGCGGCGGCATTCCGAACGATTTATTGGCGTTCGGCACGCCGGACGAGGTGAAACAGTTCGTGAAAAAGGTGATCCAGGGAGTCGGCAAGGACGGCGGATACATCGTCGACGCCTGCGCGATCATGCAGAACGACACGAAGCTCGAAAACCTTCGTGCCATGGGGGAAGCGGCATACGAATACGGCGTGTATTAATTTCAACAACGATCAATGCAATGAACGAACAACAAACGAAGCACCCCGGCGTCTGCGTTCCCTTTGAGGAGGCGAAAGCCGACTGGCCGGAGATCCAAGGGGACGAGGAAATCGTCCGAAAAGTCTGGGAGGAGAACGACGCCGAAGCGTACATGTTCCTCTGGCAATGCGTCCTCTCGTTCTGATAACGATACAAAACCGATCGGATCTGATGCGACGTTTCATCGCCGTATTCGTGCTCTTTTTGTTTTTGTTCCACGAAACGTTCGCTTACGTCGGCAACACCGGAACGCTCGGCGACGTCTCGATCACGCTGGAGAAGCCGCCGCGAATCGACGCTCTCGAACAACCGGTTACGGTTGCGACCATTCTCCACAACAAATCCGACGCCGACGTTTCCATTCGGCTCGATTACCGGACCATCGAAACGCTCGAATTCCCCGACTCGGACGGCAAGGACAAACGGCTCCTCACGAAAACGGTCGTCGTCCCTGCCGAAGAGACCGTTGAAATCGAAGTCGAGGTCAGGATTCTCGCGCATGCCGGGACGTACAACGCTCATTATCCGATCTCGCTGGACGCAACGGCGACCGTCGACGGCAAGGAAACGACCGTTCACATGGTCCATCCGATCGAAACGAAAGTCGGTCCGAACCCGAACTGGAACCCGACGGTCCGTTATCCGGAAACGATTCTCAAGCCTTGGCCGAAACCGACCCAAAAAAACGAAACGGAATTTGCCCTGCCGCTGACGTTGTCGTACCATTTTTCCGGAAAGCGTCGTTGCTTCATCGAACACGGAAAAAAGGGGCTCCTCGATGGAACGATTGCGCTGATCGACGGTGAGCGAAGTATTGCGATTCAAGGACTTCGTATCTGGATTGCCGGACATCCACTGACGGAATTCGTCACCGCATCGCCGCAATTCGTCGGAAGTCCGAATTCGTCGGGTAATGTATGGAATTACGACGTCGAGGTCGACGGGAAGAAAACAACCGTCTCCTTCACGATCAAAGCGGAACAGGACGCGTTGCGGCTTTCCGTCGACTCGCCGGAGCCGGGTCTGATCACCGCCGTCGAGTTCGGACCGATGGGCAAAACGGCGAACCGTGTTTATTTCGGACACGGTTACGTCGTCGAACAGCCGGGACAATTTCGTGTTCGGAAAGGGGGACATCATCTTTCGACATCGCATGTCGGTTTCGATTTCGAGAACGGTTTGTCGCTCCTCATGGGGACGACGACTCCACCGGAATACCTGGAGATCGTTCCTGAAACGAAAACCTACACGCTGAACGTCAAGCCGGGAACGACGTTCATCTTGATGTGGGGGAACCGCGACGACGGCGGAGCTCTCGGCTGTGCGATGCGATACCGTGCTTATACGGACAAACATCCCGCTCCGGGCGTCGACTCGAAGGCGGGCCGTTTCGTCGTCGACATCTGGAACGGTCGATACACGGAACACGCCGAGTTGATTCGTCAAGCGGCGAAATACGGCCTCCGGAACGACGTGCTCTTTTTGTCCCATAATTGGCAACGTTTTCAATACGATCATCGTCTTCCTGACGTTTGGCCGCCGAACCCGAAGTTCGGAACGACCGACGAAATGAAATCCGCGATGAAAGCCGCCCACGATAACGGCTGGTTGTTCGGCGTCCATCTTAATTGCATCGATTATTATCCCGATTCGTCGGTTTTCACGTTCGACGATGTTGCGTTTCTGCAAAACGGCGACCCCCGCAAAGCGTACCTGAACGTGATGCTCGACGCTCAGAGTTACTACTGCCGCCCCGATCACGCCGCCGACGTGCTGGAAAAATCGACACAAAAAATGCTGGCCGAATTTCCGCTGTCCGCCGCGTTCGTCGACGTGTTGGCAGCGAACACTCCCACCGATTATTACGACCGTCACGGAAAATTTTATTCCAGTCTCGACGGCCTGCAAGGCTGGAAAAACGTCTTCGAACGGCTCGGTAATCGGATGAACGCTCCGACGACGGCGAATGAAAAACTTGTCGGCAAACGGCCGGAAACCACGGGGAACAAAAAGATCGTTTATCCGACGATCAGCGAGGCGGGACATGATTTCCTCGCCGGAACACTCGACGGCGCCGATTGTCAATTCATGTACTTGTCGAATATCCGCGACGAAAACCGTTGGTTGATCGTCCCGAAATACGCCGACTGGGAACGAATTCCCTGGTTTGACGCCGTGAACCATCGGAATTTTTCGCTCCATGGGGCGGGATACAGTATTCGTTACGAAGGAGGCCGCGGTCGGGAACTGCACGGAATCGACAGCGACGACTATATCGGCACGGAAATCATGCTCGGACATCCGCCGATGGTCGACGGCAGTTGCCGTGACGTCAAAGAAGTTCTCGAAGGAACCGTTCGCAGCATGGACGTTCCGGCGGCGCTCCGTGCAACGGTACGAAAATACTGGCTTTCACAGCCGGTCGCCCGTTGTCTCGCTTTCGCCGACATTAAGAAAATGGAATTCGTCGGCGGCGACATCCATCGGCAACGGATCGAATGGACCGGCGGGACCGTTGTTTACGTCAATCGGGGACAAGCGGACTGGACGGTTGACGGCGTGGTTCTTCCCCGTTACGGATATTGGGTGAAGAACGAATCGTTGCAACTCGACTCCTCGATTTGCCGAATCGGCGGCAAGGTCGTTGAACGGACGACTTCACCGCGGGAAAAATATTTCAACGCCCGTGGAACGGTGCCGAACGGATTGATTCCGGCAACGCCGTCCGTGGACGGGTTTGAACGTTTTTCCGAAAAGGAGATCCGATTGCCGATCCGTTGGAACGTCCAAGCCGATCTTCCCGTGAAGGATTACCGCCTGACGCTGCATTTGGCGAAACAAAAAAACACGGAGGCCGCCGCCGGTGAAGACGCCGTGATCGGTTACGCCGTTCCCGAATTACCGACTTCCCGATGGAAGAAAGGAGAATACCGCACAAAAACACGGCGGACTCCCGAACCATGGAACGAGGAGACGCTGACGATTCCGGACGAATTCCCAACGGGAACTTACGATCTTTTGGTTTCGGCGGACGATCCGGCGCACCCGAACGACGTGCACCGCCGAGGCCCAATGCTCGCAACGCCGTCGTTTTGGTATCGATATCGTCTCGGCAAGTTGACCCTGAAACGGGAGAAGGAAACCGGCAAGATCAACGACTTGACGTTCGAACCGGCTCCGAACGACGACGCTCCACTCTACGAACGCCTGATCCCTTCAAGGGAAGCGGTCGACTTCGGGCCGTGCAAAACGTCCGGAGCGTTTCATATCGTTTCCGATTTCGAACGGAAAAAGATCGCCCTCATGCCGTTGCCGGGTGAACCTTCGGCAATGGTCGAGTTGCCCGCCGACGTTTTCCTGCCGAATGCCGGTACGAACATCCGCGGCGAGGTTTTGGACGAAGACGGGAAGCCGACCGGGCCGTTGACATTAACCGTCGAA
This sequence comes from Thermoguttaceae bacterium, assembly GCA_031549705.1. Classification (GTDB taxonomy): domain Bacteria; phylum Planctomycetota; class Planctomycetia; order Pirellulales; family Thermoguttaceae; genus WRKP01. The sequence goes on from JAVBPI010000043.1 coordinate 97,097, forward strand.
TCGGGGAAAATATCGTTCTCGACCCGGGAAGGGAATTTTGCGTATGTGATCTCCACCGTCCCGTAAAAATCTGAAATCACCCGCAAGCGGGCAATACGACAACAAGGAGCATAACCGAGGTGAAAGAAAATCGAGTTTTGATCATCGGCGCCGGCGGCGTCGGACGGGTCGCGGCGTTCAAGGCCGCGCAGCATCCGGAAGTTTTTCACGACATCACGTTCGCCAGCCGCACGAAGTCGAAATGTGACGCCATCGCCGCCGATATCAAAAAAGCGACCGGCGTTTCATTGCGTACCGAACGAGTCGACGCCGATTCCGTACCGGAACTCGTCGCCCTTTTTCGTGACGTGAAGCCGAAACTCGTGATGAACCTCGCGCTGCCGTACCAGGACTTGACGATCATGGACGCCTGTCTCGAATGCGGCGTCGATTATCTCGACACGGCGAATTACGAGCATCCGGACACCGCGAAATTCTGTTACGGTCCGCAATGGGCGTATCAGGAGAAGTTCGAAAAAGCGGGACTCCTCGCGCTGCTCGGCAGCGGATTCGATCCCGGCATGACGAACGTCTACACGGCGTACGCCCGGAAACACCACTTCGATCGGATGGATACCGTCGACATCATCGACTGCAACGCCGGCGACCACGGATATCCGTTTGCGACGAATTTCAATCCGGAGATCAATATTCGTGAGGTTTCCGCGAAAGGGCGGTATTTCGAGAACGGAAATTGGGAGGAAACCGCCCCTTTGTCCGTGAAAAAGGTGTTCGACTTTCCGGACGGAATCGGGCCGAAGGACATGTATCTCCTTTACCACGAAGAGATGGAATCGCTGGTCAAGCACTATCCCGAGGTGAAGCGAATGCGGTTCTGGATGACGTTCGGCCAATCATATTTGACCCATTTGAAGGTACTCGAAAACGTCGGCATGACACGGATCGATCCGGTGATGTACGAGGGAAAAGAAATCGTCCCGCTGCAATTCCTGAAGGCGTTGCTCCCCGATCCGGGTTCGCTCGGAGCACGGACGAAAGGAAAGACGTGCATCGGCTGCTGGATCAACGGTCATTTTGCCGGTACTCCGCGAACGTATTACATCTACAACATTTGCGTTCACGAAGAATGTTTCGCCGAAGTCGGCTCACAAGCGATCAGCTACACCACGGCGGTTCCGGCGGCGGTCGGCGCAAAAATGATCCTGAGCGGCGAGTGGAGCGGCAAAGGGGTCTTCAACATGGAGCAGTTCGATCCCGACCCGTTCATGAAGGAAATCGGGGCTTGGGGACTCCCGTGGGTCGAGACGTTTCCGTCACAGAAAGAGTTTTGAGCGAGTTTAGCCGCCGCACCCTGTGCGGCGTTTTCTCTGCCACGCCCATACACGCCGCACTGGGTGCGGCGGCTAAACGATCCTTCGTAATACTACCGCAACTTCCGGCAGATCGCATCGGCCATTTCACGGGTTCCGACGGCGGTCGGGTCGTTGCGGTCCGCTTTCAGGTCGTAGGTCACGTCTTTCCCTTCGGCGATCACGGCGGCGATGGCGTTTTCGAGGCGTTTGGCGGCATCGAATTCTTTCAGGTGCTTGAGCATCAGCATTCCGGAAAGAATCAAGGCGACCGGATTGACTTTGTTCTGCCCTTTATATTTCGGGGCGGAACCGTGCGTCGCCTCAAAAACAGCTCCCTCCTGCCCGATATTCGCACCAGGGGCGACACCGAGACCACCGACGAGACCCGCCGCGAGGTCGCTCAGGATGTCGCCGTAAAGATTCGGGAGGACCATCACGTCGTACAGCTCCGGCTTCTGGACGAGTTGCATGCACATATTGTCGACGATCCGGTCTTCGAACTCGATGTCGGTGTAATTCTTGGCGACTTGCCGCGACACTTCGAGGAACAAGCCGTCCGTGTGCTTCATGATATTCGCCTTGTGAACCGCCGTCACTTTTTTGCGTCCGTTTTCCCGGGCATATTCGAACGCCGCTTTGACGATCCGCTCGGAACCGCTGACGCTGATCGGCTTGATCGAAATTCCGGTCTCCGACGCCGGAGTCGCGATTTTTCGGCCGGTCGTCAACGAGTTGATCGTCGCCATCAATTCGACCGTTTTCGGATCCCCTTTGGGAAACTCGATTCCGGCGTAGAGGTCTTCCGTGTTTTCGCGGACGATCACCAGGTCGACCGGAACTTTGTCGTAATATGTCCGAACGCCGGGATAGTACTTGCACGGCCGCAGACAGGCGAAAAGTCCCAGTTCCTGCCGCAAATGGACGTTGATGCTCCGGAAACCGGTTCCGACCGGTGTCGTGATCGGAGCCTTCAAGGCGCATTTCGTGCGGCGGACGCTTTCCATCACGGCATCGGGGAGCGGCGTTCCAAGCCGCTCCATGACGTCGACGCCCGCTTCCTGAACGTCCCAGTTGATGTTGACGCCGGTTGCGTCGACACATTGTCGTGCCGCGGCGGCGAGTTCGGGGCCGGTTCCGTCTCCGGTGATCAGTGTGACTTCGTGCATGATATTCATTCGTTTGAATTGGAGGGCGATTTAACGGTTGGGCTTATTTTACCGTTCGTTTTCCGGGCGTCAACTCTGTTCCGTATCTTCATGCAACATGATCTCCGGCAAAATATTGTCATTGGAGTTGCTTTTTCAGAGTCCGGGTGTAAAATTAACGTTCCAGTGATAAGCGGCGTTTCGATTCCTTCCCACCAAATTCCATGGCCACAAATTCCATTCAGGACGAGTTACGCAAAATTTTGACGGTGGAGCAACTTCCGGCGATGCCTCACAGTGCATTGACGGTGTTGCAACTCGACAATGATTTGGCGAAAGTTAATATCAACGATTTGGTCCGCCCCATTGAAGCCGATCCGGGGCTCGCGGCTCAAGTGCTGAAGTTCCTGAATTCCTCCTATTTCGGTTTTCAAAGTACGATTTCGAACGTCAAACAGGGAATTGCGCTGGTCGGAATTCGGATTGTCAAGAATTTCGTCCTTTGGAAGGCGGTGTTCAGCTTGATTCCGAAAAGCAAGTCCGGCAACTTCGATGTCGGTTTTCTCTGGCAGGATTCGCTCCGCCGCGCGATGTTTGCCCGATTTCTGCTCTTGGAAATGAAAAAAGGGGACCCGGAAATCGCCTTTGCCGGAGCCCTGCTCCAAGATATGTCGATTCCGCTGCTCCTCAAGCAGCAGCCGGATTCCTATGGCGAAGTGTTGAAGAAATTGACGGATTCGTCGACGGCGCGACTTTCGGCGTTGGAAAGCGAAGCGTTTGGTTGGACCCACGCCGATGCCGGCGCCGTCCTTGGACGCTGTTGGAAACTTCCCGAACAGCTCATCGCGATTCTCGAAAACCATCTGAAAATCGATGAACTGGTCGATGCCGCCGACAAGAATTACGAGCAGACCGTTGTTGCTCTTTCAGCGCTGCTTCCGATGGCGGTACGACAAAATTGGGCCGAAAAAGAATCGTTTATCGCCTATTTTAATCTGTTTGCGCCGGGAAAAGAAAAATTACTGCGTACCCTTTTTGCCAAAGTCGACCAGGAATTTGACCAATACGCCTCGATCCTCCAGATTGCCAAACCGAAGATCAGTCTGATTGAATTGTTTGAAAAATAGGAACTCAACGGTGGGCGACCCACCTTCGAACAAGGACGTTTTTTGGCCGTAATGATTTCATGGTTGGAAATTTGATTCGTTTTTGTCCTTGTTGAATATTCCACGAATGTATAACTCCCTTGTTCTCGCGGCTCTTCTTCCGTTGACCGGCCCGACTGCCGGCGAACACGTCGCTTCGCTGCCGCAACCGGAAAAAATCCAACTTCAAGCCGCTGTCGATCCCGGAGACCACGTTCCGGTTCTTGATGTGAAAAAACCGGTTCGAGCGACGGTCGCCTATGCGGCGGACGCCGAAACGCCGGTTCCCGCTTGGACTCCCCCCGTTGCGGCCGCTCCCACAACTCCGGTGACTCCCGCCGCCCCCATTCCGTCCCCGGCGGCGCCCGTTTCCGAATCCGTCTCCCCTGCTGCTGCTGCTGCGCCGCTTGCTAATGCGCCGCCGACGTTCGCCGCCCATCCGAGCCGCCCGAACACGATTGTCATCAACGGGATTCTCGAAGTTCCGAAATGGAACGACGTGGAGCTGGCCGCCAATTTTCAAGCGCAGCTTATGTCCCTCAAAACGGAACGTAAAGACGCCGCTGGAAACACGGTCCTTGTCCCGCTTCGAGAAGGAATGCATGTCGTCGAAGGGCAGGTTCTCGGTAATTTCGACGATCGGGAACTCCGCCTGAGTCGTAAAGTCGCCGAATGCGAAGCGAATGTCGCCAAGGCGGAAGCGGAAAAATTGATCGAAGTGAAGTTCGCCGCGATCCGAACCCAAAAAGAACGGGCCTCGCTCGGAATGCTCAAGGAGGCGAACTCCCATCACGAAGGGGCGATCAGCCAAATGGAAGTTCTCCAGGCGGAATTGAAGGTCGAAGAAGCGATGGCCAATTTTGAGCTTCAGGACTACAACCTGAAAGTCGTGAAAAAAGCGGAATACGACGCCAAAGTCGCGCGGCTCGCAATGGCTGACGTGTTGATTCAGCTCCGGCAACTGGTCGCTCCGATTTCCGGGGTGATCGTCAAAATCGAGAAGGCCGAAGGAGAGTGGTTGCGTGAAGGGGACAAAGTGCTGCAAATCGTCCAACTCAACACGCTCCGGCTCAAAGGACGTGTCAATGCGAAGCTCTACACACATGACATGGTCTACGGAAAAAACGTTTCCATTACGATGCCGCTTGTCAACGGTCAAACGGAAGAGTTTCCCGGCAAAGTGGTCTTCGCCGACGAGAAAATCGTCGCCGGGGACGAATTCGAGATTTTCATCGAGGTTCAAAACCGTCCGTCCGGCAACTCGTGGGTGATGCAGCCCGGTCGTACCGTCAGCGCGACGATCGAACTCTGATTTGCTCTCTTTTCAAGCTTGCAACGAGCCGGGACCTGCGGTCCCGGTTTTCTTTTGCGCGGCACGCAAATTGCATCTTCCCAAGCATGGCGTGGTAGCGTGCCAAAATGACCTCCAAGCGATAAACTTCAGAGTCGGGACCACGTCCCGGCCGTTGACCATTGGTAAAACATGGCTTTTTCTTACGACAAATTAACGACGAAATCCCAGGAAGCGCTCGCGGCGGCGCAGGAATCCGCAGTGCGTTCCGGAAATCCCGAATTGACACCGCTTCATTTGCTCGACGGACTTCTCGCCGAAAAAGACGGCAACGTCCGGCCGATTTTCGAGGCGATCGGCTCCAATTGGCCGCAGCTCGATCGGATGGTCGACGCCGAATTGAAGCAGTTGCCGAAAATGTCCGGCGGCGGAGCTGCGCCGAATGCGTCGGGGGAACTTCAACGGGTTCTCCTTGCGGCGGCGGACGAAGCGGACGCGATGAAGGACGATTTCATCTCGACAGAACATTTTCTGCTCGCGCTGCAAAAGGTTTCGTCGAAGGCGCAAAAGGTTCTTGAACTGAACGCGATCGACCGCAACGATCTGCTTCAAGGAATCCAAAAAGTTCGGGGAAGCGCGAAAGTCGCCGACGCCGATCCGGAATCGAAACAACAGGCCCTTTCCCGTTACGGAATCGATCTCGTGGAGCGGGCGAAAAAGGGAAAACTCGATCCGGTGATCGGTCGGGATTCCGAAATCCGACGTGTCGTGCAGGTTCTTTCCCGGCGGACGAAAAACAATCCGGTGTTGATCGGCGAACCCGGCGTCGGTAAAACGGCGATCGCCGAAGGGCTCGCGCTGCGGATCGTCGACGGCGACGTCCCGGAATCGCTCAAAAACAAACGGGTGATCGGCCTCGACATGGGGTTGCTCGTTGCCGGAACGAAATTTCGCGGCGAGTTCGAAGAGCGGCTCAAAGCGGTGTTGCGTGAAGTCGAGGAATCGGCGGGGAACATTGTCCTGTTCATCGACGAACTGCACACGCTTGTCGGAGCCGGTCGCGCCGAAGGGGGAAGCGACGCCGCGAATCTTTTGAAACCGGCCCTGTCCCGAGGAGAATTGCGTTGTATTGGCGCAACGACATTGGACGAATATCGTAAATACATCGAGAAGGACGCCGCCCTTGAACGACGGTTCCAGCCGGTCTTCGTCGGCGAACCGAACGTCGAGGATACGATCGCGATTCTCCGGGGGTTGAAGCCCCGTTACGAAGCACATCACAAGGGCGTCAAGATCACGGATTCCGCGCTGGTTGCCGCCGCCGAGATGTCGCACCGCTACATTTCGGACCGATTCCTCCCCGACAAAGCGATCGACCTGATGGACGAGGCGATGAGCCGCTTGGCAATGGAGCTCGAAAGCGTTCCGACCGAGATCGACACGGTTCAGCGGCGTTTGATGCAACTCGAACTTGCGGCGAGGCAACTTGCCGACGAAACGGAGCCGCACGCTCAGGAACGGCTTCGGGACATCGACAAGGAAATTACCGAACGGAAAGAAGAACTCGAAAAACTCCGCGCCCAATGGGAAAAGGAAAAAAGCGGAGCGCTCGACGTCCATCAACTCCGCAATCAACTTGCCGAAGTCGAACTCCAATACAAGACGCTCGAAACGCAGATCAAGACGGAACAGTCGCAAGGAAAGCCCGTCGACGAAGCGCAGTATCAGAAATTGTTCGAGCTGGATCAACAGCGCAACCAGTTAGCCGCGTCGGCATCCGACGCGCTTGATGCGACAGCCGACACCCCATTGACCGCATCGGCTCCCGACGTGCGCAAATTACTCCGCCAAGTCGTCGGCCCCGATGAGATCGCGGAAGTCGTCAGCAGTTGGACCGGCATTCCGATGAGCCGCATGATGGAGACCGAAAAGGCGAAACTTCTCGTGTTGGAAGATCGGCTGCATCTCCGATTGGTCGGCCAGGACGAAGCGGTCGACGCCGTGGCGAACGCGGTCCGTCGCAGCCGCAGTGGGCTTCAGGATCCGAACCGTCCGATCGGTTCGTTCCTGTTCCTCGGACCGAACGGTGTCGGCAAAACGGAACTGTGCAAGGCCCTCGCCGAAGCGATGTTCGACGACGAAAACGCCATGGTCCGCATCGACATGAGCGAGTTCATGGAAAAGCACACCGTCAGCCGACTCATCGGAGCCCCTCCCGGATACGTCGGTTACGACGAAGGGGGAATGCTGACCGAAGCGGTCCGGCGGCGGCCGTATAGCGTGGTGCTCTTCGACGAAATGGAGAAAGCTCACCGAGACGTGTTCAATATTCTGTTGCAAGTATTGGACGACGGCCGCCTCTCCGACAATCAGGGGCACACGGTCGATTTCACGAACACGATCATCGTAATGACCTCGAACGTCGGGAGCCAGATGATCCAGGAAATCACACGGGAAGGGGGCTCCGAAGAGGAAATCGACGACGCCGTGAAGGAACTCCTGCACAAAAATTTCCTGCCGGAGTTTTTGAATCGGATCGACGAGACGATCATTTTTCATCCGTTGAAAAAGGATGAGATTGGCAAGATCGTGCGGCTGCAACTCGACAAGTTGGCGAAGCAACTTCTCAAGCAGGGGATCGCGCTGACGGTTTCCGAAAAGGCCGCCGAGGAAATCGCCGAACAGGGCTTCGACCCGATGTTCGGCGCCCGACCGCTCAAGCGGGTCATCCAGCGGCAAATTCAGAATCCGCTTGCCATACGGCTGTTGCGTGACAAAGAGGACGGCAAAATCGCAGTCGACGTCGATTTCGTCAACGGCGAGTTCACGTTCGGCGAACGGTAATTGATACTGTTTTCCTGTTGCGTCGTTTTCGGTTTCTTGGCATAATACGCTTCGGTTCAGGATGATTCATCTGACACGGGAGGTTTTTTATGCTGGGAGCGATTATCGGCGACATTGCGGGGTCCGTTTACGAGTGGAGAAATTGCAAAACGGACGATCCGGAAACGATCGGCCTCACCAAAGGGGGATGCGAGTTCACGGACGATTCCGTGATGACCGTCGCCGTCGCGGACGCCTTGTTACGAAAACGGAATTACGTCGAAACCTTCAAGGAATGGGGACGCCGCTATCCGAACGTCGGGTACGGCGGAACCTTCTTCAAGTGGATCAAGGCGGAACAAGTCGAACCGTACGGCAGTTGGGGAAACGGCTCCGCGATGCGGGTCTCACCGGTCGGTTGGGCGTTCGGCTCGATCGACGAAACGCTCGCCGAAGCGAAGCGATCCGCCGAGGTGACACATAACCACCCGGAAGGTATCAAGGGAGCCCAAGCGGTTGCCGCCGCGATTTTCTTTGCTCGAAACGGGTATTCGAAGTCGGACATCAAAGGGTTCATTGCGTCCTGTTTTCAGTACGATTTGAATCGAACCACGGCGTCGATCCGACCGGAATACAAGTTCGACGTGAGCTGCCAGGGCTCCGTTCCGGAAGCGATTATCTGTTTCCTCGAAAGCACGAGTTACGAAAACTCGCTGAAGCTGGCGATTTCCCTCGGCGGCGACAGCGACACGATCGCCTGCATCGCCGGGGGAATCGCCGAGGCGTATTATAAAAAGATCCCGGAGGAACTCGTTCGATTCGCGTCCAGTTCCATGCCGTTCGAAATGAACCGCGTCGTCGCCGATTTCCGGGAACGGTTCCATATCGGCGTCGATGAAAAAGAAGTGAAAAACAATGTTTGAACGCGGAGTACCGGCTAAATGTGAATCATTTCGATGTCGAGCAGCGCCGCGACTTTTTGTAATTTCTCCGCGACATGTCCGACGCCGACGGCGCAGTGATGCGCCGGACCGTGCTGACACCAACGGTCGATGAAATCACGGGCTCCCAACGAAAATTTGTAACGGCTGTTCGTGTTGCCGATTTCCAGGATCGGGCCGGGAACCGATTCCCCTTCGGCGACCAATAATCGTAACTCGCCGTCCGGAGCGTCGATGACGGAAAGAATCGTCACCGGACCGTGCTTGACCGACATCTCGACGCTCAAGCCGCTGCCGACCTTGCCGTGATAGACGTCGAGCGGCCGCAACTTCGTTTTTCCTTCGGCGATCGCGGTGTGACCGGGACCATCGTGTCCCATCAACACGATATCGGCGTCGAAGTCGATCGCATAGAATTCCGTGAACGAACCGCCGGCGCCGAGCGTGTCGAGGATCTTCATCGCAAGAACATTCTTGACTTCGTATTCCCCCGCGACCGGAACATGGTTCGCCGTCAGGAGCGAGTTGCCGACGATCACCGAGCCGCCCAGGTCGACATAGGCGTCGTCCCCCGATCCGCTGAAAAAATAAGCGAGCGCTCCGAGTCGGGATTCGGCGATCAAACGGTCCAACGCGACCGCCGTTCGAGCTGCCCGGCGAACTTCATTTTTCGAACAACCCGGCTGAACGGCGAAATGGTTTTCGATTTCCGCGACTTTTTGTCCGATTTCATTTTCCGTAACGTTTTCACGCAACTCTTTCAGCCGCGTCTCTTCGAGGATCTCGAAATGGACGCCGATTTGCGAGGAGATCTTCGTCAAGTCGCTGTAAATATCGAGCATTCCGTTGTAATAGTGTCCCAACAGGCCGACGCGACATTTTCGTAACGTCTCGGCAACGTGAATCGCTTCGATCCAATCCGCGATCCGGCCCCAGGCGATCGGGTCGTCGTTGAGCGTTCCGGTGATTTGGTGAAACGGAATTCCGCTCCGGTGAAACACGTTCGCGATTTCCGGGACGCTGCACGCCTGGCAATGGGCCAACCACTCGCCGGTCATTTTCGTCCGGTCGCCGAGCGCATTGAATTTGGCGTAATCGATCGCCCGCTCCGGTTGCAGATTCAAGACGATCACCGGAACGCCGACATGTTGGACGACCGGCAAAACGGTCGACGAAAGAGCGTAGGTCGAAACGTACAAAAAAACGAGCCGGACATCCTCCCGTTTGAACAACGCCGCCGCTTCCCGTGCACGAAGCGGATTGTCGACCATGCCGGCGTCGACGATTTCGACGCCGGGGCCCGCCAATTTTTGTGCGATTTCAAGGCGGTATCCGTCCAAACGGTCCCGCAATCCGGCGAATTGCGGCCAATAAGTGTCGAGGCCGATTCCGAAAAGTCCGATTTTCATGGCGTCGTTGGCGTTAACGTGTTGATTGAACAAGCGAAGCAACCGATCTTGCGGAGGTACAACCTTTCTATTTTCCCCAACCGAAGAGACGCATCAGCCCCGATTTCGTCGTCGGATGCTCTTCCGGCGGAGGGGGCGGAGGAGTGACAGGCTCCTTGGATTGGACCAGCGGACGTGTTCCTTTCGACGGCAATTCGTGAGAACTCGTTTGGACCAACCGTTTTGCGGAAGATTGCGTTGCGATGTTTTCCGGCTCTTGATCCCAATAATCCGGCGTTCGAACGGCAGGCCGTTTGGGCTCGGCAACGGGACGGGAGGGTGGCGGAACGGGTTTCGACGCCGCCTGCGAACGCGGTTGACGTTCCTCGACCTGCGGCGTCGGAACGACGGTCGGTTTTTTGGCGTGATGCGGCTTGGGAGGCGGTTCGACCGGTTTGGGCGGCTCCGGAATTTCACGAATCGGGACCGGTGGTTCCGACTCCTTCGGCGGATAAATGATCGACGAGGTCGTTTCGGAGATTTGAACACCTTCGCCGAAATAGACTTTACGCGCTTCCGGATTGCTCAAGACTTCCGCCGGGGTTCCATGACAGAGAACATTGCCGGAGCGGATCACATAGCTCCGTTCCGTGATTTGCAGCGTTTCCCGAACCTGGTGGTCGGTGATCAGGATCGCGATTCCATCTTGAGCGAGTTGCCGAATGATTTCCTGGATATTATGGACCGTGATCGGATCGATGTTCGCAAACGGTTCGTCGAGGAGAATGATCTTCGGATCGGAAACCAAAGCACGGGCGATTTCCAGACGTCGCCGTTCGCCGCCGGAAAGTCCCCCGGCGTAATTCCGCCGAAGATGGGTCAATTGAAACTTTTCAAGTAGCTCGTTGCATCGTTTTTTCCGGGCTCCCCGTTTGACGCCGAGCATCTCCATGACGCCGAGCAGATTATTCTGAACGGAAAGATTACGAAAAACGCTGTTTTCCTGGGGGAGATATCCCATTCCCCCTTCCCGGCTGCGGCGGTACATCGGCCAATTCGTGACTTCCCTGCCGCAAAGGTAGACGATCCCCCCGTTCGTGTCGATCAGTCCGCAGGTCATCCGGAAACTCGTCGTCTTCCCGGCCCCGTTCGGACCGAGCAATCCGACGATTTCGCCGGGGTTGACGTGAAAGCTGACGCCGTCGACGACACGTCGCTTTCCGTAGATTTTAATGAGTCCTTCGACCTTCAGAATCGGCGACGAAAACGACGGGGCGGATGTGTATTGCATAAAATCTCGGGGAAAAAGTCGCTGTATTTTGCCAGATTTCCCGTTTTCCAGCAAGAGCAGTTTTTGTTTGGCCTGTGAACCGCAGGCTCCGGCGCCTGCTTTGGCAAGCCGCGTTGACTTTTACATAAAAACCGATTCTGACTTTTTTTCCTCGGATATCGTTTATTCCTGGATTTTCGGTTGTATGGATTGTTCCAGAAGGGCCGCTCGAATTTCGTCGGCGATGGGTGGATTGGATGGAATTTTCCAAATATGCCGTTCGATACAGATTTTAGGCGCAAGGATTGTGCGCCCCGTTCGCCCGCGAACCGAAGGTTCCGGCGCGACGGTTCCGGCGCCGAGTACGGGCTAAATGAATACCAAGATTTTATTTAAAGGAGTCTGTCGTGAAAAAACCCCTCCGCAACTGGATGTTGGGACTCTCCCTCATCGCACTGTACAGTGGAGCAACCGCCTTCGGTGCCGAATTGACACCGAAGCAAGCTCCGAAACCGGGTAAACTGCAACCGACAGTGGAAAAAACGGAGACGCAACCCGTTTGGGAAGCCGTTTTAGGGCAAGCGCCCGCCTCACAACCGGCCCCTCTGAGCCAATTCGGCATCGTCCATGCCGAACCGCAGAAAGTGCTGGCACCGTCCGTTCCGAATCCGGGGTACGCTTCGAATCTCGCTCCGGCACCGCGCTGTTCCGAACCGGCTTGCGACCCCGGAAAAGAAGACAAAATCAACGCCGAAATCGAGCGTCTCGCCGCCGAAATCGCGAAGTTGAAAAAGGATATGCCGAAGAAACCGGACACGAAAAAAGGGTGGAGCGCTCCGAAAGTTTCCGGACGAGTCTTCCTTGAATCGGTCGCGGTCAACCAGAACGACGATTCGCGAGCCATGCAGGGAAACATGCAGAACGCCGCCGGCGTGCGTGAATTCCAACTGGCGGTGACAGGTACCGGTTACGACAGTTTCGATTACAAAATCGAATTGGGGTTGCCCGCCAATTACAAAAATCCGGGACAGGTCACGTTGGTCGACAACTGGATCGGCGTGAAGAACATGCCGCTGCTCGGTTATGTTCGAGGTGGGCACTTCAAACCGGAAACCGGGCTGCAATACCCGGCCAGCGCCTTGTATACGACGTTGATGGAATTCACCGAGCCGAGTTCGGCGTTCGGTTCCGGGCGTCGGTTCGGCGTTGCGTCGGAAAACTTGTTCTGGCAGGATCGGCTCCGTTTTTCGATCGGCTATTTCCAGGACGGCGCGACGAATTACGATCGCTGCATCTGGGACGACCACCCGGGACAATTGGTGAACCTTCGATTGAGCGCCGCTCCGATTTTCGCGGAACAAGGTCGCAAAGTCTTGCACCTCGGCGGACATTACCAGCATTTCACGACGAAGAACGGGACCACGTCGATCAACGCGTCGCCGGCGGCGCTGGCGCTTTTGGATCCGACCGTCACGTCCGGAACATTCGCTTGCAAGACCTATAATCGCGGCGGTTTGGAATTTGCGTTCCAGAAAAACGGGTTCAACGTCCAATCGGAACTCTTCGTCTCCGCCTTCGACGGTTCCAACGGCGGCCCCGGTCGACACGCCTATGGAGCTTACGTTGAAACGAAGTACTTCCTGACAAAGGGGGACTACCGAACTTACGACTTGAACAAGGGAGCGTTCGGCGCGGCCAAGATCAAGCACAACTTCCATCCGTTCAAGTGCGGTGACTGGAATCTCATCGACGGTTGGGGCGGTTGGGAACTCGTCGCTCAGTGGAGCTATCTCGACCTGGACGATTGGCGAGACCACCCCGCCAGCAACGGCAAGGCGGGAACGCAAAACGATTTGACGTTCGGCGTCAATTGGTTCTGGAACCCGAACATCCGCTGGATATTCCAGTACACACGATCAATGCAGAATCTCGGCGTCGCGCACAATACCTGTGCCGAAGACATTTTCGGAACAAGTTTACGGTTGCACTTCTAGTGAGGATTTTGACCAGATATTCCCTGAACACGTCGTTGATATCTCTCCCCTCTCCCTCGGGAGTGGGGACGGTCAATTAAAGCCTATTCAAGGAATACCAAGCCAAAACCTCCACGAGACGTTGAAATCGACGAATGGGTAGGCGACCTGTCTTCGGACGACGCCTACCCTTTTTTTCGGACTAATTCAATTTGAACTGGCCGACGAGCTGCTGGAGTTTTCTCGCTTGGGCGCTCATTTCGTTCGAAACGCTGGCGGTTTCTTCGGCGTTCGCGGTGTTCTGTTGCGTAACGGAATCGATTTGGTGCAACCCCTGCGTGACTTGACCGACCCCTTGCGCCTGTTCGTTGCTCGCCGTCGCGATCTTGCCGACGATGTCCGTCACCTGCGTGACTTGCGCTACGATATTGTTCAGCATTTCCGCCGTTTGCGAAGCAATGTCGGCTCCGGCCGCGATTTGCTTGCTGTTTCCTTCGATCATCTGCGTCGTTTCCGCGGCGGCTTTCGCACTCCGCGCGGCGAGGTTGCGAACTTCTTCGGCGACCACCGCGAATCCCTTGCCGTGCGTGCCGGCGCGGGCCGCTTCCACCGCGGCGTTCAACGCAAGCAGATTCGTCTGGAACGAAATATCGTCGATCACTTTCACGACTTTTTGGATGTCGAGACTGTTTTTCGTGATTCCTTCCATCGACTTGATCATCTTCTGCATCATTTCCTGACCGGTTTGAGCCGCACTGTTCGCGCTCTTCGCCAACTGGTTGGCGTCGGTCGCGTTCTGCGCGTTCGCCTTCGTTTGGCCCCCGATTTCGCTCATCGACGCCGTGATCTCCTCGATACTCGCCGCCGATTCCGTCGCTCCCTGCGAAAGGTTTTCACTCGCCGAAGCGACTTGAGCCGCTCCGGTCGCGACTTGATCCACCGCTTCAGACGTCTGTTTCAACGC
>JAVBPI010000120.1:0-27067 GCA_031549705.1 Thermoguttaceae bacterium
GGAATTTTGGAACGTAAAACGCAACTGCAACATCGATTGGAGGAAATCATGATTCAACGGAACCGCGTCAGGAGGATCGGGCTATTCGGTTGGGCGACGCTGTTGTTTTTCGCCGCCTGCGTGCTCCCCATGGCGATCGCCAAGGAGGAACCGAAAAAACCGGACGAAAAACATGTTGAAACGAAAACAACAGAGCCCGAAGCGTCAGCGAGGGGAGGGACGTCGACTGTTCACGATGTTCGAATCGTCGGCAACAATCAGATCGGAGCGAAAGCGATTGCAGAAATCGTCAAGCTGAAGAAAGGAGAACCGTTCAGCGAAGCCGCTTTGGAAGAGGACAAGAAAGCCCTCCTGCAGAGGGGTTGGTTCTTCAACGTGAAGTCTAAAAAGGAGAAAACCGCCGACGGATATGTCGTAACATTTGAACTGGACGAACGGCCCATCGTGCATTATGTGAAGATTGTCGGCAACAAAAAATTGACGAAAGACGTGCTTCTCGAAGCGGCGAAGCTCAATCCCGGTGCCGCTCTCGATCCGAAAGAAGTCCAGAAAGCGAAAGAACGGATCGAACAATATTACAAGGACAACGGGTTTGAGCTTGTGAACGTGGATATTCTCGCCGGTGATACGGAAAAGGACCGTGGTGTTGTCTTCAAGATCAGCGAACAGGGAGACTTGGACAATTTAGTGCAAAAATTATTCGGGTTCATGTACAGACCGCTTTCGAAAGAGCAATGGAAGCAGACCGCCGGTTCGCATTTCGAGATTTTTCCTCACGGCGGCGTTCTGATTATGGGATTCGACAAAGATTCGCCATTCAAACAGAAAGGTTTTAAGAAAAACGACATTATCATTGGAATCGACAATTGGACAGTATCGTCGTGGAACGACATGAGATACATCGCCAAAAATTGGAAGGATCTCCCCGCCAAAGTGCGCGTTCTGGTTCTTCGTGACGGTCAGCTCTACTACTCCGACATTGCTCGGGACGGCGAGCCGCCGAAAGCGGATGCCGAGAACATGCTGGTCCAAGTGAACAATAACGAACCGCGTGTTGCGTTAAAAGAAATTGTTTTCGACAACGATAGGGAATCGCCTGAAAAAACGGACGGAAAACAGCGACAAGAAACGCCTGACGCATTATCCGTTCCGAAAATCGTCAAGATGTTTCCGGAGAACAACGCCACAAACGTCGATCCGAACATCTCGCAGATTTATCTGACGTTCGACAGACCGATGAGCGGCGGCATGGCATGGGTGCGGCAAGGGGACGGAACCGGTCTCGACTCCGATGGAAAAGCGTTTTGGACCGAAGACCGACTCACTTGCGTCATGCCTGTCAGGCTCAAAACGAACAAAAAGTATGTGGCCCGACTGAACATCGAACCGTTTATCGGATTTCATTCGGCGGAGGGAGTTCCGTCCGAAGGGGCGGTTTATACCTTCGAAACCGGCGCGGGACCGATCGATGCGAAGAAGCGGGAGGAACTTGCGAAAAATTCGTTCGTTAATCCCAATCCGACATCGTTTCGGGAACCGACCCGATTGGAGTACGCCGAGGAAAAGGGAAAGTTTTTCCTGAAAAGCGGCGCAACGAAAATTGGCGCCGAGCCGCTTTCCGCCGCTCCGTTCGTCGATAAAGACGAATCGAAGTACGCCGATGCCGCATCCCAGGTTCAACTGCGGCAGATGAAATTGGGTGCCGCCTTGAGCCGCCCTTCGGATGAGGATTATGCGAAACGCTGGAACGCCATGGCACAAAGATATCCCGACGGCGGCTTGGAAGTCGTGAAAGTCATCCGGAACGGTCCCTTGGACAAGCTCGGTGTTCGACCCGGCGATCTTCTTGTCGGAGCCGATCAATGGAAATTCAACTCGACGTCGGCCGTGTCGTGGTACAATACGAAACGATATGATAAAGACACGACCGTCAAGGCATGGATATTTCGAGACGATAAATGTTATTACGTCGACGTGCCGATTCCCGCCGTCAAAAAACCGGCGGACGGCGGTTATGTCAGTCCGCAGGGTTTCATGTACATCGTCTATTTCGTACCGAAAGGAGACTTCAACGGAAAGACTCATACCCGGCTGCTCCAGGAGTCGAGCAAAGTCCTCGGTAAAACGGGGCTTGGATGGGGAATCAGTCGAGCCCGCATGGAGAACGGCATCCTGACCGGCGTCGATGCGACCGACGATCCGGAATCGTACAAAATGGCGATCGACGCTTCGCCGAACCTGAAATTTCTCCGCGCGGAACGGATGACCGAAAAATCGTACCAGGAACTCATGGACGGTTTGACCAAGTGGGAGTACCCGCCTGCCGAAGACGGCGGATACACCTGGTACGGTCAACAATACCTCATCACGTTCAAGCCGAAAGGAGATTTTGATCCGAAAACGCAGGACGAATTATTCCTGGAAGCGCCCCGGAGCGTTTACGCCGGAAATTATCAATCGACCCTCCAGGACGGCAAACTCGTCGGAACGCTTTTGACCGACGACAAGGACGTTTTGAAGGAATTGATCGACGCGAATCCGAAGCTCGAATTCGTCAAAGCGGATCGGCTGACCGAAAAAATGTTGCGCGAATATCGCAACCGTCCCAAAATCGCCAAGGACGGCGGCTATGCCACGCCTACCGGGTTCACCCATGTCGTCGCCATCGGCGGCAAGGGAAATTTCGTTCCGAAAACGGACACGCGGATTTCCAAGGAAATATCCGATGTCATGCAAGGTTCGAGAATCGCGTTCGGCGTCGTTCGTTCCCGTGTCGAAGACGGAAAGCAGATCGCCCTCGAACTGACCGACGATCCGGACGGATTCCAAAAAGTCATCGACGCCAGCGAGACATTGCGTTGGATCCGTTCGGAACGGCTGACGAAGGAGTATTACGACAAATACTTCCCGGATTACAACAATGCGCATTTCCTGCCGCCGGAAGACGGAGGTTTCGTCATGAACGGGCACCAGTACATTGTCACATTCCGTCCGAAAGGGGATTTCAAACCGAAAACGGAAGAGGAATTGTTCCGCGACCTCGGCTCCAGGTATTGCCGTTGGGCGTTCGCCGGTTGTTATCGCACGGAAAATCGGGACGGCGTTCTCTACGGTCGGTTCCTGACGGACGACGCGGAAACCTTGAAGGAGGCAATCAATGCCACTCCCGTGTACGAATTCGTGAGTGCGGAAAGACTGACGCAAGAATCGTACACCGATTACATCATCTCGAAAAAGATTTCACCGAACCCATCGGCCGTTGCTCGAATCGCCGGGATCCGAAAAAGCGATTGGTATCGGTTGCTGAAATCGTCTCAAAAACATTACGTTTTATGGGACGAAGGCACGTTTGCGTATGCTTACGATCCGAAAAATTACGAAGTCGGCGATTCCCGGGACGTGTTCGAAAAGAAATGGGTCCGACTGCTCGAAGGGCCGGAACCCGGTTATCCGGGCGATAGTATTCTGTCGACGTACGATGAAGCGATCTTCGGTTTGACGATGCTCAAAAGCGAGAAAGCCGCGAAGTTGCTCGTCAAGATCGCCACGGAACGGGTCGTCAAGGACAACGCCCATCGGCACTACGCAACGAAGGCTCTCGGAATGCTCGGCGATCCGTCGGTGATTCCCGACCTGATTCCGTTATTGTACCATTACAACATGAATTGCCGTTGGGACGCCCAGGTTTCACTGGTCCGACTTACCGGACAGAATTTCGGAAACGACGCCGACGCCTGGGGAAAATGGTACGACGAAAACCGGGAGAAGCTCGGCAAGGACCTTCCGAAATTCGATTCGAGCCGTGTCGATTGGTCCTGCGGCAGCGACGACAAGGAACTCAAGAAATGGTGCGATCCGGAAGAACAAAAGAAATCGGACGCCCAATGGTAGACGCTTTCTCCGGGGGTTGCGCGGAGTACCGCTCCACCCCCGGCTCTTTATCTGTTACACATTCGATTGTCGTGAGACGAACCAATGGTGGGCCGTCAACAGGGCGAGGGTCGAAAGGAGCAAAATCCAAACGATCGATTCGTAATCGGTGCGAAGGGTTTCCTCGTCCAACCAGTTGCCGAACGTGTCGGTGCTCCCTTTGCGGAGATCCGACTCGACCGCCGATAGCGCACCGACGGCGAACGAATATTCCCCCGACGCCGCTTTCAAGGGATAAACGCCGACCTGATCCGCCGGAAGCGATGCCGAACCGTTGGAAATCGGCATCGATTTCCTGACGCCGTCAGGGGCCGTCACCTCGACGGCGTCGTCCCCCTCCGCTCCGATGAAAAGAACTTCCGCGCCGAGTTTGACATTCGCAGTCGCAACGCCGACCGTCTCGCCGGAACGATATTTCAAGATATTCCAAATCAGGATCGGCCAACTCGGGCTCCCCGTCAGCGTTGAAAGTCGGTCGTTGAGCTGAATGTTCAGAATCCGGACGCCGCCGCGGCGGAATTGCTCTGTCAGCAACGGAACCGAGCCTGCCGAGATCAGCGCGATTCCGTCCATGGCAGGTTCCTCCGCTCCGCTCCAGACGACCCCGTCAAGCGAAAGTCCCGTCGAAATCGGGTGCTGCCGATCCAACACGAAGGGACCGATGAACGCTTTCTGCTTCGCGGCGTCCGGCTCCTTCACGAATCGGACCGTCCAGCACGGCGTCGTTCGCTCCGCTTCCGGAATCGGCCCGAACGCCAAGTCGGGGCGGTCGTCGACGATCATCGCGATTCCCGACGTTTCGACGGCGCGGCGAATTTTCGAAACGAGTTCCGGCGGCAGGTCGCCGAGCTTCACCCGCACCGGACGGCGGCTCGGCGGAAGGAGCGTCAATCGATTATCGATCGCCAACGCATCGTCGCCGAGCCGAACTTCGATGCTTCCGACGCCGTCCTTGATTCCGGCACGGGTTCGGTAGGTTTCCGTCGGGGCGAGTTCCTGATCGATCCGATGAATCATTTCGTTCCGCTTCGGCTCGATCACGCTCAACCGGAGTTGCTTCGGCGTGTCCGACAGGTTCGCGATTTCGAGGAGCATTCGATCCTTTTCCCCCTGATAAACCCGGCTGGCGTGGATGATCGCCAGATTCGGCAAGCTTTTTCCGTACGTTTTCCAGAGAAGTCGGCCTTCCGCGACTTCGGTGTCCGGAGCGTGGTCGGTGACGACGAGAATCTTCGTTCCCGACGTTGAAATGTTCGACGCCAACGCAATCGCCGCGTCGATCGCCGCCGTCGGCGACTCGCAGGTCCACGATTTCAGGATGTCCCGCGCCTCGGCGGCGTTCTTGGCGCGTCCGGCAACGACTTGCGGCTTCGTTCCGGCGAAAATGAACTGCACGGGATATCCGACCTGAAAATCGAGCATTCGGTTCAGATCATGCAGTGCCCGTTGTTGGACGGTTTCTTTCTTGCCGTCCGATTCCGATTCGGCTTCCGCCTGCATCGAAAACGAGGTGTCGAGAATAATCGCCGTCGGACGTCCCATCGACTCGATTCGGAGCATCGGCCTCGCCGCCGCAATCGCCAGGAGAATCAACGCCAGGAGTTCGAGGAAAATCAGCAGCGGAAGCTGCAATCGTTGAATCCGGCGGCCCCCCTGTTTCGCCTGGCTTTGGTCGACCCAGAGGAACAGGCTTGACACCTCGCGCCGCCGCGACCGCGTTCGGAAGAAATAGATTCCGAACACGATCGGCACCGAAATCAACGCCAAAAGAGCCCAAGGAGCGGTTAGCATGGAAGGTTGTTTATGTTCACATTAATGTTGGATTCGGCTTGGTTTTTCCTGAATACGGTTTAAGCTTCCGTCCCCTCTCCCGAGGGAGAGGGGAGGGAAATCAAATCTTTTCCGGTAAAACCAAGCGGAAAGCAACGGTAGGTATTCAAAAAACCTCTTTGGCGATGTCGAGAAACTTACTCATGTCGTCAACCAACGGAAAGTCGACGCCGGCTTTGACCAATTCACGAAAGCGCTCGACGTTGGGGGTCGGAAAATAATTGATTCGAACTCCGGCGTTTCTCAAGGCTTGCATTTCTTCCGGCGTTCCCATCTTGAGGAGTTGGATAAAGTCGCATTTCCACTCGATCGTTTCGCGGATGTATCGGGAAACGTCGCCGCCTTGGCGTTCCATATTGCAGATCAGGATGGTCGGACATACTTCCTTGGCGGCCAAGGCATTTTTTCGGGAGCAAGCGAGAAACGCCTGATCCGTCCGATTTTTATCGGCGATCACTTTCGCAACGGCTCGGGCCGTCGCTTCGTTGACTTGGGCGATATGGACGTTGATCCAGATTCCTTTCGGTATCACGTCGAGCACTTCTTCGAACGTCGGGATTTTCGTTCCGGCGAATCGGGCGGATTTTTTGATTCCGGCGTCGAACGATCGGATTTGCTCGAACGTCAGGTCGGCAACTTTTCCTTGGCCGTCGGTCGTTCGGTCGACCGTTGCGTCATGCATGAGAACGAGATGTCCGTCCTTCGTCGCTTGAACGTCGAATTCGATTTGCGGTGCTCCGAGTCGAACCGCTTCCTGAAAACCGGAGACCGTGTTTTCCGGAAAGACGCCGTTTTCGCCCCGATGAGCGCAGAGTCCTTGCCGAGGTAATGTTTCCGCCCCGAGAACCGCCGTCGCCGTGAAAAACACGACAATCAGTGTCAATATCGTTGATTTCATCGAATGCTCCGAAAACAAGACCGCCCGCCGTTTATTTTTACACTTTCTTCGATTATACTCTTAATGTTGGGACTTGTGTATCGGTGTTTAAAGGTCGGCAACCGACCTTTCGCAAAACTTGCCCGACCGCAGGTCGTAGTTCGTTAAATAATGATGATTTCGGACGATGTTTGAGAAAACGTCTTATCTCCTTTTGCTCTGGCTGCTTCCGGTGATCGCGCTGTTGCTGCGCAGCGCGTTTCGGCGGAAGCGGAAAGCGGCGGAACGGTTTCTCGAACCGGTCATGGTCGAGCGGCTGATTCCCCGTTTCGATCCGGCG
Organism: Thermoguttaceae bacterium; assembly: GCA_031549705.1. GTDB lineage: Bacteria > Planctomycetota > Planctomycetia > Pirellulales > Thermoguttaceae > WRKP01. The sequence continues at coordinate 6,978 of JAVBPI010000120.1, forward strand.
CGGGCTTTTTTCCGCGGATTGATCCTGCTGACAGCGATGATGTTCCTGTTTTTTGCGGCGGCGGGACCGCAGTACGGCGTTTATTTCGAGGATGTCAGCCGACGCGGGGCGGACGTGTTCGTGCTGCTCGACGTTTCCCGTTCGATGCTTGCCGAAGACGTTCCGCCGAACCGGTTGCAGCGGGCGAAGTCGGATATCCGGGATCTGTTGCAGCGGGTCGTCGGCGACCGCGTCGGATTGATCGTCTTCGCTGGAAAACCGGTCTTGAAGGTTCCGTTGACGACCGATCAGGGGTTTTTCAACGAAGTGCTGGAAAAAGTCGACACGAAATCGGCTCCGAGCGGTGGAACGGCGATTTCGGATGCGATCCGCAAGGCGCTCGACTCCCTTTCGCAGGAAACGGACCGGGATCGGGCGATGGTGCTGATCACGGACGGCGACGATCAGGATTCGATGCCGCTGGAGGCCGCAAAACAGGCCGCCGCTCAAAAAGTTCGGATTCTGACCATCGGACTCGGCGATCCGGTCGAAGGGGGCCGGATTCCGATCCGCGACGAAGCCGGAAAACGGACGTTCCTCCAATACAAGGGGCAGGAAGTCTGGTCGAAAGTCGACGAAAAGTCGCTCAAGGAAATCGCCGATATTACCGGAGGGGTTTACATTCCGGCGAGCGGCAAGGCGTTCGATCTTGGACAGATTTACGTTAATTATCTCGGTCGAATGCAGGGGACCGAATTTCAAATCGAGCATCGGAAACGATATCGGCAGCAATTCCAGATTTTCCTTGCCGTCGCCGTCGGTCTGTTGTTCGTTTACCTTCTCGTTCCGGAGTATCGGAGCGGGGACCATCAAAACGCGATGCGAGGCTAAAACGCAAGCGTTATATCACATTCGAAATCGGTGGAACGATGCGTACAATTGTTCATACTGTGGTGGGATTGTTGATTTCGGCAGCGGTTCTCGTTGCGGATGAACCGGCTGCGGCTCCTGCTTCTCCGGACGCTGCTGCGGCGGCTCCCGTCAAAAAATTGCGGAAGAAACCTCTCGTCAGGCCGCGATTGAAGTCGTCGGATGCGATTGTCGGCATTACGGAACCTGAGCGGCCGCAATCGGCGGATACCGTGCTCGGCGGTGGTACCGTTCCCGCGTTGTGGGAGATTCCGCAACCGTCCCATACCGAAGCGGATGAACTTGCTCCGCTCTCGGAACGCGCTTCGATCGCTCCCGCCGTTCCCGGCAAGGTTCTCCGTTACGCCGTTTGGATCATGCAGCAATACGACACGGACGGCGACGGCTCGCTTAAGAAGGAAGAATGGGCGAAAATGCCCGGCGCTCCGCAAGCGATGGATCTCGACGGCGATGGAATCATTACGTTGGACGAGCTGGTTCGTTTTCTGTCCGTTTACGGGGAAAAGCGAACGATTCACCGGCCGTATCCGGTCGACACGTTTTACCAGCCGCGCATCGTGTCGTCGCAGTTTCAGTTGTTCAAACCGCTCTCTGCGCCGCCGACACCGCCGTCGACGACAGAGACGAAACCGAAAACCGAGGAGCCGCAAACCGATGAAACCGCGACGTCCGAAGATGTCGTCGACGATGCGACTTACGAGGAAATCGTCGCCGGAAAACTTGCTCCGGCCGAGAAAAAATATCATACGGAGAAAGAAAAGCTCCGCGGCGTTCCGACTTGGTTTTTGATTCGGGACCGGGACGGCGACGGACAGGTTTCGCTGCTCGAATTCGCTCCATCCCTAACACCGCAAGCGTTGGCGATGTTCGGGAAGCTTGATTTGAACGGCGACGGATTCATTACGCCGGATGAGGTTCGCAAACCGGACCCCCCCGCTCCGCCGCCTGCCGAAGCGGCCCCTCCACCGGAAACGCCTTCAACGCCGGAAGCGACTCCGGCAACGCCACCAACACCGGAAACGCCCACCACGGCAGAAACGCCGCCGGCTCCTGTCGAAACACCGGCACCGAGCCCGTGAACATGATCGCTGGAAGTCCGACGCAACAGCGATTTACGGTTTTTCCGGCTTTTCCTCGGCGTCCTGTTCGGTCGTCGTGAACAGTGCTTGTTCAATGAGCATCGGCAGCGAGTTCTGCGACGGGTTGGTGCAAATGACGTTGCCGTCGCGGCCGACCAGGAAGACCCACGGGGTCGTCTTGAATGCATAATACTCGGCCATCCGATCCTTTTTCGGCGTCAGTTCGTCGAGAATGATCGGCCAGGAAATCCGTTTGTCGTTCGGCAATTCCATGTCGGCGACGAATTTTTGGATCGATTTCTGGGAGCCGGCCGTGCAGACGCCGACGATCGTGAACCCTTTTTTGCCGTATTTTTCGAACAGTTCGGCGTAGAACGGGATCGCCTTGACGCAATGGACGCATTTCGGTTCCCAAAATTGGACGAGCACGACTTTGTCTTCCAATGTTTCCGGATCGAACGGTTTACCGTTCAAGAGGATTCCTCCGATGGGCATCGGCTTTCCCGGTTGTGACAGGAATCGCTCCAGACCTTGCAAATCCCGGCCGTAAACGACGTCGAACGAATCGTTTGACGCTAAATAATGTTTCGAAAACATTTTCGCGGCGGCCAACTGCATCTTGGTGCGTTTTGCGTCCGGGGACATCTTTTCCATCGACGCAAAGAAATCCTGCACGATGAGTTGGGACGCCGAACCGGGGTTTGCCTGGACATACGCCAGGATCCGTTCAAGGAAGACGTTGAAATCGAGTTTCAGCGGTTTCGGATCGTTGGGATCGACCGGTTCGGTCAGTACTTTCGTTCCGATGCGCAGGACGTCCCGTTCGAGCAGCTTGGCGTTTTTGGCATATCCTTTCTCTTCGTATTCATCGGCGGCGGCGATCAGCTTGCCGAAGTAAAGCTTCGGTTCCGCATAAGCAAGGAGAGTCAGCGAGTACGCTTGACGCGGCAACGTCCAAAGACGCAGTTCGTCGGAAATCGTCGGATCACTCAGGATTTTCTTGCACGCTTCCAGAATCGCTTCGGCTTGGGACGCTTGGGCCGGTTTGAGTGGCGTCCCATTATTTTCCATTTTTTTCAATTCCTTGTTGTGCTTGTCGACAAACGCCGTCAACTCTTCCAGGGAAGCGTTGTCGGGAATGGTGATTTTCGCCGGGGCTTGCGCCATCGTCGAAACCACGCAGAGCGAAAACCCCAGGAACAAGCAGACAACGGATTGAATAGACGGACGTTGCATGATACCATGAACCTCGGCGTGAAGGAGTCGAAGCGGGAACCGACAAACCAAGCGGTTTGAGCTTTCGCTCAGGTTGGGATCGTCCCGATCGCTTGATTATAACTTCGTTTGCAAAAAATTTCCAGATACTGAAAACCAATGACGCCCAAAACCATTTTCAAGCGGATCATCGACAAAGAGATTCCGGCGAACATCGTTTACGAAGATGATCTTTGCCTGGCGTTTCACGACATCAATCCGCAGGCGCCGACGCATATTCTGCTGATTCCGAAGAAGGAAATCGCGTCGACGGACGAACTGACGGAAGAAGACGGACCGCTCCTCGGTCACCTTTTCACGGTGTTGCGGCGGCTCGCCCAAGACGCCGGATTGAAAGACGGGTACCGCATCGTTTCGAATTGTGGTCCCATGGCCGGCCAGACGGTTCCACATCTGCATTTTCATTTGCTCGGCGGACGTCCGCTCCTTTGGCCGCCGGGGTGAATAAAAAACGAGCCGGAACCAGCGGTCCCGACGGAATGCGTTAGTTCTCGCCGACGACGACATACGATTCGCTGACACAATTCGGAATCTTGACAGGCCGTCCGGTCTGGAAATTGACGAACGCCCAAAGCGTTTCGGCAGTTGCAACGACCGTGCCGTCGCTGGGACGGACGAAACGGTACCGCCGGGTCGAACGGACGCTTTTCCAGTCGTAGACCCAAGTGGAAACGATGAGTTCGTCTCCTTCGGCAGCGGGGGCGAGATATTCAATGGTGTGCCGTCGTGCGAACCAAACGGAACCGAGTTCGGCGTATCGGGCCGACGTCCAACCGTTGGCGACGGAGTGCGCAATCGCCGCTTCATTCATCCAGCGGAGATAGCAAAGATTGTTCGCGTGCTGATTTTCGTCGATATCGGACTTGAGCACGACGACACGGTGTTCGTAGACGGGGATCGGACTCATCCGCGTGGGGCCGTGAAGCCGATTTCGACCGCCAGAGGGCCGAACTCGGTTTTGAACGGAATCGTGATCGGTTGACAATTTTCCGGGAAGCGGAGCTCCATGTTTTCGCCGTGGATCACGTTCGGAAGGCTTAAGCTCAGCTTGTACTCTTCCAGTTGGGCCTTGGCGTTTCCGGCGACGACGTTCGTCAGTTCGCCGACCGCATCGAAGACGTCGGGAGTGAGTTCCGTAAATTCGTCCATCAGCATGACGGAAGCGCTTTTAAGCGCCAGCTCTTTCGACATGGTCAAGACGACCGTTCCTGCAACGACTCCGGAAAGGCCGATGATTCCGCTGACCGGATATAGCGAATTCGGCGTTTTCTTCAACGAGGGAGCTTCGCGGGTGACTTTGCATCCGACCATCGTTTCGAGTGTTTTTGTAACGGCGACGATGAACGGATTGATGAATTCGACGCGAACGGCTAAGGACATGATGTACGCGGAAACCGAAAACGGAGGGACGACGATTCGTAAACGAATGAATCCACGGTGCGGATGCGACCGCCCATTTCATCAAAAACAATTTGATCAGGGATTTTTCTAATCATACTCGAATCCACCGTGCAAGGCAACAGGGCGACCGATTCGCGTCAAGAAATCGGTTTCGCCGGAAAGCCCGTCGTTGAAAGCCGGGCTGGATCGGGATACAATAAACGGTATTGTATCTTCCCCCTTTTTTCATGCTTCCCGTGTTTTGGCGACTTAACCTTCTCTTTGTTGGCCTGCCGATTCTGGAGTTGTTCATGATTTTTTTGGTCATGAACTTCATCCTGTTCGGATCGATTTTCGTCTTGCTGGAAATCATCGTCACCGGTTTTTTGGGGGCGTTTTTCGTCCGACGTCAGGGGTTGAGTTGTCTGTACGACATCCAGCGGCTCTTGGACCGAGGGGAGACGCCGACCGACGAATTCTGCCACGGCGTCCTGATTTTGATTGCCGGGGCACTCCTCATCACTCCCGGATTGATTACTGATTTTGTCGGGTTTTTGCTCCTGATTTATCCGCTCCGATGCATGGTGATTTCGTACTCGCGCTTCCGTTTCGATGAAAGCCGTTTGCGGGGGAGACAACGCTCCGAACCGACGCCGAATCGGGTGATCGACGTCTGACCGTTTACGCTTCTGGAGAGCGTTGCGAAATCTCCGCTGGTTGCAGGAAAAAGCAGAACGCCGAGGCGAGCAACGAGTACACGAGAAACGCCGCCGCCGTCAGGTGAAACGAGAAGAATTCTTTCTGCATTTCGTAGGTTCCGTGAGGAGGGGCCATCGGAAGACCGAGCGTGCCGCTCAAGGTCTGTCCGTAAAAGTCGCCGGCGAGAGTGAGAAGCGGCCAACCCTCAATGTAAAGGGCCGCCGACAGCCCGGCGACGAGAAAAAGCCGCGAAATGCCGAGCAATCGCTTCGACGGATTCCGTGAAATCCACAACGCGGTCAGCACGGCAAGCGCGGTCGTCCATTCGGTGAGCGTGTTCAGCTTTCCCAATTGGAGCGGCCGAAACGTGAACAGATGCTGGTGAACGAGTCCGGCGGCGAGCCCGAAACCGATCAGCGCCAGCGGAACCGTCAGCAAAAGGAAGAACGAGTCCCACAAAATTTGACGCCGAATAGCCGGGCGGTTTTCTTCGACGCTCCAATCGGAAAGCGGAACCCTCGGCGGCGTCTTTTCCATCGCGGTTTCGTCCCAAGAGATTGTGATTGCCTTCGAGGCGATCCAAGCGAGAAATAGCAACACGGCCAACGCAATCAATTGCCCCGTACCGTATCCGAACCAAACCCAGCCGATGACCGTTTGTGTCGGATTCCATCCGAATTGATGGGCGATAATCCATGTTAGCCGAAAATTCTGCGTGGCGGTAATTATGAACATCACGGCGAGAACCCCGAACATGATGTTCCGTTTGACGCAAAGACCGTTTGGCGACAGGACGTAATTACTGAGATTGCGGAAGAATGTCGTTTCCGCTTCAAAAGTCTTGGCAAATGGCGACGTTTCTCCTCCGTCATCCCCGCGCAGGCGGGGACCCAGAGATTCCGCTTGATTGTCCTCTTGCACACTGTCTTGTTGTGCAACGTGAATTTCGGATGCAACGGAACAAGTCGCTTTTTCGTCTAGGTCCCCGCCTGCGCGGGGATGACGGTCTGCTTGATCTTGCGCGAGGAGTTCCCGCCAGCGGAGGACGACGTAAACGGCGAACGCCGAGAACAGCAGGAAGACCGGAAGATGGTCGAACAACGTATCTCGAAGCGCTGAGGGAAGCATCCGAACGATATAAACCAAATCGTTGGAATGTTTGGGTCCATATATCATAAATATGTGGTACACACAACGTATCAACGGAACGACCACCCAAATGAGCACGCTCAGGTCGAGCATCGCTCCGATGACGAACCGGCGAGTCTGGAGTGTCGGCGAGTTTTTGACGGCGTACCAGAATGAATAGAAGAAAACGGCGGCGAACAGCACTGCCGGGCCGATTTGCAGTAAAAGCATAATGCCGGCCGCCAAGATAAATCCCAAAATTCCGTAACTGCTCATTGCCGCGATTCCTCCGTAAAAACCGATTGATTTGGACGTCGCCGAACAGCCGACCGACGCCGAAAGGGGAATCGCCGCAAGGACCGCCAACGTGAACGCCGTGTCCGGTCGAGTCAACCGCAACGTCTTCTCGACTGTTCGTTCGACCTCCGACTTCAAGAGCTTGCGCCCCCGGGAAAGACGTTGCCGCACCGCTTCTTCGCTCAGCTCCAAGGCCGCCGCGATTTCCGAAATCGCCGCTCCGTGACGGTAGAACATCAACATCGGTTCGCGGTACGCTTCCGGAATGTCGGCCAGCGATTGCCAAACGAGTTGGGCATCGTCCTCGGTCCGGGAACACCGTTCCCGACTCGTGATGTCGGTCAGTTCCGTCGACTTCGCCAACGGGTTTCGCCCTTGGCGGCGGAGCCAGTTTTTCGAGCAATTTCTCGCAATGCCGCAGACCCACGCCGGAAATTTCGCCGGATCGCTTAATTCCGTCAGCCGATTCCACGCAATCAGGAACGCTTCCTGGGCGATATCCTCGCTTTGCTGGAAGTCGCCGACCATGTTGAGCGTCGTCGCGCTGACGAGCCCTTGATAGTGCCCGACCAACGAGGCGAACGCCTCCCGGCTCCCCGATCGAGCTGCGGCGACTTGTTCCTGAAGCGATTGCGGTGTCATAGGATTCCCTTTCTACCGTAATGTGGTCGGATTTCGGGAAACGTGACAGGAAAATGGTCGAAAATCATGTCATCCAGGCGATTTGGCGGAGGAGAGCGACGGTTGAATACGTCATTACGTCGAGCCAAAGGAACGCGGCGGTTCCCGTCAGCGTCCAGCGGCTTTGCCAGGTATTTTTCAGGGTGCGGCGACCGAGGTGTTCGACGGTCAACAAAACAAACAACAATGTCACAACGCCGATAAAGACCCCTTCCGGCGAGATTTCGACCAACGGAAGATTCCGTAACGGGAAGAGAATCCAGCCGAACAGGAGATTCCGTAACGGTTCGTCCACGCCGACGACCGTTTCCCCGGCGAGTCCGTGGAAGAGTCGTTCATCGGCCCAGCGGCCGGGGTCGAGCATGTTCCGGGCCGCTTCGATCAGGATCAAAACGGTTGTTACGAAAAAGATCCAACAGAGCGTGAACCGAAACCCGCTCGCCGGGGAGACCGGTTGGAGCGATGTCGAGCGGACGGAAATGTTCCACAATCCGGTCGTTACGAAAACCGACAGGAAGAGCAGGGCGGTGAAAAACGAAACGGCGTCGAGATGTGTCATGGCCGTGAAACCTCTTCCCCTCCGTTCGGTGTCGATAGTGCGCGGAGCACGCCCGGGTCGATTTTGTCTTGAATAAATCGAGCTGAGCCGTCGCAGAATCCGATGACGGTTCCCCGCACTCCGCGGTACCGACCGCCGAAACCATACGGTGACTTGTTGATCCCGAGCGCCGGATCGCGGCCGTTGATCGGGTCCCCCCATGCACGAAAATTCCCGTTCACCTCGCCGAGCAGAATCGTGTTCGACGTGCCGTCGGTGATCTCCGCGACTGTTATCGTTGCGCCGACCGGCAGTACCCGTTCGTTGACGGCGTAATGGGCCGGCGCAAGACCGCCGGCATTGTGGGTGGGTTCCTGGCGAAGCATCGGCGAGCGGGTCGGATAAACGAGCTCCTTGAACACCGGCTCGTTTTTCGGGTCGGTCCATGGTTTATCGAAATCGATCTTTTCGTACAGTTCCGTGTATTCGATATACGGAAGAATTTGCGTGATCCAACCGTGACCGAGGCGTCCGTCGGGTAAGATCGTTCCGCCGTAAGGAAGCGTTTGGTGGACGTCGAGATAATCGTCCATGCCGAGTGTCCATTGTTTGACGTTGTTTTGCGAACCATTTCGTTTTGACGCTTCACGAAGTCCGGACTCGACCCACGGTTCACGGATCGTTGCGACCCAATAGATTTCGTGAATTCCGGCGAGCAGGGCGATTCCCGCGACACTGACCGCGAGCATGATCCCGCCGACCCTTGCCGTTTGACCGAATCGCCACATTTTTCCGTACTGTTTTAGAACGCCGTGCAACAATCCATGCAGCGTTACGAAAAAGAGAACCACCGAAACCGCTCCGATCCCGACAGCGATCGGCTCGAAACGGAAACCGTCGAAGAATCTCCACAAACCGACCGTCCAACCGAAAAACACGACGAACGGGGCGTCGAACAACGGAAACGGCCCAATCGCGATGAGAAACACCATCAGGGCGAGCCAAATGAAAAACTGGACGATCGGTTCGGTTGCGTTGGGTTTGACGGCGGAATTCGTCGTCGTCCGAAGATAGAGTTGGAACGCCGCATACATCGGCGGGAGGAAGAAAACCCCGAGATACAGGAAACCGGCGACGATGCTGATGATAACGTACTCGACTTTCATTATTCCGCCTCCTTTGCATCGACCGGCACGATCATTCCACGACGGTCGAGACCCCAATGGGGCGGCTCGTTCATGTCCGGTTCGAGGACGAGATATTTCGTGTCGATATTGACGTCGTAACGATATTTCAGGCCGCCGGCGACCGGAATCGCTTTGCATCCTTGCGGTAGTTCGTTGGGAAAGGTTCCATCGTGTTCGTCGGCGTACTTCCAGAGCGCGGCCCGGATTCGACTCAACGCTTCACGCCGGACCGCGAGCCGGGCTTGCGGCGTGTCTTCCGCGGGGGCAAGAGATTCCGTACCGAATTCGTCGCTTTTCGGTTCGTGGTTCGGTTCGTCGGCGATTTTGTACAAAATCCCGTGCGGCTTCCACGCACCGGGGGAGAGGAGCTCCCGGCTTCCGGCGATCATGACGAGAACGAGAAAGGAAAGCAGTCCGGCAAGGAACGAAAACGCAATCGCCTTCGGATGCGTGAGCCTCGGCCAATTCGTTTCCTTGACGAGGCCGTTCCAGCAATAGGTGAGCGTCGTCGCCGCCACGACGATGAGCAGGAAGGCGATCGTCGAGAGACCGATCAACCGATCCGCTCCGAATTTCGACAACGTAATCGTCGACATTCCGGCGACGGCTCGCGGCGTCTGCGTGAGGAGAATTCCCGTTGCGATAACGGCAATATTGTTGCGAAATTTCATGGCGATTGTTTTTCGGTCAGTTTTTTAAGCAACTCCACGGCGGCGACGCGTTTGGGGAAGTTGACGTCGGTGCTGAGCGCCGTTTTCAAGAAGAGGATTGCTTCGTCCTTGCGGTCCTGTTTGTCGAAGATCACGGCGAGGTAATACGCTCCCGGCGAGTTGAGTTCTCCGGCGTCAAAAAGCCGCATCAGAATTTTTTCCGGTTCGTCGAAAATGTTCGCCTTGACGAGCGTCCACGCCAAGGTTGCCTGGGCGTCGACGGAATCCGGGTTCCGATCGGCGTTCGCTTTCGCAAACGTCATTGCCCGCTGGAGTTGCCGCGGAACCGGTTGTTCACACAGCGCCAACGAAAGCCCGACCACGGCACGAAGATTGTCCGGGGCGCCCCGGACAAGGGTCAAAAACTTTTCCTCGGCGTCTTCGAATTTTTCGTCGTAAAGGTCGACGATTCCGAGGGTAAGGAGTGCTTCGCCGGATTTCGGATCAAGTTTGATGGCTTTCCCGGCGAGCTCTCTTGTGTTGACGATATGTTGACGTCGTAGCTCCATGTTGGCGGCGGCGACCAGAACGCGTGGGTTTTCACCTTGTTTTTCAAGCGATTCGGCCAGGAGTTTGTCGACATCGTCCGTTTTCCCTTCCTCCTCGGCGAGTTCCGCTAAAACGATCAGCGCCGGCAAAATGTTCGGGTTCAGCGTCGCCGCTTCGTTGATCGACTTCACGGCGGCGTCTTTGTCTCCCATGCGGTATTGGACGATCCCCAGCCGAAAAAGATGGTTGGCGTTCAACGGTTCCAGTTCCCGGAGCGACGTCAGCCTTGCCAAGGCGTCGGGCCAGCGCTCTTTTTGTTCGGCGACTGTTGTTCGAAGCATTTCGATCTCGATGCGGAGCGATTTCTGCCGTTCCGGGTCGGCATCGAATTTTTCGACGAGCTGTTGAGCGTGTTCGGCGAGCATTCCCGCTTCGAGGTAGCGGCGATCGGAAACCGCCATGTCGCCGAGCAATAGGAACGCCTCCGGGTCGGTTGGGTGATCGTCCGCCGTCTTTTCGAGCCAGAAACGGAGTTTTTCGTAATGTTGCTGCCCGAATTCCGGAGCGGTGAACATCATTGCGGCGTCGATACCGCCCGGTCGGCTTCCCGGCTTCTTTTTCAAGGCGTCGTCGAAAAATATCGTTGCCTGCGCAACTTCTCCTTTGAGAGCCGCTTCAATCCCTTGGACAATTTCGGGATTTTGGGGCGGTTTTGCCGAGACGAGCCGGGAGTCCTGGGCCGACGCCCATGTCGCGCTGAGAAAGAGCACGAAAGCAAATAGATACCGTTTAGCCCGTGAACCGAAGGTTCCGGCGATTGGCGTGATTGATGCGTTCATATTCATGCGTCTGGTTAACAGTGAAGCGCGGAGGACCGGCTCAATGGGGGAGGGGAGTGTTCGTTTTACAGGGAGTGTGGTGGTATGTCAAGCAATTTTTCCCAACCATTGCAACCGACATATCCGGTCATCGGGGAACTTGGGCGATAAGGAAACACGATTTTTCCGATAATGTTAGAAATGACCAACGTTTGCGCCGCTCGGCAAAACATAGGGGGATATACCATGAAAAAATCGGTTTTTTTGGCGGCGGTCGCCGTGCTTTGTTTGACATTCACGGTGTTTGCCGAACGTGCTTGTGATCCGTGCGGTCGGGTTTCGTGCGGCTCGAAATCGCTTTTTGCGATGCTGTCGCCCACCGATTTCGGCGGCTGCCTCGAAACAGGGTTCTACGCCAACCAATACGGTCAGGTGACACGGTACGGCGACCAAACCGGCTACAACCGCAACGGCATTGATCCGCTTTCCGGGAACACGTTCCTGCTGAACAACGTCGAGCAGACCGGTTTGCAGCTCAACCAGGCTTGGGTTTATGTCGAACGGAAGGTCAACACGCAGCGCGGCTTTGATTTCGGATACCGTGCCGATTTGATGTACGGAACCGACGCTCGATTCCAGCAGTCCAACGGCGACCGGACGTTCGATTGGTCGGCGCGGGACGGAGACTATTATACCGCAATTCCGAATCTTTATGTCGAAGGGGGTTACAAAAACGTCCGCGTCAAGTTCGGGAAATTCGAGTCGCCGCTCGGTTACGAAGCGATGTACGCTCCGGATCGGTTCTTCTACAGTGAAACGTATTCCTTTGCGGCGGCGGCGAACACGCACACCGGTGTTTACGCCGAGTGGGATGTGAACGATCGCGTCACGGTTTCCGGCGGTTGGGTGACCGGCGTCGACAAGACGTTCACCGGCGGCGATAACGCGTTTCTCGGCGGCATTGATTTCAAGCTGACCGACAAGGCGTCGCTCGGGTACTTCTTCCTCGCCGGACAGGATGACAACGACGGTCGACAGAATTATTACCAGCACATGTTTCTGTTCCAGTGGAATCCGGTGAAGCGTTGGAACTACGCCTTCGAATGGACGCTCGTCGACGGCGACATGTTCGGCAATCTGTACGGAATCAACCAGGAACTGATCTATTCGATCAACGACCGTTGGGCCGTCGGTCTTCGCGGTGAGTGGATGCGTGACAATAATTGGCAAGCGGATATGTACGAATTCACGCTCGGCTTGAACTGGACGCCGACGAAATGGTTTCTGCTCCGTCCGGAGATCCGTTACGATAACGTCGACGGACCGGCCGATTTCCGGCCGTTCAACGGAACCCGCAACGGCGAAGTCTCACAATGGTCCGGCGGTTGTTCGGCAATCGTGAAGTTCTAATTCGTTGAGCCCGTAAACCGCAGGTTCCGGTGTTTTCGGTGAATCGACCCGTGAATCGCCGGAACCTTCGGTTCACGGGCTCAACTCGAATTACATGCGGACGACGGCGGTCGTCGAGACGCGGCGGATGATCCGTTTTTCTTCGAGGGTTCCAAGAGCGGCGTGAATCTGGTGCGGCGCGAGTCCTTCAATCGATTTGATCGTTGTCGGGACAGTCTTGATTTGTCGCAACACGAATTGTTCGATCTCGTTCAGGGAGATTTCGTTCGGATGCCGTATCGCATCCGGACGGCAGGGGAGGGGGACCGAACGGCTCATCGGCCCCAATACGTTCACGATGTCGTCGACCGATTCGGTGAGATACGCTCCGTCGCGGATCAATTGGTTCGTTCCGCGGGAAGCGTCCGATTCGATGGAACCGGGGACGGCGAAAATGTCGCGTCCCTGTTCACCGGCCAATCGTGCGGAAATCATCGCGCCGCTTCGCAACGGCGCTTCGATGACGAGGACGCCGAGCGACAGTCCGGTGACGATGCGATTTCGTTGCGGAAATGCCCATCTCGCCGATTCGTGCAGCGGCGGCAACTCCGAAATCACGGCACCGCCCGACTCGACGATACGACGCGCAAGTTCCCTGTTCTGCGGCGGATAAAAGCGGAGAAGTCCGCTGCCGATCACACCGATCGTTCGGCCGCCGGCGTCCAGGGCGGCTCGATGCGCAATGGTGTCGATGCCGAGCGCAAGACCGCTCAGTACCGTCATTCCGGCATGGGAAATCGCCGTCGTGAGACGCTCCGTCTGGCGTTCGCCGTATGACGTCATCCGACGGGTTCCGACCACGGCGATCGAAAAAGCGTCTTGCGGCAACATGCTTCCAAAAACGTACAAAATCGGCGGCGGATCGTGAATCGATTTGAGCTGTTCCGGATAATTTTTGTCGCGCACGGAAACGATGTTTATTCCTTCGCGGCGGCAGAGTTCGCAGACGGCGGTCGGGTCGATCCGATTTCGTGCGGAAACGATCCGTTCGGCGGTTCCGGGGATGTGGAAGTTGAATTGCTTCAGTTCGCCGGAAGTCGCGCTCAGTATTTTCGTGACGGACCCGAACCGTTCCAGGAGTAGTCGATAGGTTCGCGGGCCGATCCCTTCGACCAGTGAAAGCAGGAGTTCGTCAAGGAGTTCCGGCGACGGTTCGGGCATGTTACGGAAAAGCGGGGAAGGGCGGTCAACAGGCGGCCGTTTTGCCGGGAATTGCGTACGGATACGATCCGTCGGCGTGGACTTTCGGCGTTTTTTGTGTCAATAACGAAGCGCCAAGGACGCCGACACCCGCCTTCTTCAGTAATTGACGGCGAGTTTTCATCGGTCGACAGGAAAAAGTTACGAAATTATGGAGTTGCGTCGACGGTGGAGACGAATTCCCGGTACAATCGTGTTACGGGAAAAGTGTCCGTCAGGATCGGCGTATTGAGCGAATCGTTTGTTTCCGGCAATTCTTGTTTTTTTGTCGGCGGTTGCAACGGTTCCATGTTCGAATCGGGTTGCGGTTCGTTTTCGTCGCCACCGGAATTCGGCCCGGGCATTGCGGGACTTGTCGAGTCGACGTTTTCGACGTGATTATCCGTTCGATATTCCACGAAGTCGTTCGGGATGATTTGGCGTTCGATGGTCGCGGAAACACCGAGCATGGAACGGAGGCGATATCCCGTAACATAATGAAGTGCCTGCTCATCGCCGCGCAAATAGGCCCGCCAGAACACGGTCGTGATACGGCAGATTGCGTCTTGGAACCGTTGGTCTTTCCTTGCACGCAAGGCGAGAAAATGTCCGCCGTAAATCATGTGATCGGCGCCGTCGAAAACGACGAGGAACCGGCTGCAACCGGAGATTGAATCGTACGGAATTCGCCGCTGTTGCGCCTTGGTGGAGCCGACGATTCCGTCGTCTTCCGTTCCGGTGATGAAGAAGGCGGGTACGTTGATCGCGCCGTAAGTATCGATGTAACACCCACGATTCGTGTTGACCGGCGGGCTCATCGCCAGGATCGCTTTGACGCGCGGATCGGCGAGCGAGGGACCGTTGTCCGGCGGAATTTGTCCGGCAACGAGCAGGGCGGCGAGCGAACCGAGATCGTATCCGCCGACGCCGATGCGGTCGAGGTTCAGGATCGCCGCGAACATCGGGTCCGTCTGCGCCAGGATTTCCAGTCGATCGATTCCGTAACGGATGTCCTGCGCCCGTGTCCGACCGCTCCAGTTGTATTTGTACGATTCCCGCAATTCGTTCAATATGCGTAACTTGCCTTTCCAGACGTTTTCGTCGCTGCCGGGGTGCTGCAACAGCACGACGACAAAACCGCGTGATGCCCAGGCGGCTCCAAGATACGAGCAGCAATCCGGGGAACCGCCCAGTCCGTGAGAGAAAACGATGATCGGATACCGTTCGGACCGCGACGCCGGACAGTATATTCGTGCAGGAATCGTTCGCCGGCGCGACGCATCGTACCAAGAGTAGGATCGTGATGTGTACGAATATCGTTTGCCGGTGGTGACGCCGCCGACAAGCATGATGGGAGCGACGGAATCCGCATAATCCTCACGGTCGTTCGAACCGATCAGAGAGGATAACCTGACGGCTTCGAAATCGTCGGATAGCGAGAAGAACGATTCCGTCGGAGAAACGCCGGTTTTTTCCACAGGGGCGGCATTGTCCGAGCCGAGCGTCGGAACGTCGCAAAATATCCCGACGCCGATCCAAAAGATTCCGAGAGAAAGCAGCCGTTCGAACATTGCGATCATATTTCTGAACAGATAATGAGACGGGACCACATCCCTTTTCTGTGCATCGTTCAGAATCCGATCAAACATCCAGCGCCGTTGCCGCGATTCCGTGTGTGAGGGATATTCCGGTCGGAATACGATCGGTCGTGCCGGATATAGTGGAAACGCCGGAATGAGGGCGCGGAGCACCGGCTAAATTTTTCGGTCGGCGAGGACGGCGAGGAGTTTCTTTCTCGCACGGAAAAGGAGGACGCGGACCGAGATGCGGCTGCGGTTCATGATTTTCGCGATAGCGTCGACTTTGAGGCCGTCGACGTATTTGAGCCAAAGAGCGCTGTACTCGTCGGGTTTGAGCCGTTTTTCGGCCGTCGTCCAAAGATTGTCGGGTTCGTCGTCTTGCGCCGGGGATTCAACCGTTTTCGGGTCGATGAGTTTAACGGTCGCGTCGAGTTGGACTTCGGGAATCGGCGTTTTGCGCGATTCGTCGACGGCGAGGCGGTACGCAATCTGGTAGAGCCAGCCGGAAAGTTTGGTTCCTTCCCGCAAGGTGTCCATGGCGGTGTAGGCCCGAATGAGCGTCCGTTGGGCGAGATCGTCGGCGTGTTCGGAATCGGCGGCGTGTCGGACAAGGAATCGCCGCAGTTTCGGTCGGTATCGTCGGTCGATTTCGTCGAACGCCTCCCGATCGCCGCCGCGAACGAGTTCGACCAAATCGTGATCGTTGGCGTCCGCACCCATTAGCCGGTACTCCGCGAAGGATCGTAAACGATGTCGAATCGGCAATTCGGCGTTTGCGACCAGTGTTCGGCGTCGAGTTCGACACCGACGATTCCGGCGGTCTTGAGATTTTCCAACGATGGCCGAAGAAACCGATTCGCGGCGTCCGTCATGATCGGATTGTGGCCGACGAGGAGCACCGATCGGAAGTCGTCGGGAAGCGAACGGATCACGTTCCAAAGTTCGGAAACGTCAACGGCATCGTAAATGAGCGGGTCGGTAAACCGGAGATTTTTATTGAGTCCGAACTCTTTCCGAACGATTTTCGCCGTTTCGACGGCTCGAACGGCGTCGCTGCTCCCAATGGCGTCGATTTTGGCGCCGCTTTGTTTGAGCAGCCGGGCGTTTGCCGTGGTTCGTTCAATCCCCTTGTCGAGAAGCGGACGCTCCCGATCCGAGAGGATCGGATCGTCCCACGCCGATTTGCCGTGCCGCATCAGGTAGAGCGTTTTCATCGATCAACGTGGAATTACCAAGTTGTTTTGGTGAAATCCGTCGCCGTGTAACCGAGCCCGTCATAGACGGACAACAAGGCCTTCTGGTCGTCCGGACAAACGGCGGAAAGATAGGGGCCCAAGCCGATGTCGTCGTCCATCGGTTTCACCGTTCCGTCCGCATAGAGCATGTTGACGATCTGCGGATGATTCGACGACGGACGGGCATATCGCGCCCGGTGTTGAGCCGAGGTGGGGGGTGTCGGTTTTCTCAAAAAATTAATCCTGACGATCGCACTACCGCCCGGCGAGGCAAGATAGTCACCTGTCGCATTTGTTGTCACGTTACACGAATTGAACCAAAGAAAACCGACATCCTCAACAACGTAAGTATGACGTATCCCCCACAATCCACCGGACAAGTAGGCCCAACTATTCACATCGTTTTCATTGCCGTTATACTCGTCCTTTTTATACCAGGTGCCGGCTTGAAGATTTTCGGAAAGCATGATCGTATTGCTTGTTCCGTCCGGAATGTCTTCAATTTTGGTTCGTCGAGAGGCGGTTTCACGACGGTCCGTAAACAAGCTGAAATAGTTGACTTGGCCTGTCGTACAACTCGGCGAAGCGAGCAATTGGTCAGCCGTAGCCCCATTGTTGTACCAAGGACCGCAATTAACGACGAAGCTGAGCGGAGTCTCGGTCGTGCCGATTTTGTCCTTGTCGGAAGGACAGAGAACAATAGGTAGCAGAACCGTTGCTTTACTGACATCGGTCGAAGGAGTGCGGCCTGCTGTCGTCAGGACCGTGTAGCGCTGCGGCTCTCCCAACTGTGGCAAAATCTCTTCAACCCAACTCAAACGACAAATCCGTCCGGAAGCGGCCGTCGCGGCCCTGACGTCGCCGGGGAGCAATTTATTGATGAAACCGGGCAATCCTTTGTTCTGGTGGGCGTAGGTGTTAAAAGCGATACCGACTTGCCGCATGCGGTCGACGCATTGGGCGCGGCGGGCGGCTTCGCGGGCGGCGTTGACGGCGGGGATCGTCAGACCGGCCAAAAGAGCGATGATCGTGATGACGACCAACAGTTCGACCAACGTAAACGCACGGCGGCAATGAACAGTGAACGGTGAACAGTGAACCGTGGGGGAAATGGACGTGGAGTTAGCTTTTTTTCGGTACATGGAAATCTCCTGAGGAAGTCGGGACCGTCGGTCCCGGCTCATTGTATCTTGTTTATTGCTCATGATCGTCGTTCACTGTTCGCTTATTTTCGCATGGAACGGGGAAAATTTCCAGTGAATTTTAGCGGTTCGGCGCGATTTTTTCAAGAATCGTCTCGAAAAGGGCGGCGTAACGGGAAACCGCGACGTCAAACGAGAATTGTTCGGCTGCCCGCTGATGATTCCGTTCGCCGAGCCCCTCGATCTGCGGCACCGCAAGGAGACGTTCCGGAAACCGTTCGATTTCAGCCGTTTGCGGCTCCGCAAGGTCGCCGAGGAGCTCTTGAACCCCCTCCACAGAGGTTGAAACGATGGGAAGTCCGGCAGCCATCGCTTGGAGGACCGCGTTCGGCATTCCTTCCCAACGGGACGGAAGCACGAACAGGTCCGACGCCGCCAAAAGTTCCGGGACATCCTTTCGCCAACCGAGAAAATGGATCCGATACCGGACCTTGTCGAAAAACGGCTGCAAATAATAGTCGGTCAGTTCGCAGTGCTTCGGGCCGTCGCCGACGAGGAGCAGTTCCCATTCCGGCGCCGATTTGAGCCAATCGGGGGCGAGTTTCAGCAGGCGGTCGACCCCTTTTTGGTCGTCCATCCGACCGATGAAAATCGCTTTCTTCGAGTCTGGCGAAACCTCCTCGGCGGTCAGGTCCGCCGGGGTGGCGTTGCGGAATTCGTCGACGTCGACGGCGTTCGGAATGACGACGAGCTTGTTTTTCGGGATCCCGGCGACTTTTTCGGAATATTCGGCGACAGCGTTGCTGACACAGACATATTTCTCCACGCAACCGCTCGTCCAGCGGTCGAGCAGCAGGTGGAGCCGACCGATTCCCTTTCGCCGTTCCGCGACTCGAATGCCGCAGAGAATGTGCTCAACCCCGGCGAACCGTGCCGCAAGCCGCCCCAAAAAATTGGCGTGGAACAGGAACGAAAGGAAAATCGTCGGTTTCCGTTCCTTGAGCAACTTTCGGAGCTTTCGACATGCGCCGAAGAATCCCCACGGACTCTTCATGTCGAGGAAAAAGACGGGAATTCCCGCCTTTTCAAGCATCGGGACGCATGACCGTGAGTCGTCTTCAGGACGCGGTTGCAACGAGTAGACGGCAATGTCGAACCGCTTCGGATCGAGTCGGGTCGCCAGTTCGCACATTGCCCGTTCCGCGCCGCCGACGTAAAGGCCCGTAATGCAAAAAGTGAGCGGAATCCGTGAGATAGAATCAGCTTTGTCGTGTTCCATGGAAACGAACGTCAACTCCCGGTTGGTGAACAGTGTTGGCGGAAGAATGCCGTGACACCGTCTTTTTCCTTTTCACCCGATGCAACGGCGAGAACCATCGCTTCCAACTCGGCATCCGATGCGTTGAGAACAATTCCGTTCAATCTCAAGAAAAACAGAGCTGTCGCCGTTCCTGTTCGTTTGTTGCCATCCAAAAACGGATGGTTCGACACGATGTGGAAGAGGTAGGCAGCCGCCTTTGCGTACATGTCGTCGTGAAGAAAAATACCGCCAAAAGACGCTTGCGGCATCGCTAAAGCGGACTCCAGCAATCCAGCATCGCGAATTCCGCTGATTCCACCGAACAATTCGATTTGGGACTCGTGGATTTGAAGAACTCTTTTTATGTTCAAAAACCGTGTCATGGAATTCCCCGATTATTCGGCAAGTCGCTTGAAAACATTGGCATAGCGTTGATTGATTTCACCGAGAATTTCTTCGAATTCCCGGTCATCGATCTCTTCAGTATCCTCCGGGCTCGGCGCAATGAGGAGCGTTTTGCCGTCGGTCGAGATTTCCAGCGGCGTGTCCGGCTTGATCTTGAGCAGTTCAAGAATCGGTTTGTCGATCACCAGAGCGTAAGAATTGCCGACTTTCGTCAATGTTTTAATCATGGAATTTCTCCTTGATTCGGGTTTGAGTGGTTATTACATTATACTTACCAAACCCGAAAAATCAAGCGATTATCCCCGTTGCCCTTCGATGGGCAATCTATTGGGAATTGCCGGTGCGTCAACGGCGAACCATGGGTTTTGCCGCTGTTTCGGCGACGGTGTCTCGTCGATCCAAACGGGGGTCGGCGTGAAGCCGATCAGGATGAACGCCAAGGTTCCCCAACCGAGAATTCGGCGAAACGGCGTCAGCGGCACCGAGTCGTTCGCCGTCGGCGGATGCGCCACACCGATCAGGGCGAGGAGGAACAGGATGAGCGTCCATTGCCAAAGTCGGAACCAAACGACGAGAAAAATCACGATGTAAAAGAAAACCTTGGTGCAAG
>JAVBPI010000234.1:0-4753 GCA_031549705.1 Thermoguttaceae bacterium
ACCGGCAAGTCGTTTTCGATGCGCATTTTCATCGCGTCGATCTCGTTCGCCGCCTTGAGCGAAGCCCAATGGTAGGCGATGGCGAAAGAGCGTCCATGCTCTTTGCACCGGCGAACGGCGGTGGTACAATCGACGTTGGCGCTGACGCTCCAGAACGGGACTTCGTATTGCTTGAACAGGTTGTAATGCTCCCGGCGATTCCAGGTGGCAAGGTCAATAATTCGTTTCATGGCAGGCTCCGCAAAGTTGAAGTGATTTTTGGGCGTCCTGCTTCATGGAAACCGCTACATCCGTGGCTTTGTGAAAAACGTATTTGACCGATTGATCGTGTTCGATTTCGACAGCCCGAAATCCCAGGGACCGCAGAAAAAGATGGGCGTCGAGCAAACGGTCGTCGACCTTGATCGTGATTTCCTCGCGAAGTCCCTTGGCGATCCTGCCCAAGAGCGACCGCCCGATCCCCAAGCGGCGATCCGGCTTGTGAACCGCCAGCGCCAACACCTCGGCCTTTTCCCGATGCCGATTATCGTAAACGACGAATCCGACGGTGAAACCGCGAATCGAGGCGATAAACCCGGCCCGTTTTTCCTTCGTGAAATTCAATACCGTCCTGTACTCCGTCGACTCCTTTCCAAACGTCCGCTCCGCCAAACCGAGGCAAGCCGGGGCCGACAAACTGCCGAGGGCGGTGAACTTAAGCTCTTGAAATGATTTATTTTGCAACATGTTTTCAACTCCTCGAAAACGAAATGAATTGAAAACCTCCGTGAAGTCCCTCCTGAAATGAGCGCACCGAAATCCCTAACGAATCCATCAAATCGGCGCGAAAACGGGAAACGGCAAGAGAACGGTCAGGCTGGTGCAAAAGAATCCTGAAGGAATTTCAGGAAATCAGAAGCGGAGGAACAGACTATTTCTCTTGCGTTTCCTAGTGAAAACCGCGAAAAAAATGTTTGTTCAAAACTCCTTATCCAAGGCAATGCTACATTTCCTTGGCAAATGGCCGAGGTCGATCCTCGAACATGCTGACATCCGGGGCCGGTCGATTGCTCGCCGGGCGGATGTACGATGGTTTTGAGCGGCGTCGACGCGATGCGTCAGGTTGCCCCTCACTTTTAGGAGTATAGCATTTCAAATAATCCGGGTCAAGCATTCGATCAAAAAATTTTAATTATTCTACTCAATCGGCTCATTGTGAATGCCGACCGGCGTAACCCGAATAGAATCAAGGAATTGCGGACAAATATCGTTCGGTAATTGAGGATGGTGCTTGTTTTGCCGATTGTCGTGGTCGTAACGATTGCTTTCCCCCTTTGTTTTCAAGGGCGAACACGCGATCCGGTGAACCAATTCGTTCCGACCAGCCCGGCCAAAATCATCGTCGCTCCGATCAAATGGTAGGCGTAGACCGCTTCGCCGAGCCAGAAATAGCCGACGACAATCGAAACGATGGTCGAAAGGTTCAGGAAAAGGGTCAGCCCCGCTGCGGTCAAGCGGTTCAGGGCGAGACTGGCGAACACCGTCGTCAGCAGCGAGGAAAACAAGGCGAGGTACAAAACCGCCATCGTGAAAGACGTATCGGAAAATGGCGAGAAGACCGTCGCCCAAGTTCCGTTGATGGCATGTTGAACCAGCGAGGCGAGCGTGAACGCGACGGCTCCGACGATCATCAAGTAGTAGGTGATCTCGAAGGTCGTGAACGAGCGAACCAAGGCCCGATTCGCTACGGCATATCCAGCCCCGGACAGCGCCGAAAGCAGGATCAACGCGATCCCGGCGACATTCTCCGAATTGAGCGAGGCTCCTTTTTGATACGCAATATAAATGACTCCCGCGACGGAGAGCAAGATCGAAAAACACTGGACCGGGTTGTACCGTTCTCGGATGAAGGTCGCCGCAATGATCGCCGTGAAAATCGGCCCCATCGCTGTCAGAATCCCCGCTTCACCCGAGGTCGCATAAAGCAGGCCGAAGCCTTGAAAGAGGAAAAACCCAAGGGGATAGCACAGACCCATCGGGAGCAGTCGGAGCGAGTTTTTCAGGTCGAAACGAGGCCGTATTCCTTTGATTTTAGCGTACAAAACGCAGGCCGCCAAGGCGATGAGAAAGCGAAACGCGAGCGTATCGACCGGCCCGGCCAGCGTCACGGCGACCTTGACGAAGGAAAACGACAGCCCGATGATCAGCGCGTTCGTGATCGCCAAACCGTATGCGGCAATCAATGGGAATGGGTGGTCGGAATCGGGTTTCATCGGGTTCTCCAAGGAAATAAACCGAGATTTTATCCGACTTCGCTCGGGGCGTCGATGGGAACTTGGCCGAAAAACCGCCGACACGGGCCGCCGGAGCGGATCTTGGCCCGAAACCCGACCGGCGGGAAAGGATGCGACGTGCGCCAACAGTCGCGTCGACGTGGGGAATTTTCTCTTATTGCAACCGCCGTGGCGAAAATTTTGGTCATTTTTTCGGGGGGATGGAGACAAAAAGGAGAAAATCGCGTAGATTATCATACAGGTGTCCGACACCGAATTTCGCCCCGGCGGGTTATGGCGCGTGGTGGATGGCCGTCGCTACGGTTTCGGCAGCAGATACTATTTTGACAGTTGGTCGATGAAAAATTTCGAGTTTTTCGTGGAGTCTTGATTTCGATTGTTCATGATGCTAGAATCAATTTTCTATCAAATTTAAAAGTTACAATCGTTTCACGTCCCGTTGACATGACAGACGCCGCCGACATTTATCGGGATGCATTGGCGAAACACAGGAGCGGGGACGTTTTCGGTGCGGAAAAAGGTTATCGGGCCGTTCTTGATTCCGTTCCCGACCACGCCGGAGCCTGCCATTTTCTTGGATTGATCTTTTATTCGAAACGGCAACTAGATTACGCCGTCCAGTATCTGGAACGAGCTTTGACATTATGTAAAACAAAAGCCGTTTTCTTCAACAATTACGGTGGAGTCCTTATGTCGCTCGGCCGGCACTTGGATGCAAAAAACGCTTTTGAAAAAGCGTATGCCCTCAAGCCGGATTATCCGGATGCTCTTTCGAATCTTGCGCAGGCATGGCTTTTGCTTGATCCTCATAATCCTGGATCGGAACGACATCTCATTCGGTCATTGGAACTTCAGCCGAATCATCTTGATTCGCTTCAAAGGCTTTCGCGTCTTTACATAAATCGCGAGCAACATAACGAAGCCATTCCCATTGTACTTCGTATCGCGTCCATTAACGTGGATAACCCCGAAATTCTTCATCAGGCCGGTGTTTTGTACGGTTGCATCGGAGACATTGATCATTCGAAACAATATTTCAGCCGGGCAGCCACGACCTCTGAAGGCAAGGATGTATGGAAATGGAAACATCTCGCCTATTGTCCTCCATTTTTTGAAGACGAGACCTCGATAGAATCCTATTGGACAAAGCTCGACTCCGAACTGGACGCCGCCGTCGGTGAAAGCCCTCATTATAATTGGCGTACACTTCCGAATGACGGTTACACTTATTCCTTTAACCTTCAGCATCTGAATCGCTGCTGTCGAAAAACGCTGGAGAAATACGGCAAGCTGTTTTCACCGTCCTTTCCATTCGACAGGCCGACGTTGAATCCGGATTACAACCAAAGCAAGAAAAAAATAAGAGTCGGTTTTCTCGTGACACCAGGTCATGAAGGCGGTTTTCTCCGACTCTGCGCCGGCCTGATCGAATTGCTTGATCCAAAGAAATTTGAAGTCGCGCTGATCTATAATGAAACAACCGAAAAGAAATTTCAGGATCTGTTCAAAAGAGAAGATCTTATTCGCGTTCCGTTTTCATGGAATTTCGAAGAGGCCGTCCGAAATATTCGAGGTTCGCAATGCGACTTGATTTATTATTGGAAAGTCGGAGCGGACACCTGGAGTTTTTATCTTCCCATGTGCAGGCTCGCTCCCGTGCAAGCGACATCCTGGGGAACACATGGAACAAGCGGTCTGAAACAAATCGACTATTATGTTTCTTGGGACAAAGCCGAAACTCCCTTCGCTCAGGATCATTACACTGAGCACCTCTTTCTTCTCAAGACCGTTCCATGCTATGAACCGATGATATGCCAGACATCGCAGAAAGCTTCAAGGAAAGAATTACATCTTCCACTCAACGGGGCGATCTACTTCTGTCCGCACCGTCCGGCGAAATATCATCCCGCATTCGACGACTATTTAAACCAAATATTGCGGCGTGATCCGAACGGGCACGTCGTTCTCCTGCTTGGAGACGGCGATGTCGGAAAACGTATTTCGAATCGGATGCAACGACGAATCGATGCCGACTGTTTTGACAGGATTGTTTTTTTGCCGAAATTACCGGTCCAGGAATACTATCGTTATCTTTCCGTCGCGACCGTGATCCTGCATTCCCCGGTCTATACGGGTGAAATCACGTCCGTCGACGGTTTTTTGTACGACATACCATGTGTAACACAAACAGGAGAATTGCTCATCCAACGATATACAAGTGCCTACTACGATGACTTTGGAATCGCCGGTCCTGCGACATCGTCCAAAGAAGAATACATCGAGCAGGCCGTCAAGATCGCCAACGACGCCGAATACAGGAAGTCGGTCATAGACGGCATCAAAAGGAACAAAAAGCGATTTTTCAACAATCATGAAACGGTACGTGAATGGGAACGATTCATCATTCAAGCTGTCGATCAGCAATATGAAAACGAAAAGAGGCCTCCGCACTCCGTGGAGCCTCGGCCGGAAACGTTTTC
>JAVBPI010000247.1:0-24405 GCA_031549705.1 Thermoguttaceae bacterium
TCGTGGCTCCCCATAAATTGTGGCCATGTGTTTCTCTCCCGTCAAAAAGGGGCTAATTTATTCCGCGGGGGGGACCCCGCCCCCGCGTGTGTTAATCGGGGGGTGCTTTCCCCCCGGCTTGTTTCGGGTATTTTCTTATTCTAACGACAGCGCCGCCGTCGGACAAACGCGAACCGCTTCGGCGGCCGATTTTTCGAGCGCTGCGGAAAGCGGTTCGTCGAACGGAACGCCGATCCGAACATCGAAGCCGCGACCGAGAAACGCCAAGCCGAGCTCTTCGCCTGCTTCCTTTGCAACGGTGACGCAAAGCCCGCATTTAATGCATTTTCCGGGTTCGAACACAATAGCGCCGACACGGGAAACGAGCAGCGGGCGTCGCTCACCATCCGAGAACCGATCCGTTCGAGCATGATACGCCGAGGCGTGCTTGAGGAGCAAGCATTTTTCCCTCCCACGGCAATCACAATGCAGACAGCGGGCGGATTCCTTGGCGGCGTCATTCTCGACGATTGATTTCGTTTTCACGGCATCGGCGAGTCGCTCGATTTCCGGTTTGGACATTTTGCCGAAGCGAACCGACGACACAGGGGGAGTTGGGGAAGGTTTTCCGCTTCGGAGGAATCGGTCGACGGATTCTGCGGCTTCCCGACCATCGGCGACGCTCCGAACGATCATCGTCGTTTGGGGGCGGAAAACCGTTCCTGTCGCAAAAACGCCCGGTTTCGAGGTCGAAAAGGTTCCTTGGCCGATTACGAGCCGCCCATCGCGGACTTCGAGACCTGACTGCTCGAACAGGTGGGCGTCGCAAGGCCCCGTACAAAGGAGTACGGCGTCGAACGATTTCAGAATTTCATCCAACTGACCCGGTTCGGTCCATTCGATCCGTTCATCGGGGTAAAAATCGATCGGCAGCGACAGGATTTCGCGGATTTCGGCGTCGAGCACCGATTGCGGCAACTCGGATTCGGGAAGTTTTCGGAGACGTCCGCCCGGTTTTTTTCCCTGACCGTAAAGTGAAACCCGGTGTCCGAGGCGAGTCAGGTAAAACGCGGCAGACAAACCGGAAGGTCCGGCGCCGATCACGACGACTCGTTTGCCGGTTGGAGCGGCGACTTTCGGTTGGTAATGGTGTTCCCGCTCCAAATCGGCGTCGGCGGCGAAGCGTTTCATCGAACAGATCGCCACGGCGGAGTCGAGGTCTTTTCGGCGGCATACTTTTTCGCAAGGTTTCGGACAGATTCGGCCGAGCACGGCGGGTATCGGGATCGTTTCCTTGATCGTTTGAATCGCGGCATCGGTGTCGCCGTGCTGAATTTGCCGCAACATCGTCGGAATGTCGAGCTTGGCGGGACAACCGAGTTGGCATGGAGCGAAACAGTCACCGAAATGGTCGCTCAACAACAGTTCCAGAGACGCTTTGCGGAGATGCCGAACCTCGTCGGTCTCGGATTCGACGACCATTCCCTCGACCGCGACCGTTGCACAGGCTGGAAGCATGCGGCCGTCGACTTTGACAAGGCAAACCAAACACGAAGTCGACCGCGACGAACAGGATTCGCCGAAACAGAGGGTCGGAATCTCGATCCCTTGCCGCCGGGCAACGTCGAGAATCGTCGCCCCTTCCACTGCGTTCAGTTCCTTGCCGTCGAGTGTGATTTTCATTATTTCAACAACGGTTCGATGGAACGGACAACTTCTTCGGCAAGAAATCGCTGTCCTTGAGCGGAAAAATGGGTTCGATCTTCGCCGATCAATTCCTTGGTGCGGTCGACCACCGGTGTGTAAAGATCACAGATCGGAACACCGTGTTTCTTCATCACCCGATCGGCGGTTTCGTTGAGCGAAGCCCCTTTCAACGGCATGTCGGCGGGGTCCGTTTTGTCGTTGAACGGCGTTGTCCGAACCCAAAGAAGTTTAGCGCCGGTTCCTTGAAGTTTTTCGACCAATTTTTCGAGGTTGGCGGCGTATTCATCCACAGGACGATTGCGATCGTGAATCCCGAAATTGAAGACGATCAGATCCCATTTTCCTTTTCCCTGCCCTTCGGTAAGCCAACCGTCCATTTCTTTCAGGCCGGTCGTCGTTGGCCCACAATTGGCAGGAGCACGATGAACATTGGCTCTTCCCGCAAGGAGTTGTCGAACCGGTTGCGTGTACGACCTCGAAATCGAGTCGCCGATCAAGATAATACGCGGCAACGACGTGTCGTCTTTGACGAAATCCCAAGCGTTGCTCCGTTTGGCTAATTTATCCTTGAGGTGGTGCGGAAAGTAAAAGCCGCCCAAGTATTTTTCCAAGGTTCGTTCCCAAGCCTGTTCGTCCGGGGAAAGCGTATCGACCAAGGCTCGATAGGCGTCGTAATCTTTCTGCTCGACCCCCTTGGGGGCCTTGTTTTGCGATACGGCTTCGGCAGCGTTGGTCGGTTCGCCGACAGGAGGCTGAACTTGAGCCAAGAGCGGAATCGTCAGGGAAATGAAACAGAAAACCGTACAGGATAATGTCGTTTTTCGCATGGAAACCGGAGAAGATAAAGCAAAACACCGGAGCCGTTTTGCCGTCGCTTGTACCTATCGCTTGTTCCTGAGTTACACCGTGTGCCCGAATCCCTTAACAATGTATCCGAAGAACTGCCTGAAGTCAAGAAAGCCACGACGTCGTGCCCCTCCCTTACTCCACTGGGAAAAAGATGTTAAAATCCGCAAAACGGTTTCAAGCGGAACTTTACAATATCGATAATATTACCTTATTACGGAGGATCCTACCGTGACCATTGAAAAATCGAAGCTGCCGTACAAAGTCGCCGACATGAGCCTCGCCGATTGGGGCCGGAAAGAAATCCAACTCGCCGAAAACGAGATGCCCGGCTTGATGGCGCTACGGAAAAAATACGGCGCGTCGAAGCCGCTCAAAGGTGCTCGCATCGCCGGTTGCCTCCATATGACGATCCAAACGGCGGTTCTCATCGAAACACTGACCGCTCTCGGCGCCGAAGTGACGTGGAGCAGTTGCAACAAGTTCTCGACGCAGGATCACGCCGCCGCCGCGATTGCCGCAACCGGTGTTCCGGTCTACGCTTGGAAGGGGCTCACCGATCAGGAATTCGACTGGTGCCTTGAACAAACCGTCATTTTCCCCGACGGCAAGCCGCTGAACATGATCCTCGACGACGGCGGCGACCTGACGATTCTGCTCCACAAACCGGAATACGCCGAAATCATGAAGGGGGTCAAGGGAATCTCCGAGGAAACGACCACGGGAGTTCACCGTCTTTACCATATGTTCAAGAAGGGGGAACTCAAGGTTCCGGCGATCAACGTCAATGATTCCGTGACGAAGAGCAAGTTCGACAACCTGTATGGCTGCCGTGAATCGCTCGCCGACGGCATCAAGCGCGCGACCGACGTGATGGTCGCCGGAAAAGTCGTCGTCGTCGCCGGTTACGGTGACGTCGGCAAAGGTTGCGCCCATTCGATGAAGTCGTACGGAGCCCGCGTCATCGTCACGGAAATCGACCCGATTTGCGCCTTGCAGGCCGCGATGGAAGGGTACCAAGTCATGACGATGGACGAAGCCGCTCCGCTCGGAAATATTTTCGTCACAACGACAGGCTGCTGCGATATTATCATGGCGTCCCACATGGCGAAGATGCGTAACGACGCGATCGTCTGCAACATCGGACACTTCGACGTGGAAATCGACGTCGCCGGACTCGAACGGACGCCGGGAGTCAAGAAGGTCAACATCAAGCCGTTGGTCGACCGTTACACCTATCCGGACGGACACTCGATCATCCTGTTGGCGGAAGGCCGCCTCGTCAATCTCGGCTGCGCGACGGGACACCCCTCGTTCGTGATGTCGAACTCGTTTACGAACCAGACGCTGGCCCAGATCGCGCTCTGGACGGAAAACGAAAAGTATCCGATCGGCGTCTATGTTTTGCCGAAGCACCTCGACGAAGAAGTCGCCCGATTGCACCTCGAACAGATCGGCGTCAAACTGACGACGTTGACGGCGAAGCAAGCGGCGTACCTCGACCTCGCCGTCGAAGGGCCCTACAAGCCGAACCACTATCGGTATTAATCAGGCACGCATGCAACAAAAACGAGCCGGGACCTGTGGTCCCGGTTTGTGTTTGCATGGGGAGGTTTTCGCCCAACATCTTCCGACAGCGACATGAAAAAGAAAACCTTGGGAGCGGAACAGCTCCAAGCGATCAAGGACATTCTCGGATACCTCAACTTCTCGTCGGGAACGCGGGATGTGAAGGTGTTCCATGCGCTCAACACGCTCTTCGAGTTCGTCGACGTTGTTGAGGTAAAGTCCAAAAAACAAGAGGAGAAATCGTCCGCGGTCAAGGTGCTCGACATCCTCGGAGAGGAACTGAACAAGCTCTCCAAGGAAGGCGGACCGTTCCGCGCCGACGATCAGGCCGGATTGATCATCAAACTGATCCGCGACGAATTTCTTCCCGGTTATCGAAAGTTTCACGAAAATCTCCTGTTTCACCAGACCGACGAACACCTGTTCAACCCGTTCTTCCTCGGAAAAGTGTTCGAAAACGTCCTCCAACAGGGGTCGCCGTGGACCGAAGCGGAACGGATCGTCAAGGGAACCATCGCGGCGATCAACGATTACATCGGTTACCGACCGATTCCCGTCCTCGAAGGAGAGGAAAAACACGAACCCAACGAACGTGAATGGGTAGCCCCGATACCGTTGTATATCGCGGGAATCGGGACGGCGTACGGAAAATACCGTGCCATCGTCGAACAGGCGCTGAAAATCTTCCGTGAAACCGATGCGTCGATCCTGTACGACGCCTGTTTTGCGCTCGATAAATTCCACGAACTGGTCATCGATCCCCGCGCCTACGATTTCGACCATCCGGTCAATCGGAAGCCGAATTATCATTTCGGCATTTGGGACCCGCACAACATCGGCAACGACGGGTATTACCATCGATTCATCGTTCACCAGGTCACGCTGGACGGAATCATGCGACGCTTGGAAACCGCCTACATGGGGGAATCGGACGCCGCGGTGATTCCCAAGGACGAGCTCCTTTACGAAGAGGGAGCCGTCCTCGTCGGAACGATGCTCATGGGATCCGGCGTCTGCGGAGACACGCCGCAAACATACGATTCGGAGACGTCGCTCACGACTCTGATGCCGATCATCGCGGCGTATCGAGACCGCTTCTACGACCAGATCGTCGAAAAGATTCCCGAAAAAATGAAGGAGCGGATCGAAGCGGAACGAAAACGGTTGCACCAACCGTTCGGCGGCTGTCGGCAGGATTTGAACAAACAGCTTGCCAAACGTCGGGCCGACCAGTTGCAGCGGATGCACCTTGCCCGAATTTTCGCACGGATGGGATATTTCGAAGCCGCGGAACACCAAACCGACGTGATTTCCGTCGCCTCCGCACGAATTTTAACGAAAGTCGACTGCCTGATTACGCAAGCTCATTTCCTCATCGACCGGGGCAAACTCGACGAAACGGCGACGCTCTTCCCGCCGATGGAAAAGTATATTCGTGACGGAATCGCTTGCGGTGCGATCGTCGATCCTTGGACGATTCTCGGCTTCGGCGCCCAATTCAGCCTGTTTCATTCGGTCGAGAACGCGATCCACGATCACCGTGTCGACGAGCTGATCAACCTGCTTGAAGATATTTTCGACCTTTACAGTCGGCTCCAAAAGGAAGCGGCGGCGGCCGGCAACAGCGACCTCCAAGCGGATCTCTCCGACAAGATGAGCGATCTGGCCGGTTGGTGGGACCAGTTCGGAAGCACCGAAGTTTCCGGCCTCGACAGCTTTTCCGGCGAAGACGCCTGGGACTCCGCCGCAAAGGTTTCAACCGCCTTGGCCGCCTGGCATAAAGCGGGAACCGCCGCCGGAGACGTTGCGTTTTGGAACCGGCATGTCGAACGGTTTAAGTCGACCAAGGCGTTTGTGCTCCTCGCCGAAGCGTTGCTCGACAAACGCGATCCGGTCGCTTCGATGGCGCTGATGATGTACTGGCTCAGCAATTCCGAAACGATTCCGCTGACCGAAGGGGATTATTCGTTCCATTCGATCGCCCTCCGCTGGATGGAACAGCTCTGGAAGGAATCCGACGATGCCGATGAATCCGTAACGGAATCAAAGAAAACACCGCCGCTGACACCGTTGGAGTGTTGGAAGCTGACGAAAAAATTCTTCGATTACGTCGAAGCGAACGCTGATCGGTATTGGCGGGTTCCCGATGTCGAGCTGAGCGACGACTTGTTCGGCGACGCCCCCGATTCCGGCGGCAAAAGCGCAAAGCGAGATTCGAAAAAGAAAAACAAACCGAAATCGGAGGAATCGGACGACGAGCCGATCCCTTACGAAGACGGTCCGGAATTCGCCGACGACGAGGACGACGAGGAATCGTCCCTTTACAGCGCGGCGTACGAAAATGTCACCTACCACGACACGACCGACGACGGCGTCGACGATTCCATGATGGAAGTTCCGAATCCGTCGTTCCGTGACGGGGACGACGACTTCGCACTCGCCGAAGAAACCGAACGGATCAGCGACCGCCTGGCGTTTCTCGTCACGATGGCGAAGCTCTGGAAATTCGTCGCGGAAAAAACGTCGACGACCCGTGATCCGTCGGAGGAAGACGCTGCCGCCATTTCCGCCAATCTCGGCGTTTGGGCGAAACAAATCGAGTGTTTCGCCGATGGGTTGCAAACCCTGCTCAAAAAAGTCGAATCGTACAAGGTTCCGGAACCGAAGGGAACCTCCGACTCGCTGCTCGAATACGATCGGCATCGCGGCATGAAGGAGATCCTGCTCGACCGCGTGATTTGGACCTGTGTCGAATCCGAAGACGCCAGGATGATCGTGCAATCGGTGCTCGGCAAGGAATCCTGGAACGAAAAATCCGCCCCATGGCTCAAGTCGGTGCTCGGCGTGTTTCACGCCGTGTTCCAGCAGGACGTCAAAGCCGTCCGAAAATCCTGGTCGCCGATGCTTCGCGTCCTCTCCAAGGAAACGATCCTGTACGTTCCGACATCCCGAGGCGGCAGCGCCGCGGCGATCGTCCGTTGTCGTTGCATCCAGCAAGCGATCCTGAGGCTGCTCGGGTACGCCCCCCACATGGGGCACCTCACCGAAACGTTCCAGATGCTCGACACGATCCAAATGATGGAGGAGCTGAACTCCGTCAGTCCGGGGGCGATCACCGAATTCGACCGCCTCGTCGAAACCGCGACCCGGGCGATCACGAAATGTGTCGCATTTTCGTCCACCAAATGGAAGTTCAAAGCGTCCGCCAAGGAAAACGAGGCCGACGAAGCGCTCGTCGATTACATGGAACGGATCATCGAGTTGCTCCTGACGAACTGGCTTTCCCATAGCCGGCAAATCCGGATTTCCCCCGTCGAGTCGATCGCCGACAAGGTTTATTGGGACGAAATCAAGTCGTTCATCCAGCGTTACGGAAAAGATATTTTCACGCAGCAGTACATGGGATTCGGCAACCTGAGGGCGATGCTCCACCAAGGAGTCGACAACTACCTCCGTTCGTTGATGCGGATCCAGCAGGAAGAAGGGGAAGTCGAGATGGCGACGCTCCTCCTGAATGATCTCCACGCCGGAAAGATCGCGTGGGACGAAGCCGTTTCCAAATTGGAAATCATTTTGGAGTCGATCGCCGAAAACTATTCGGAATACGTCGATTACAACAGCACGACAACCCATTCGGATCACGGCGAAAAGCTGTACATGTTGCTCGACATGCTCCGCGTGCAGACCGGATACGAACGGATTTCGTGGAATCTCAAGCCGGTCTACTGGGTTCACGACGCGATGATTCGGGCAAAATGCGACGGTGCCGCGCTCCTCTGGGAACGGGCCGTGGCGAAGCGAAGTGTCGGCGCCGCCGAAGAACACTTGCGGCATTACACCCGGCTTAGCGAAAAATACGGAATGTGGTTGCCGAGCGTTCATGAACGATTGCAGGAACGGTTCATTCGACCACTCCAGGTCGATCGGATGTGCGGTCTCGTTTCCATGGCGGTGCGACAGGCGAAAGACGAAAACGCCGATAAAACAGCGTTCAAGGAGCTTCTCGCCCAAGTCGAGAACTTCGCCAAGGAGCCGATGGGAGTCGGATTCGAAATGCCGGAATGGTTGACGGCCCTTCAGGACGAAGTCGTGGCGACCCGAACGGACATTCCCGAAACGGAAAAAGACAAAGACGTGTACAGCATGTCACCGCATTTCGATCCGGTCGGCCTGACACGCAGTCAACTCGACAAGATGATCGATTCGTGGGATCGTCGCGGCAAGTTCTTGTAACGGCGATCATCAAGATCCGGGGCGAAGGCGGTACTCCTCCATATGCTCCGGATGGTCCAAATGCGGACCATAAAAAAACGGCACAAGAAGGCTTAAGGCCGTCTTGTGCCGTTGTCGTTACTTCACCGAAGAAGGTTATTTTTTGCCTCCCTTGGAGCAGCCGCAACCGCCTTTGGCGGCAGGCTTCGCATCCGACTTCGCGGCGGGTTTCTTCTCTTCTTTCTTCGGTTCTTGCTTCTTGGCCATGATGACTTCCTTGGCATTGTTCTGATTCGCACCGAACGACATGTCCGGTACGTTTTCATTATTCTATCGACTTCCGCATGGCAAGGAAAGAGGAGATTTCATTTTTTCGATCAATTTTGTTGAACTTTTTGTTTCGTGGTTTCTTGCGCACGGCAGTCTCAGCAGTTTTGTTCCTACACCCGTCGTGCCATCGGACGGGAAGCTCGCCCACTTGAATCGTTTGACGATACGCTTCACGGCGGTTCTTTGAACGGCCAATCGGCGTCGGTGATTGCGTCTTCGGGATGTGCCCAACTGACGGTATCGTCCCAGGAAACGACGATCGGACGTCCCGCTTGCTTTTCGGCATTGATCGCTTCGCAAAGCTTTGCGTCCAATTCGTACGGTTTTTGATTCTTTTTCGACGCGTTTTTGACCATCTGTCGTGTCAGCGGCAAACGGTACAACGACGCCGGACGACCGTCTTGCGGGAAAAAGACGACGAAACCGTCCGCGGGTTCCTCGGTGAGATAAAACGAAACGACCGTCGCGAGATCGTCGGATAGTTCCGAGGCGGTGATCGGCCGGCCCGGTCCTCGAAGCTGTTTGATCGATTTGACGATTTGGCCGAGGTGTTTCTGTTCGTTATCTTTTTCGAACGCCAACGCATTCAGTTTGATGACGAGATCGACCAGTCGCCGGATGAACGGGCGCGTTTCCGGTTTATTGATGAAAATGCCGAGCGGCGGATACAGGAACGCAACATCGCTGTTCGCCGTCCCGATATCGTTACGGTCCAGCGAATAATCAAGCAAGTATTCCGCGCAGAACATTCGCATTTCGAGATTCTCGCGGCGGGTTCCTTCGATTCCGGCACCGCTCAACGAATCGAAGCGGCGGAGAAAGAGTCGAAGATGCTCCAAGCCTTCATTGGGCTTGTCATCGATTCCTTTTTGGACGGCGAGGACGGCGTTCGACAGTTGGAGGATCAATTTCGTACGTTCACGATTACCGAATCCAAGGTCTTTCTTGTTCCGTTCGTCGCTGTTGAGCTTGTCGAGAATCTTCTGCCCTTGAGCGACGTCGC
This sequence comes from Thermoguttaceae bacterium, assembly GCA_031549705.1. Classification (GTDB taxonomy): domain Bacteria; phylum Planctomycetota; class Planctomycetia; order Pirellulales; family Thermoguttaceae; genus WRKP01. The sequence continues at coordinate 9,647 of JAVBPI010000247.1, forward strand.
CGGAAAGAAGCAAAACGATGGCCTGCTTCGCAAGCATGACCTGTTCCGGAGCGCCGCTGTCGTAGAGCTCAGCGGCTTCGGCGTACTGTTTTGCCGCCTCGGTCAACTTTCCCTGTTCGGCGCCGGTCGCCGCGCCGCCGTACAGGGTGCAATCCGCAAGGCGTTCGCGCGTGTTGGCGGCTCGTTCACGAAGGCTTTCCCGATATTGCATTCCCCGAGACGAAAAACTGTCGGGAGACGTACGGAAATCGTCGAGCTCCTTGTCGATCTGGCCGAGCGTTCGGCGGTATTCGTCGATCGCCGCCTGCGTGTTGCCGCGATAACGATACGTCATCGCCAGGCCGTGCTGGTCGTGATAGACGTAAATCGAGGCGAACGGATTTTTCGATTTCATCTGATTCGACTGCCGAATCAGGAGCGCCGTCTGAAACTGCTCCCCCGCTTCCTTGATCTTCCATTGATCGATGAGACTCCAGGCGTACCGTTCCGCGACATAAGCGCCAAGCGGATGGTCGTCCTTCGCTTTGGATTTTTTGAGCGATTCCGCCGCTCGTGTGAACAACGAATCGTCGAATTGTCCCCATTCGGCACGGAGTGCGCCATGTGTTGCGCGAAGTTCGCTGGTAAAAAGGGGACCGAAGCGTTCTCCTTGTTTTCGCGACGAGGAAACAGCGTCGTAATCCGCGTTTGCCTTGGCATAATCGCCGCTCGCCAGGTATTCCAGCCGGGCGGTATCCGCAAGGCAAAGGAACTCCATCGGCCGCAATTGTTCGGCGATTTTCGATCCTTCACCGGCGGCGTCGATTTCGTTGCGATAAAGTTCGAGGGCCGTTCGATACGATTTCATCGCCTTGGCGGCGAGTTCCTTTTGCTCTTTGAGCAGGGCGAGGCGGTGTTCGAGAATCGCTCTGGCATGCTGATCGACCGCGAGCCAGGGAGTTTCCGCCGAATGGTCGGCAACCAATTGCGTCAATGCTCCGAAAACGGCTTTTTCCGTCGCCGTATTGTCGAAGCAGGTTTCCGAAAGCGTTTTGAGCGAGTCGACGAGTTTTCGTTGCGTCGGCGTCAGTTCGGCGGAGTATTTCGAAACGACAGTCCAGAGCCAGGCGTCGACGGCCGAGGCGTTCGGATCGAAATACTTTTCCGGTTCGTCGCCGAGCACGGTTTTCGGATCCGTCGCCGCCGACAATTTTTGCGCAAGAATACTCCGGACGGCGGGAAGATACCACGGAATTTCATCGAACCACCAGCGCCCGTTCAAGCCCGGCAACAGGGGGAGATTCGTCCGGGCGTCGGCGAGAACGTCCGTCACGGGATTCTGTTGCGTGGAGACGACGGCGCCCGAGGGGCCCGTCGGACGGGACCCGAGGAAAAACGGCAACGAAATCCCGATGCCGAGTCCGGCGACGACCGACGAAATCACGACGCTCCAAAAAATCCGTTTCGATTTCCTGATTTCGTACGGGTTGTCGGTCAGGTTCGTCGCAAGGCGGCTGCTGTGAGGACGCGTCGATGATTTCGTTCCGGAATCCATGCCGTGTTCGCTCCGCCAGGCGTCGACGTAATCGAGCAGGACGTTTTCGTCCGAAAACGGCTGGAGGGCCTGCGCGAGTTCGAGCGGCGTCTGAAAGCGTTCCTCCGGTTCCTTGGCCAACGTCTTGTTGAAGATTTTTTCGAGGACGCCCCCCGCCTCTGGAACATTCGCCGTGAGCGACGGGATGTCGCCGACGATATGGGCCATCAATTTCTTGCGTGTCGAGTCGAAACGGGAATCGGAGTACGGCGCATGGCCGGTCGCCAAAAAGTAGAACGTGCAGCCGAGGCTGTAAATATCCGCACGAATATCGACGTTCCCGGCGTTTTCACACTGTTCCGGTGAAATGTAATCGATCGTTCCCATGGTGGTACCGATCTTCGTCAGCGACTGGATGTCGTCGGCTGGACGGTGTTCGGAGAGAAATTTTCCCAGTCCGAGGTCGAGAATCTTGACGGTGCCGCTCTTGTCGACCATCAGGTTCGCCGGTTTGATGTCGCGGTGAACAAGTCCGAATTCGTGAGCATGCTGCAACCCAAGCGCTGCTTGGCGGATGATTTCACAAACGGCGGCAAGGGGGATGCGAGACGTGGTTCGCGATTCGTGGTTCGTGATGCGTGAAGAAGAATTCTTTTTGTTCTTTTCCTCGCCCATGTCGCCCAGCTTCTGCAAGTTGATCCCGTCGACGAATTCCATGACGAGGTATTGCGTTCCGTCCGCTTCGCCGGCGTTGAGGGCGCGGACGATGTTCGGATGGTTGAGCCCGCCGATGAGCTGCATTTCACGGCGAAAGCGGCCGACCGCCTGCGGCTCGTTCAGGAGCGACTGCGGCAAGACCTTGATCGCGACAATTTGGTTGAGGAGCCGCTGCCGGGCTTTGTAAACGACCCCCATGCCGCCGTGTCCAAGCTCGCCGATGATTTCGTAGTCGCCGATCTGCTTTTGCTTGGTCAGCCGTTTGATGATCGAATCGACCAATTCGCCATGTTCGGGAAAACGGCTCCGATAGGCGGTCGACGTGAAAAGAAGCGTTTGATTCGGATTGTTTCCGTCGTCCAAATCACGGTCGTGCAACGAGATTTCAATTTCGAGAAGTTCACGCAGCAAGGCCGCTTCGTGCTCCTTGTCGACTTGCGCGAGACAGTCTTCGATCCGCAACGGGTGGCCGTTTTTCCATGCGTTTTCGAACTCGTCGCAAATTTCGTCGATCTGCCGAGAGACCGCTTTGTCCTGATCGCGGACCATAGTTGTCGCCGTCCTATGAAAAGAGAATCGCCGTCCTTACCGATCCCACCATTTTACCATGGACGGCGAGAATTTCAAGGTTGCTCTCGTTCAAGATCGCAACAAGCACAAGAGCCGGGACCTGCGGTCCCGGAATGTTGGGGCTATCCCTGTTCTCCGGGACTTCAGGTTCCGGCTCCGGCTCGTAGTGAGCTTAACGAACGATCATTTCCACGGCGTCTTTCGGGAGCGGCATGATTTCGTAATTTTTGAACCAATAATCCATGTCGGACCCGCCGTGAAGTTGCAGCGCGGTCTTCCCCTTTTTCATGCAGAGCGGATCGACGACGTCGACGATCTGCGTACCGTTCAAGATCGTGTTGATTCGATCTCCGACGGCGACGGCGCTCAGCGTGTTCCATTCGTCCATTTTGAAATTCTTGATATTTTCTTCCGTCGGTTTGAAAAACCAGCCGCGTCCCTTGCTCGAACCGCCGCCGACTTCCCAAAGTCCGCCGCACATTGCGGTTCCGTCGATTTCCGCTTGGAAACCGCACGTCCAATGATTCGCCGGAATCTCTTCCGCACGGAAATACATGCCGCTGTTCCCCATGACCCGCTTGAACGTGACCCGGACGGCGAAATTTTCGTACTCTTCCTTGGAGAGAACCATTCCGTCCCGTTTTTCGTCTTTGGTCGACGTAGCGTGAACACTTCCATCGTCGGCGAACTCCCACTTGGCGCACGGCTTGACTTCGAGGTCGACGAATTGTTTGTCCACGAAGAACGGCTTCCACGGCGTTGCAGCGAGTTCCTGGATCTTGATGTTCCGCCAACGGACCTGCCCCGGGGTTTTCGCGGCGTGGACTTGGAGTCCGACGAATCCGCTTTCGGTCATCGTGTCGAAAATATCCGTGACGGGCTCGCCGTTGAGCCAAGTACGGATCGACGGCCCGACACACTGGATTTCGAGTTCGTTCCAATCGTCCTGTTTGAACGGTTTTTTCGTCGATTCACGGAACTCGTCGGTTACGACGTTGAGCCAGCGGCCGCGGCGGCCTTCGTCATAAATCGCGGCGGTCATGCCGCCTGATTCCATTTCGCATTGGTATCCGTAGACCCGCTGGCGGTCCCCTTCCTGTCGCGCTTTGCTGCGAAACTGGACGCCGGAATTGAATTTTTGATCGAATTTGAATTCGAGCTTGAGAATGAAATTCTCGTACTCTTTTTCGGTACAGAGAAACGTGTTGCGACTTTCGTCGTTGACGACGCCGACGATACAGTCGCCGTCAATATGGTATTTCGCGTCGCCGCCCCGTTGGACCCAACCGGTCAGGTCCTTGCCGTTGAACAGCGGCACGAAAGCGTCGTCCGCCACGGCGAACATCGAAAACGCACAGAAAACGAAAAGAAACGATAATGTCAGGTGCTTTGGCATGAGTCTATAACCGGGACCGCAGGTTCCGGCTCGTTGAGATTGATGTTGCAAAAAATTACGGTCTGATGGCTTCGACTTTCTTTTCGGCGTCTTTGAGGAAATCGGCGATTCCTTCGAGTCCTTCGGTGAACTTCGTGGCGAGGAAAACGTCGACGGCTTCCTTGGCCATCCATTCCCCCCAAATCATCGAACCGAGACAGAGGGCGTTGGCGTTGTTGATCGAGCGGCACATTTTGGCGGCGAAGACCGATTCGACGACGGACGCGACGACACCCTTGAATCGATTGGCAATCACGGACATTCCCATGCCGCTGCCGCAGAGAAGAATCGCGCGTTCCACTTTGCCGTCCTGGAGCATCTTCGAGGCGACGGGAGCGCTGTCGTAGTACGGAATTTCTTTTCCGGCGGTCGCGCCGACATCGACGACGTCGTGTCCTTTTTCCTTGAGATGGGCGAGAATGGCGTCTTTCAGGGCGACGGCGAACGGGTCAGCGGCGATGACGATTTTCATGGATGGAGCTTTGGGGGAAGAAGGTTGAGCGGTGGACTGGGGTTCTGCGGCAAAGGTCGACGTGCCGCCCAAAACAAGCGGCAACGCGGATCCGAATGCCGCCGACTGCAAAAATAAACGACGGTCCATGGAGAAAAACAGAACAAATGATATACTTTAGTGTGCCGTCGACCATTCGACGACGTAGTACCATGTATTGTTGCAAACCCGAACCGCAAAGTCAACCGTCAGGTAAAACCAACACGAAGATTGCAACGTCCGAATGGTTGTTGGAAGCGAAGCCGGTGCTCCGGCTTTCAACCCAACGAGCCCGACAAACCGGGCGCTGCCAATAAACCGACGTTGCAATTCCCCTGAAGAACCAAACCAGCCCCCAAAGGTCAGTGCAGATTGGTAGTGCCCGGCCGCATCGGCACATTTCCTGTAAAACTTCTCCTTTTTTGTCGCTTTTCGCATATAATTAACTATAAGTAGGATGTGGGAAATAACTAAAATTGACTTCTTCATCCGAAAGGAGGGGGGTATGAAAACGAAACATGTCATTTTCAAGGGGACCTTTTGTCTTCTTGTCGTAGCCTTGCTCGGTCTGGCTCTCCCGGAGTACGTGTTCGCCCAACGAGGTGGAGGACGCGACGGGGGAGGGCGCGGACCAAGCGGAGGAGGCGGAGGACGTCCGAGCTTTAGCGCTCCGTCGGGAGGCGGAGGGCGTCCGAGTTTCAGCGCTCCGTCGGGAGGTGGAGGACGTCCGAGTTTCAGCGCTCCGTCGGGAGGCGGAGGACGTCCGAGTTTCAGCGCTCCGTCGGTCTCCCGTCCGAGCTTCAGTGCTCCGTCGGGAGGCGGAAGCCGTCCGAGTTTCAGCGCTCCGTCGGTCTCCCGTCCAAACTTCAGTGCACCGAGCCCGTCGGTTTCCCGACCGAACTTTAGCGTTCCGTCGGCTTCCCGACCTGAATTCAAGGTTCCGTCAGTATCGCGGCAACCTGTTGTTTCGCAGCCACGCAGCTCGAATCCTTCCGTTGCGCAACCGCAACAAGTGTTTCGTGGACAGCAGCCGTCTTCCCTTTCGGATCGAATCGGCAGCGCGGTTCCGCAAATCGGCAATCCCGGCAGAGCACCGATCAACAGACCGACCGTTGGCGGCGATCGCCCCGGAACCACGGCTTCACCGCAACGTCCGACGATCGGCGACGGTGGTGGGCGGGATCGCGGAGCGGTCAATTCGGGAACTCCCCGAGGTCCGGAAACGGTGAATCGTGGTGGTTCGGAACGCCCCAACGCCGGACTTGAGGGACGAATCATCAACAGGCCGACCATTGGTGGCGACCGGCCCGGAACTCCGGGTTCGACGCAACGTCCGGCAATCGGTGATGGTGGTGGACGAGATCAACGACCAATCAACAGGCCGACCATCGGCGGCGACCGGCCCGGAACTCCGGGTTCGACACAGCGTCCGGCAATTGGTGATGGTGGTGGACGAGATCGCGGCCCAGGGAATGCAGGTGGTCCGAGAGGTTCGGAAATGGTGAATCGTGGCGGTCATGGCCCTGATCGTGGTTCCGATTGGAAACATGATCCTGGTCGACGTCCGGGAATGGATTCCGGCGCAGGCCCACGTCGTGGAGGGGACTACTTCGGCGATCACCGACCGGGGCCGCAGGGAGGACCGCACGGAGGACCGGGATACGTTCGGCATGACGGCCGATACAATCCCCGGTATGTGATTCCGTCCCATCGAACGATCAACGATGTTCGCTATGGTTTCCGTGGTTACGACCGCTATTGGACCGGCGATTGGTATCGGAACAATCCGTATTGTTGGCGTCCGCCGGCGTACATTCCGTCCTACCGTTGGTGGTACCGACCGTCGTGGTACGATACTTGGAGTTGGTACGGTGCCGGATTTTTCACCGGGATGGTTGTCAATTCCGTTGTCGACTCGTGTCCGTACTACCCGTATTATTACGGAAACAATGTCGTGTATCGAGGAAACATGGTTTACGTCAACGGCGTTCCGTACGTCACCGCCGCGGATTACTACGCCCAAGCGCTGGCATTGGCGAACTCCGTGCAGTACATTCCGGTCTCGCAGACGGTGGAAGTCGTGCCGCCGCAGCAAGTGGTCGTCGTTCAGAACGAGCCGAACGCTCCGGTTTTGGCGCCGCCGCAAAATGACGAGGCAACCGCCGAAGTTCGACAAACCGTGGCCAAACCCGCTCCGGAGGAACAGGATTGGTTGCCGATGGGCACCTTCGCGATCCTCGACGACTTGTCGAAGAAGGAAAGCGGCAAGGTGTTGCAGGTGGCGACCAACAAGAAAGGGGAGATTCGCGGCAACTACGTCAACGAAGCAACCGGCCAATCCCAGGCGGTCGTCGGAGCGGTCGATTCGAAATCGCAACGGGTCGCCTTCCGATTCGCCGACGATGACAAGACCGTGATGGAATGCGGATTGTGGAATTTGACGCAGGAATCCGTTCCACTGCTGATTCACTACAGCGACACGGAAACCGTGCAAAAGACGATGATCCGCTTGACAAAGCCGGAAGAAACGTCAGCCCCGGAAGTCGAAAACGCTCCGTAGGATTGTTTTCGGACTGGAGAGTGTTTGTTTTTCCTTCCCTCTCCCTCGGGAGAGGGGACGATATGGTTACCGCACGAAACCTTTCCCCCGTTTGGCCGGAGCGTCGAAGTCGCCTGCGCCAAACGGGGCTTTTGTTATTTTCACGTTTGATCTTCATGGACACCAAACTCATTCTTTGTACTTTCTGCGCCTCGATGGCGGCGTGGATCGCGACTTCCGGCGGTGCGGCGGTCGTTTTCTTTTTTAAGGAATTCAACCGAACGACCATGGATGCGATGCTCGGTTTCGCTTCCGGCGTGATGATCTCCGCCAGTTTCTGGTCGCTCCTGGCGCCGAGTATTGCCATGAGCCGAGAACTCGGTTGGTTGCCGTGGTTCCCTCCGCTGCTTGGTTTCCTCGGCGGCGGCGCTTTTTTGTGGGGGCTCGATAAAATACTGCCGCATCTTCATCCGGGGGACGGGAACTCGCCGGAAGGAATCCAAACCGGTTGGCGCCGCAGCGCGTTGCTTGTTTTCGCGATTACACTCCACAACATTCCAGAGGGGTTGGCGATCGGCGTGGCGTTCGGAGCCATCGCCGCCGGATTGGACACCACGACGCTCATGGCGGCGACATCGCTTGCAATCGGCATTGCGATTCAGGACATTCCGGAAGGTGCCGCGATTTCGCTCCCCTTGCGGCGGGAAGGGCTTTCGCGATGGAAGTGCTTCATGTACGGTTCGCTTTCCGGTTTGGTCGAGCCGATTGCCGCCGTGGTCGGCGTGATGATCGTCACGGTGATCACGCCGATTCTCCCCTTTGCGTTGGCGTTCGCTGCCGGAGCGATGATTTACGTCGTCGTCGAGGAACTGATCCCTACTTCCCGCGAAATTCGGCACAGTGACGCCGGAACCGTCGGAGCCCTCATCGGTTTCGCGATCATGATGACACTCGACGTCGCTTTGGGGTGAACGGTCAGGAAACCGGGAGAACGCTTCCGATTTTGTGTCCGGATGATACAATGAATACGGTTGTCGGTTCACTTTATCACAAAAACATCCCGCACCGCCAATCGGGACCGGCGGGAAGCGTCAAAACTTATGCGACTTCAGTACGGCATCGCGATCATGTTGGCGTTCATCACCTGTCTTTCAGCGTTCATGCTGGGACTCGGCCAGAACGACGCCGGACTGCCGCTGGCGATGTTTTTCACGGCGATCGTCAGTCTTTACGTTACCGATTTTCGCCGCTGGATCCGGCTTGGCGACTGGACCGTCAACGCCATCGTGTTGCTCATCGTTTTTTTCACGATGGGGGACATCCTCCGCAATCGCGGCGAGGACCTCGCGCTGTCGATTGCCCGGGTGCTCGTTTTCGTCGAAATGGTCCTCATGTTCCGCGAAAAGGCGCCCCGGTTCTGTTGGCAGATTCTCCTGATCTCGCTCTTGGAAGTCGTCGTCGCCACGGTCTTCCAGCAGAGCATGGTTTTCGGGCTGCTCCTTTTGGTGTACGTTTTTTCCGGACTGCTTGTCTTCCTCCTGATTTTTCTTGAAAAGGAGAACTCCTATTTCCGGCGTCATTCGTTCGTAAGCACGTTTTGGGAAGCGGTCCGGAACGAACTCCAGGATCGTCAGGACAGTTGGAAACTCGCCCGCATCGCGCTCATCACGCTTATTACCGGCCCGTTGTCGCTCGTGTTTACGTTCGAAAAAACGAACAAGGAAGAGGTCTTCGAGGGAGACAAAACGTTCATGGAGCGGCTTCGGGCGCTCTTCGCCGTCTTTCCGGCGGAATCCGTCACCGATTCGGGACACTGGGAAACCGTGACGACGTCGCCGACCGCCTTGGAAAAAAAACCGTGGCACAATGCGCTTTGGGACGACACGACGCCGGTTTCCGAAGCGCCGGCAGAACGAAAATTGGTCGCTGTCCCCACGACCTCCCGACCGTTCCGCTGGCGACGCCGAAAACAGAAAACCGCGGCGGAAGTCCGCTTTCCTCTTCTGCGGGAACGCCCCGGTTTTTCGGCCGGAACGCTTCACCCGAACGGCTTGGAAGGGGGGAAATGGGAGTTGCAGAAACTTCTCGTCGGCGGCATGATCGTGTCGATGTTCTTCGGCGTGATTCTTTTCTGTCTTATTCCGCGGATCGGCAAGATCAGCATGTACGAGTTCGAATTCGTTTTCGGACACAATAATTGGCAGGCGAACTACATGCCGCCGGTCAATACCGTCGGCTTCACGGAAGAAGTCCGTCTCGGCTCGCTCGGCACCGTGATTCCCTATTACCGCGAAGTCATGGCGATCCAATGTTCCAAACTTCATGACGACCCCGACTTGCGCGGCAGCGGCCGACGCTGGGCGGAAGAGACCGTTCCGTACGAAACGATGGAAGACCGGTTCGTCTATCTTCGCGGCGTCGTTCTCGATCGTTACGAAAATGGGACATGGACGGCCCAGCCCTCCTCCATGCAAATCAGCCGGGGACGGTTTTCGCCCGTCCTCGAAGCGACCCCTCCTCTGGAAAACGAAGACGGGAAAGGATGGGGCAATGCGGAAAATCTGCAACCCGGCATGGTCGTGACGCAGGAACGTGTCGGCGAAATGTATTTCGAAGAAAACACGGACCTCGTCAAGCTCGCCATGAGAGTTCAGCCGCTCAGCTCGAAAGTCTTCTTCTCGCCTTGGCCGTTCTTCCGGATGCCGCACAAGGAGGAGGACCGCGATTCGTTTGCGTTGCGATATCTCGGCGGCCGCGTCGAAGAGAGCGCGATCCGCGGGGACGAAGGAAAGATCTCCGTTTACTCGACGGCTTTTCGTAACGGAGAACAACTCGATTTCACGCCGTGCGTCGAAATCGTCCGGCGTGAGAATCTGCTGCGAATTCCGGAGTCCGGCCTCGAAACACTGACGGCGATGGCGAAACAATGGGACGCCGAATCGAATCTCGTGAAGTCCGATATCGTCGGCCGCGCCCGCAACATGGAACACCGCTTTTTTTCGGACGATAAATTCAGGTACAAGCTCGGCGGAACGGTTCGCGCCGCGGGAACGGATCCGCTCGAAGACTTCATCCGGAACAATCCGGTCGGACACTGCGAGTATTTCGCCGGAGCATTGGCCCTGATGCTTCGAAGCGTCGAGATCGAAAGCCGGGTCGTCGTCGGCTTCAAGACCTTGGCGAAAACGATGGGCGGCCGCGAATTTTATGTTCGGCAATCCGATGCGCATACCTGGGTCGAAGTTCATCTCCCTCCCACCGTCTTGCAAGATCGCCTGCAAGGGCCTTACAGCATCTGGTGGCGCCGCGGAGCTTGGCTGAGGCTCGACCCGACACCGGACACCGCCGCGCCGACCTTCCTGAACAGCGTCTCGTTCAGCTTGACCGACTTTTCCCATTGGATCCAGACGATCTGGGGTGAATATGTCTTGAACATGGACACCTCCAAACAGGCGACGACCATTTATCAACCACTTCGAGAGGGTTGGCAGTTCGTCTTGGAACGGGTGTTCAATATCGGGTTCTGGACTGATGTCGTTGCGGAAATTCCCCGCCGTTATCAGGAAGCGTTCGCCGCCGCGAAGCAGGGACGTTGGAAACCGGTCGATTGGATGTTGGTGGTTGGACCGATCGTCGCCGTTATCGTGATCGCCTTTTCAGTACGGCGTTACGCCAAACTTCTTTGGAACTTGTTGCGAAAAAGAACCGATCGGGAACGACGACGGCGAATCACGATCGATTTTTATGTTCGTATGGAACGGATTTTACGACGGTACGGCAGTGAACGCCGACCGGCGGAGACCCCCCGGGAATTCAGCCTTCGCTCCGCTTGGCCGACGCTGACGGCTCCGGTGATCGACGCCTATTATCGGGTTCGCTACGGAGCCGCCGAGTTGAACGACGACGAATTGGGCTTTGTTCGGCGTTCTCTCGACGAATTGGAAAAGCATCTTTGCGAGACTCACTGAGCGTTCATCCGTGAATGACAAAACAGTGTCTCGATTTTCGTTTCGTCGGTTTACCGCATTGATTGAGCGTCCGCTCAGCCCGGGCCGACGTAACGGAAATCGGATACGCAAACGACCATTTCGTCGACGAGAGCAGGTCTACCGAGGACAGTCGGGGTTGAATGTTGTCGCAAGGTGTGGTAGACTTTTTTAGCTTTGATTCATTGTTCCGATATTTCAATTACTTTTCCTCAGAAAAACAACTTATGACGACACGATCCCAATCCATGAACAACCAGGACGACAACACCAACGATGCGACCCAACAATTGGAAGCCGGGGCTATCGGTTTGGTTCAAAAACTGACCGGCGGCAAAATCGACGGAAGCTCCCTGTCGTCGCTGCTCCAGGCGGGTGAACAGTTCATCTCCGGTCAACTTCAAGGAAACAGCGACAACGGCAACTCCGGCAACCTGCTTTCCGCCGCGCAAAAAGTTCTCGGCGAACTGAGGTCGGGCTCCGATTCGCAATCGAGCGGAATGATCGAAAAAGCACAAGGACTGCTCCAAAACCTGCTCGGCGGCGGTCAGCAACAACAGCAAGCCGCCTCGTATCAGGAGAACGAGGAACAAGGCGGAGACGTCATGAGCCAGGCGAAAAATCTGTTGGGGGGAATCCTTGCGCAAGCGCATCATCAATCGCAAGGGGGGCAAACCGCTCCGCCGCATGAAGATCTCATGAGCCATGCGCAAGGACTTTTGGGCCAACTTCTCGGCGGCGGGCAACAGCCGCAAACCGCGACGGCCGGCGGCGGAAGCATCATCGACCAAGCGAAACAGGCGGTCGAAAACGCCGTGATGCAACAGGCGATGAAAAGCTTCGAAGAGAAAATCTTCGGTAAGTAAATTTGAGCCGCCGACATCCTTCGGTGCGTCTCATTGAGACGACGTTCCCCTTGCATGATGCATTATCGTTTCATTATCGCCGTGTCCTGTTGGGCCGCGTTTCTTCTATGTGCGGCCGTCGGCGCGGCGGAACCGGACGAACTGATTTCCGACGCAAAAAAAGCGGCGGCGATGTTCCGGCTGGAAATCGAACGCTTGGCAACACTCGCCGACGGCGACGGAAACGCCGAGCAAGCGAAACGGTTCCGGCTGGTGCTCCCGCTTTCGTCGCCGGATCGCCTCTATCTTCCCGCCCTTCCGGTGGAATTCGGCGTGTCGGCTTGGGAACCTGTCTTGACGGATATCCGCACGAAATACGCCGAAGAACAGTTTCAGCGGGCAAAACAGGCGGCGACGAAAAATCGCGGCAATCTCGCGATGCAACTTGCCATCGCCGCGATCGAAGCAAATCCGGACCATGAAGGGGTTCGAACGCTCCTCGGTTTCCGTTTGTACGAAAATACCTGGCGAACCGCCTGGGAAATCGACCGCCTGCAAAAAGGATTCGTCGACCATCCCGTCTTCGGGTGGATTCCGAAGGAACACGTCGATCGTTACGAAAAAGGGGAGCGGTTCGTCAAGCCGAATCGTTGGGTTTCTTCCGAAGAAGACGCGAAAATCCATGCGAAAATCGCCAACGGCTGGCTGATCGACACCGAGCATTACCAGCTTTTGACGAACCATGGTTTGGAAGTCGGGGTCCGGCATGGTCGGCGGCTCGAAAACCTCTATCGGGCTTGGAAATTGCTGTTTTTCCGATTCCAGCTTTCAGACGAAACGCTTTCGAAACTGTTTCGGGGAACGTCTTCCGGAGGGACGCCGCCGCGGCATCAGGTTCGGCTCTACCGTGACAAAAACGATTATGTGTTGAATCTGCAGGACGACGTTCCGAGTATCGCCATGTCGGGCGGATTCTACGATCCGATGAAGCGGATTTCCCATTTTTTCCCGGTCGACCCCTCCATGTCGCCGGATGTCGCGGAGTACATCCACAAAACGCTCTATCACGAAGGGACGCACCAACTGTTCCAGGAAACGCGGCTAACGTCCAAAACACCGGGAGCGACCGGTAATTTTTGGCTCGTCGAAGGAATTGCGATGTTCATGGAAACGATCCGAAAAGACGGAAACCATTACATCGTCGGCGATTCCGAGGATATTCGACTTTACGCCGCAAAGAAGCACAAAAACGAAGGTCGGTTTTACATTCCGTTCGAAACGCTCGTCAAAATGGGGCTGGTCGCTTTTCAGACCGACCCGGAAATCCAGAAGCTCTACTCGCAGTCAGCAGGAATGACCCATTTTCTGATGCTCACCGACGACGGACGCTATCGCGACGCCGTGATCCAACTCCTGCGGCTGATTTACGCCGGAACGGACCGCCCCGATTCGCTGCCGCGATTGACTGACCGTTCTTTTATGGAACTCGACAAAGGATATGAACGCTTCCTTCAGTCGTTGTGAGCGGTTTTACCGCATCAGGGGGGTGATTGACAAGGAATCGTTCAAACTGCAAAAAAACTTGTTGACGAGTCGGCGTTTCGGATATATGATCATTTTTATCTACCGCGATGCGCCGCAACCTTTGGTTCGCGGGCTAAACGGGGGTATTCTTTTAAAAGCACCATGCCTGCCAATATCAGCCTCCGTACGAAACTGTTCTTTCTGGTTACAGGGGTCGTGATCGTTTGTTTCGCCATGTTGACGACGATCGTTTCCTACCGAACCTACGAGATGGCGAAGAAAAACGCCTTCGCGCTCGCCCAGGAAACGGCCGAAAAGTACCAAAACGAGATTCGGGCCGAATTGCAGGGAGCCCGCATCACGGCGGAGACGCTCTCCACGGTCTTCGAGACGCTCAAGAATTTGGGGCTCACCGACCGCAAGATGATGAACGACATCCTGAAAAACGCCTTGGCGAAAAAGGAGTACATCACGGCGTTTTGCATCGCTTACGATCCGAACGCCTTGGACGGCAAGGACAAGGAGTACGCCGGGGAGAAACCGACCTACGACGAAACCGGACGTTACGCTCCCTACTGGAACAAACTCGGAACGAACATCGAAGTCGAGCCGCTCCCTGCCATCGACACGGAGAACTGGTACATCGAGCCGAAACGGACGCTGACGGAATACAGTCCCGACCCGTATCCGTATCACTTGCAGGATCGTGAGGTGATTCTGGCGAGCTTGATCTTTCCGATTCTGCACGACGGAAAGTTCGTCGGCATTATTTCCTCCGACATCGTGCTCGACAAGCTGCAGCAGATGGTGTCCGAGGTGAACGCGGACGGCCAGGGCGGGTTCACACAGATCTTCTCCAATAGCGGCGTGATCGTGGCCCATCCGGACACGGAGCAGCTGACCCGCGAGGTCTCGGACCCCGCCGCAAAGGCCGCCATTGCGCGCGGCGAGATGTATATATCCAGCGCGAGCGACTACTACACCGTGTACGCGCCGATCCAGTTCAGCGAGGACACCAAGCCCTGGTCGGTGGCGGTCAGCGTGCCGATGGCCCAGGTGCTGGCCAACGCGGTTGGGCTGCGCAACTACATGATCTGGGTGTTCGCGCTGTCCGTGTTGGTGCTGGCGGCGCTGCTGTAT
>JAVBPI010000024.1:0-10596 GCA_031549705.1 Thermoguttaceae bacterium
CTCAAGACATGGCGTTGCATTCGGCAGAACCGTTCCATCGAACGACTGATACATCCGGTGAAGTTTGCGGTTGGCGTCGTATTCAAAAAAGACTTGATTGACGACGCCACCGTTTCCGTCGAAGCAGGTGATCGTTTCCAACTCGCCGAAAGACGTATACGTTTTCCCGACTTTTCGAACCGAACCGTCGACCCCCGACTCCGCAGGCGTCGAGATGGCTTGTGAGACCGGTACATAGTGAGCGCCGAGGAGGGCGTCGGCGAGGGAATCAGCGGAGAAAACGATTCCCAGCGCAATGACGGCCACTATTCCGAAGACGATCGGCAAGATCAACCGTTGGGACGACGCCGGTTTGATCGGTTCGACGACCAAACGGTTGCTCCGAGCCTTTCGCTTGCGTTCTTTCTTGGACTGTGACATGATCCCGCCTTGTTGATTGAAGAAAAACGAACGCGATGCATCCTTGCCGACGAGTTGACACCGACCTACGGGCAACTGTTATGGCATTCACACTCGCAAGTGGAAGCCGAATGCCTGCAGGCGGCGCAACCGCATCGACCGAGATGGTCGATACTGGCCTCGCATTGGCAGCGACAATGATCGCAAGTGCAGCCGACGGGACAAGCCAGGCATCGCGGTTTGGAGGTCATGCAACCGTCGCAACTGCAAATGCAGTGGTCGCAACGGCACCCCTCTGGACAGGAAAAGCATCTCGGCTGCTGCAGTTGGCAACCGAGGCAATTGCAATAGGCGTCGTCCGTCGTACAACAACAACGGCAAGCGGGCGTACATAAACTGGCGTCGTAGTGCCTGCATGTCTTGCAATGACAACTCGGATCGTCCGGATCGGTTTCGGCATTGGCAGCAGCGAACGAGGCGACCATCATGCTGCCGGACGTTTCGAACGTGAGCGAACGCGTTCCGCTGCCGGTGTAGGCGACGTCGTAAACCCAAATTGGCGAATCGGTCGCCGACTCGCCGTTCGTCGACACGAGCGTAACGGAATCTCCCTCTTGAAAGCCTTCCTGTTTGTAAGAAACGTTGTACTGCGGGTCGACCGTATAGCGAGGCATCTCTTTTTCGGTCGCTTTGGCCTGGACACGGTAGGTATAATGATAGACCTTTTTGCCGTTCGCACCGTTTTCGACCTTCGCGAGTTTTTTACCCACAAGCGTTTGTGTCTTGAGATCGACACGGGAAGTTTCCGCCTGTTTCTTTTCGCCCGACGGCTTGGTTTTTTTAGTATCCTGCGCCGGAAGGAATCCCGCGAAACCATAAAGGACAATCACCGTCGCTAAAATAAGTACGTTTAGTAGTCTTTTCATGACGTCTCCTTGTTTGGGCGGTATCGTTTGTCTGCCAATGGTTTCAAGAACAATCGGGTCGGCGGGAAAACGCGTCTGACGAAAGCGTCGATGGACGAAATGCTCGGAAAATATTCGCACAAATTGAACATTACTCCACGAAACAATTTTCAATCATCGTGAAATATTTGTCAATAGGGAAAATTATCCCAATTTTCAGAATTTTCGGGTGCTACTCGGCGATGTTGATCGGAATACGCAACGTCTTTTGTTGACGGTGGTTAGTGCTGATCGTGATCATGATCGTCCGGTCGGTCCGTGAGTCGAGTCGGACGACGGGGAGCGAAAGTCCCCCTCCGGGCGGAATCGGGGCGTTCCCGATTTTGACCTGGCAACCCGGCGGTGAAACGGTGGCGTAGAGCAAGCGGACCGGTGTCGATCCCTCGTTATGAACCGTGATCGTTTGTTCGTTGATTCCTTCCCGTGTCGAGAATGTCAGCGACTCCGGTTTCACGTCAAGAGGAAGTGCGATACGAGCCGTCATTTGCGTCTCCCATGTTTTTTCGCCTGCGGTCAACGATATCGTTTTCGAATAGTGGCCGACGATGTCCGGAGCGGTGAATTCAAAGGGAATGGAGATTTGTTTTCCGGCGGGGACGATATCGGTAACCTTGTCCACGGCGACCAGGCAGGTACATTCGGTTTTCAGGTTGTCGATGGTCCAGTCATGGTCGGAATCGTTCACCAGTTCAAGTGCGAATCGGTGGACACTTTTCGGTTCAACGTAACCGAGATGGATAGTAGACGGGACCAGTCCCGCAGGCGATTCGATTGATGCCGACGGCGATGTTTTCTCACGGACTTCCGCTGGATGAACAACGCGTGCAACCGGCGGATGGAAGAGCATGGGAACAACAAGGATCATCGAGACCAATAATCCGGCGACTAGAAAACCGATTTGTTTTCGGGAAGGATTCGGTGACGGTTTTTTCGTCGTCGCAAAGACAAGAAGTAGGACGACGACGGCATCAAGCGTGGCGGTGATTCGCGGGTCGACATGCACGCGTCCGAAACAACCGCAAGAAGCGGCCGCTTGCCACGCCAAAGAGAGCGAAACGCTGAAAAAACAGAGGAAAACCGTGGCGGCCAGGTACTTGATGATTCGTGGCCAGACACCGGAAACGAGTAAAAGCGCAAGTGTACTTTCGAACAAAACGACACCGACGGCGAACCATTCGAGCCGGTCCGACGGTGTTGTGGCGGTCTCATGAATTTTCGCGAGAGCGGCGAAAATAAGAATGGCCGCCACAGGAAATCGAACATGCCGGTAGGAAAGAAGTCGTTGCATGGCGAACTCGCAAAAAAACGGAAACAAGAATGGTCGTCGACAGGATTCTATCCCGACATGCCGGAATCGTCAATCGTGCTTGCGTTCGATCACGGGTCATGAAATATCCGTTTCCGGAAACACTTGCGGAAAAATGCGGAATCGTGTAAGATCGTTTGCATGACAAAAACCATGCCCGACGACATCCGGACGCCTCTTTTGCTCCTTGCGATGCTCGTGCAAGCGTTCCTCTTGTTAGGGATTACCCGGACGACCAGTCCGAACCGGACGGAACTCGGACACATGGCGGCTGCGTTACGATTATATGAAACAGGCCGGTTCGATCATTTTCACGTCAACCCACCATTTATCCGCATGATCGTCGGACCGGCGGTTTCCCTCATTATCGCACCGAAAACCGACTGGACCGATTATTCGACCGATCCGTCAAAGCGATCCGAATGGGCGACGGGGGTCGCCTTCGTCAAGGCGAACGATTTTGAAACCGTCCGAAATTGTTTCTTTCTCGGTCGGGTCGTTTGTATTCCGCTCGTCTTACTCGGCGGCCTGTTCGGTTTTCTGTTGGCGAAGGAGATGTTCGGCGATGTTTCCGGCTTCGTGTTCCTGGCATTCTGGACATTTTCACCGCTCATTCTCGCATGGGGCGCGACGATTTGTCCCGACGTCGCCGCCGCTTCATTGGGGTTGGTCGCTCTGTATACGTTGCGAAAATGGCTGCTTGGCCCGACCTGGCCCAGGGCGGTTGTCGCGGGGATAACGCTCGGTTTGCTTCCCCTCGTCAAAACGACCTGGATCATCGCGTTCATCCTTTGGCCCGTGTTGTGGTTATCCCTCGGATTCCGCTGGAAATCCTCCGTCCAACTGGCCATGATCCTGCTGCTTGGCTTGCTGACACTCAATGCCGGATATCTGTTCGACGGCTCGTTTCGACCGCTCCGGGATTACCAATTTCACAGCATGTCGCTGGCCGGTTTGCCGGAATCGTCGTTCAAAAACATTCCCGTACCGTTTCCGAAGGAGTTCGTGCAGGGAATCGACACGCAACGCATCGATTTCGAGAAGGGGTTGCCGTCGTATCTGTTCGGAAAATACTCCGAACACGGTTGGTGGTACTATTATCTGGTCGCCCTGCCGATCAAGGAGCCGATTGCCTTTTCCTTGTTGGGAGTCTCAGCCGCTGCCCTCTTTTGCTTCAAGCGGTTCCGGACGAATTGGCGGGACGAACTGATCATGTCGGTGCCGCTCGTTGCGCTGTTCGCCTTCGTCAGTTCACAAAACGGATTCTCGATGCATACCCGGTACATTTTGCCTGCCCTGCCGCTCATTTATATCTGGATCAGCCGAATCAGAAAAAGTTTTACGCCCCCATTTAGCCGGTATTACGCGTTTTTTTGCGTAATCATTTTATCGGCATATATCGTGTCGAGTTTGTCATTCTTTCCGCATACGATGTCGTACACGAACGAATTGACATGGTGTTGTGAAAAACCGCCGCTTCTCGGAAGCAACGTTGACTGGGGGCAGGATTTGTACGAATTGAAAGACTGGCTCGACGACCATCCTGAGGCGAGACCGCTTCATGTCGCGTTCTCCGGTATCTTCTCGCTGGAAACGCTTGGAATCGCGAGCGTTGGACTGCCGCCAAAATGGGAACCGGGGCAAACGCCGACCGGTCCCTGGGATACGCAACTTCGCATTGGACCGAGACCGGGCTGGTATCTGCTTGGCACGAACGATTTGTACGACGCGAGTCATGAACATGACTGGTTTCACGAACTGAAACCGATCAAACGTATCGGATATTCGATTTCCGTTTACCACGTGTCGCTTGACGACGCCAACCGGTTACGGAATCAAGATGACCTCCCGACCTTGAACGACAACGAATTGTGAGGAAATGATGCGCCGAATATTATTGACCGTCCTTTGGATTGCCGTACTCTTGTTCGCGGTCCAGATCGTGTACTTCGTCTTTTTCAGTACGAAGCCGCTGAAATACAACGAGGGGGCACCGCTGGCCGCCGTGCGTGTGCCGGTCGACGTCAAGAACGTCTCCTGCCTTACAAACGACGGCGACATCTGGATCGGCACGAACGGGAACGGTATTTACCGTTACGACGTCATTGGGAGTAATGCGAAACCGGTCGAGGTTCCCGACGAACTCAAGAAGGCGGACATTCGCTCTTTGGCAGCGGATCGGTATGGCCGACTTTGGGTGGGGACGGCACGAAGCGGCTTGTTCGTTCGAAACGGTAGCGAATGGAAGCATGTCGGTAGCACCGAACGAATTCCGGCGATTCGGGTCTCGCCGGTCGACGGAGCCGTTGCCCTGGCGACAAACTTCGGAGTCGTTGTTTACAATGCCGAAACGGATACATGGACGGAATTTGGTCCAACAATCGTACAACCGACTTCGCTTGCTTTCGATGCCAAAGGAAACCTATTCGCCGGGACCTCTTGTCATGGAATATTTGTTCTGAAACGTAGCGATACCGGAAACTTCAGTGTTGGCAAACAAATCCCCGCTCCACGTCGCTACGGTCCCGGTTCGGCTTCGAATGTGTCACCGGTTCCGCTTGACTCTTGCGGCGAAGGGCTGCCGTCGAACCAAATCAACGCCTTGCTGGTCGGTTCGGACGGCACGGTCTGGGCGGGAACCTCGGCAGGGTTGGCGTGGAGTCGGAACAACGGCGAAACGTGGACTTTCCTGCGAGGCCGTGATTACGGCGACAAAATGCGCGGTCTTTTCGCCGGGACGCCGCACGGTTGGAAAGAGCTGCCGCGCATCCGGTTCGGCGAACTTCTTCCTGAGGATCATGTTTCCCTCCTGACTGAAGACGAGGCCGGAACGCTCTGGGTTGGAACTTCTTCCTTGGGCTGTGTCGCTCTGAAACCATCGTCGCTTTACCAAACCACGTTGCCGAAAAACGACGATCCCGCCTCGCAACAAAATTTCCTGACGGAAATCGCTGCCGAGTCGAGCCGATTCCACGGTACGAAGGCGGATCGAATCGTTGGAATGACGCCGCTGTCCGGCACGAAAATTCTTGTCGCCCCTTCGAGCGGTTCGTTCGAAACAATGGAGTGTCCGGGCGTGCAGCAGGAGATCAAACCATCATCCAAACCGGAGCGAACAAGCCCCAAACAGGCGTTCCCGACTTCCTATGTGACGAAGTCCGTTGATAAAACGTCCGAAAAGGCCGAGTATCCGAACGTCGTGTTTCTCGGCGAGGACCGGACGACTTCGCAGAATTGGTCCGGAAAATACGGCAAGACCTATGCCCTGATCGGCGGCGGCGAGATGCCGCACGATAAACTGATCGCGTTCGATGAAACCGTATGCAAGGTCAGGTCGTTCGTCGGGAATGTCGGCAACCGGACCCGACCGCTCGAGCGTGTTGCGTTATCACATGTTCACCATCACCATGACGACAACAGTCGTGAAGAGCAAGCGACCAACGGAAGCGAATCATTGCAACGGAGCGGAAGCTCCCAAAGCCCGGACGGCAGGTCCCTAACTGCTTGGAGCAGTACGGGAAGTACCGTGCCGCGAACCGCCGACGGCCAGCATCTCTGGTGCGAGATCAAACTGAACCAACCGGGACGACACGAACTGAGCCTGTGCTTCGCCGACCCGGTCGTGGAAAACGACCGAGTGAAAGAGGTTCGCGATTTCCTGATCGAAATTTTCCCCGAAATGCCTACTCCCAAAGTGCGCATTCCGAAGAACGACTGGCAGGAACTCGGCAAGAGATTCGACGAATGGGCAACCCAAACGGAACCGCTCGTTCGCTGTCGTGTCGCCGACTTTCGGGACGGGATTTACGAACGTTTTGCCTTGACCGGACCGGGAACCTATATGGTCAAGATCGACAAGAATTACGGACGTAAAGTCGACCTGTGCGCCGTGTTGATCGACAAGACCGATGCCGCCGACTTACCCGAGCCGCCCATTATGTCGTCCGACCAATCGTCCGACAACATTCCGTAACCCTCCATGCGAACGCTGTTGTGCTTTCTGCTATTGGTCGTTACGCTGCACGCCGACGAATTCCAAACGGCGCGGGAGAAGCTGCGCGAACAGGGAATCGGCAAAATCGCTTTCGTTAAACGTGTTCCGTACACGGCAAGCAATTACTACGCGGAGCACGCCAACAGCAATTTTTTGCCCGGCGGGAATATCTGCATTCTCGATTTGCGGAGCGGGGATGTCGCCGACCTTTGTCCTGAATTGGCAGACGGCGTTTTCGAACGATTCGATCTCGATTTCGACGCGGAAAAGATCGTCTTTTCGTGGAAACGATCCTTTGAGGAGGGATACCGGCTGTACGAGGTCGGGATCGACGGTAAAAATTTGCGACAAATTCTTCAACCGCCGTCGAACGAAGCACGGTTGATCCGACTTTACCGGAATTGGTATCACCACGGAACCGACGATTTGACACCGTGCTGGCTCCCGGACGGCGATATCGCTTTTGTGTCGACCCGGTGTCAATACGGAACGGCTTGCGACGCGCCGGACATGTTGACGACGACGGTCTTGTATCGTTGTTCGCCGGACGGATCGAATCTGAAAAAGTTGTCAAACAGTGCCGTCAGCGAGTCGTCGCCGGTTTGTCTTTCTGACGGTAGGATTCTTTATACCCGTTGGGAATACGTCGACAAGGGAAGCGTTGCGGTGAAAGCATTATGGTCCATGCGACCGGACGGAACCGGTACGGAAGAGATTTTCGGGAACAATATCGCTTTGCCGCCGACGTTCGTTCACGGGCGGGAAATTCCCGGTCATTCCGGTTGGTATGTTTTTACCGGCGGTCCGCATTCGCCGTACACGGCAATGGGACCGATCTTCCGCGTCGATACGAACGGAGACATCCGAACCGCCAGGCGAATGGAAACGATGACGCCTTATGTCGCGATCACGGAAGAGTTCGGTTGGGAATTTCAGGATACGCAAACAGGTCAATGGACGACGGATCGCGAAGGGCGGGGGCCGCTCTTCAAGGAAGTTTTCCCTCTTTCGAAAGATTTGTTTCTCGTGTCGCATAAACCGCACGGGGTGAGTTGCAACACCCCGAACGGTTTCGGTATCCATCTGCTCAATTCGAAAGGAAACGTCGAACCGGTCTATCGTGACGAAAAGATTTCGTGCTGGAATCCGATGCCTGTCCAAAAACGTCCAGGGCCGCCGGTCTTACCGAGTACGCCCGATCCGGAATTGGTGGAGAAAAAACTCGCCCGAATGATTGTTTCCGACGTCTATCGCGGTCTCGATGGCATTTCTCGCGGAACCGTGAAATACTTGCGGGTCCTGGAACAGGTTCCGCGTCCGTGGAGCGCCCGGCGTTGGGATTTCGATGACGAATATGGCCAGCAACATGTCGCGATCACGAAGGGAACGCATCTCGTGCTCAAGGTGCTGCACGGCGTCGTCCCGGTGGAAGCAGACGGCAGCGCGAACTTTTACGTTCCGGCGGAGGCGAATATTTTTTTGCAGGCGCTCGACGAGAATTATGTGTCGCTCCAAACAGAACGAACCTACGTTCATTCGATGCCGGGCGAGGTGCGGTCCTGTATTGGTTGTCATGAGAAACGTACCGAAATAGCCGCCGTATCGACGATGAAACGTCCTTCGACTCTGCTGCGTGAGCCGGATTTTCCCATGCCGCAACCGGGCGACGCTTCGCCGCGACGGGTGATCGATTACGCCTTGGACGTACAGCCGGTCTGGGACAAACGCTGTATCCAGTGTCACGGCAAAGAGAAAGCGGAAGGCGGCTTGCGACTCGACGGCGAGTTGACACGATTATTCAATGTTTCTTACGAGCAACTTGTCCCGGACCGTTACGAGCCGGATAAATTTATCAACCGTGATCTGGTCGGTCGAACCATCGGCGAACACCATCCCAAAACGGGGAACGTCGAATATCTACCGCCGAAAACGCTCGGTTCGCACGGTAGTGTTCTGGCTGCGATGCTCTCGGACGGCAAGATCACCCTTGCCGACCACGACAAACAAAAACGTGTCGAAAAGTGGAAGTCGGACCACACCGACATCCGGCTTGCCCCGGAAGAAAGAATTCGAGTCACGACATGGATCGACACGAACTGTCAATACTACGGCGACTGGTTCGGACGCCGTAATATCAAATTCGAAGGCCGCCGCGATTTCCGGCCTAAGCCGGAATTTCGCGGAAAGTTATGGAACCCTTGACATGCCCGTTTATTCCTACAAAGCCACGGACTCACGAGGCGTCGCCTCTGCTGGGACGCTTTCCGCGAACTCGGCCTACGAGGCGCGGACGGACCTGCGCGACCGGGGATTGCGGGTTCTGGATATTGCCGAACAAAAAGCGACGCGAACGAATATTTCGCTCGCGACGACGCCGGGACGGTATTCGGCTCGGTTCGCCGGAGTCATGAGTGAACTGGCGACATTACTCGGTACGGGAATTCCGCTCTTGGAAGCAATGAAAAGTGTCGCCCACCAGCAGCCGCGTTTGGTTCACGTCGCTTTGATGCAACTGCGAGATCGTGTTTCCAGCGGCGTGTCGCTCACCGAAGCGATGCAGGAACAACCGGAAATGTTCGATCCGCTCTGTATCCGTATGGCGGAAGTCGGCGAAAGTTCCGGGACGCTCGACCAGACGCTTCGCCATTGGGCCGAGTACAAAGAGCGTTCGCTCCAGTTCCGAGACCGTGTCACGACGGCGCTCACGTATCCGATTTTCGTCGCGCTGACCGGCGTGGCCGTCACGATATTTTTGATGACCTTCGTCTTGCCGATGCTGCTGGAAAGCCTGCTCGATTCCGGCAAGCCGCTCCCCTGGCCGACCCGGATCGCCAAGTTCGGGAGCGACTTGTTCGTTCATTACGGGTTCGAGCTGGCCGTCGGATTCGGAATCGTGATTGTCGGCACGATATTATTGCTCCGGACGGACCGGGGCCGTTGGTGCTGGCATGCGTTGATCCTGAAACTGCCGGTCTTCGGGCTGTTGGCACGAAAACAGGCCGTGTCACGGATCGCGTTTTTGATCGCGACGCTGACGAAAAGCGGCGTCCCGTTTTTGCAGGCTCTTGAATTGACGGCGAAGTCGTCGGAAAATAGGATCATCCGCAAGGCGCTGCTCGACGCCGCCGACGCGGTCCGCAGCGGTCACGACATCGCCCCGGCCATGCAGAAGACGGACGCTTTTCCGATGTCGGTGATTCAGGTTTTTTCCGTCGGGCAGGAATCGGGCCGACTGGACGAAATGCTCGACCGGCTCGCGCAGGACTACGACCGGCAAGTCTCGAAAACAACGGAGCGATTGGCGACGATTTTGGAACCGGTCTTGATTCTGACGCTTGCGATTTTCGTCGGATTCATTTTATTCGCAACAATATTGCCCATCTTGGAGGCTGGAAATGTTTTATAAAGGGATCAGGGAACAGGAGCCAGGGGACAGGAAGAAGCGTCGTGGTTTTACTCTCCTTGAAATCATGGTCGTGGTCGTGATCATCGGCCTCTTAGCAGGGCTGGTGACGGTGCGAACACGAAGTTACCTGCTCGTCAGCAGACAGAACGCGGCGAAGGCGGAAATCTCGAAAATGGTCGACGCGCTCGAAGCGTTCTATGCCGTACAGAATCGGTATCCGACGAACGAGGAAGGGCTTGCGGCGCTGGTCGAAAAGACGTCGAAGTTCCCCGACGGACTGCTCAACAAGGTTCCGAAGGATCCGTGGTCGAACGATTATGTGTACAATTGTCCCGGACGAACGTCGGCGTACGAAATCATCTGCTACGCCGCCGACGGTCGCGAAGGGGGCGAGAACGAAAACGCGGACATCGTTTCCGGACAATAACGACCCGAGCCGGGTCGGGCGGTCGGCTTCGCCCTCGAACGGTTCGGCTCCCGTTGGTCGCCTCGCGAAAACAAATGTTACAATAAATCCCATAAAGAA
>JAVBPI010000198.1:0-3967 GCA_031549705.1 Thermoguttaceae bacterium
ACATCAACGCTCGGATCAAAACCTTCAAAATCCTGAGCGAAAGGTATCGCAACCGACGAAAAAGACACCTCCTGAGAATGAACCTCGTCTGTGCCATACTCAATCACGAACTCCTTCGGTAGTTTCCGAACAAGTCTAATAACTCGAACAACTTCTTCGTCGGATACGACTTCACCGACTCGAAATTCTCCCTCAAGCCCGTTAATGTGGCTCATTGTATTGTCGCAAATCCGGCGGGCGGCGCCAACGGAACGAAAAAAGGGTTTTTACATCGACGGTTCGATGTAAAAACCCTTGGAAGACGCAGGACGAACAGACTTTGGGTTTTACAGGACCAAGTTGACGTCGTTACCATCGCTGACATGCATTAACGGGATGATGACCCGGAGCGGCGTCGTGCAGCTCACCGGCTTGACAGCCCCGTCGCCGAACGTGAAGTGAATAATGCCGGGATGCCAACTTCCCCACCGCCGACGGTTGTGGGTACATTGGTTTGTTTCCTTGACTCCGGAACGACCGAGTGTGGCGTACTGATTGGCGGTCCGGTACGTTCCTCCGATGATGTCGCTATGCGACCAAAGCCATGTCGAGTCGTTGACATGTTCGTAAAGTTCGTCGAAGTGAATGTACTTTTCGCCGACCATGATCTGATTGCTCGTTCCGTCCGACCACCAGGCGAAATCGTCTCGCGGCTCCCAAGCGTTGACTTCCGTATCGGTAGGCGAGGTTCCCGTTTGACGGTAAATTGCGCGACGGAACGGGCTGAACTCTCTTGCCAAGAGCGGTCCCAGCGACGCCGGATCGTCCGTTGAAAGCGATAAAGAGACATCGTTGTTGCTAAAAGCTTGGCCGTCCAACAACTGGTCGTTGGTGTAGCCGGGGCTCGGATAGTTTGCGCCCATCGGTACACCGGCAATCGCATAATCAGAGGCCGGACCGAACGCCCAACGGTCCGGAGCGCCACTGTCGCAGTCGGTGGTGGACGCACCCGTCCATCGTGCGCCGTTCGTCATTCTGCCGCTTGCCGAACGTCTCGTCGGACACACATACGGAGGGATTTTTGCCAACGGGCGAATATAATTTTCCTTGTCGGCTTCGGTGGCTCCCGGAAATGTACCGTTGTAAACCGGAGTCGACGTCGTATAGCCGCCGGGAACTTCGACATTCTTTCCCAAACCGTCGTTGAGCGAGTAGAGAAGATTGTAAGCGTTCCCCTGTTCAAGGAATGGAAGGATGACGAACCAGAACGTCACGCGACTGTAGGAACGCAAATGGCCGGACGGTAACCCTTTGCGTGTATCGTGGAAATTGTGAACCGCCAAGCCGATTTGCTTTTGGTGGTTCGAGCATTGCATTCGGCGGGCGGCTTCCCGAGCCGATTGGATGGCCGGGAGGAGCAGCGCGACCAAGACGCCGATGATGGCAATGACGACGAGGAGTTCGACCAGCGTGAAGCCCCCGCTGGGGGTTCGACCAGATTTGTTTAACATGATTACCCTCACAAAACGGTTAATACTGAAATGAAACAATATCAATACTATCGACGATTCCTTGCAGTATACTCAGGTTCTTCCCGTTTGCAAAGACAAATTCGACAATTCTTTTAAAATTCCGTCGATTTGGAGAAAGTTTGGTTACTCATTTTTTGGAATGCGGTTATTTTTTTAGGGCGGTTGGCAAAATTTGTTGGGACTCTTGCCTTTTTCGGCGTTGTCTTGTATTCTGTCATTGAATACTCATTTAAGCGACGTTTCCGATAATCCATGGGATGGAAGGCCATGTCCGGTAAAAAAGCGCTGTACCGCGAGATCTACGACAGTCTTTATTCCGCAATCATTTCCGGCAGTTATGGAAACGGCGGCCGGTTGCCGACGGAATACCAGCTTGCGCAAAAGTATCAGACGTCCCGTTCGACGGTTGCCAAGGCGATGCGGGAGCTGGAGTTCGCCGGTGTCGTCCGGCGGCAGGCGGGCGCCGGTTCCTTTGCGGTTCCGCCGGCAAACACGTCGAACACGTTTGCATCGTTGTTGATCGCCGGGTTGGGAGACATCGAGTTTTTCACACCGATTTCCGCTCAGATCGCGGTTTCATGTCAAAAGCACGACATTTCCCTGATTTTCGGCAACGCCGGCTCCGCCATGGAGATTTCAAGCCGCCCCCATGCAGAGTCGATCGGACGCCGGCTCGTCGAGCAACGGGTATCCGGCGTCTTTTTCGCGCCGAACCAATGGAACCGCTCCGATGATGAACTTCTCCAACGAAGTCCGCTGGAGAATCACGACCTGTTCCTGGCCGAAATGCTCGCCAAAGCGGGCATCGTCGTCGTGCTGATCGATCGTGATATCACATTGTATCCACAGCGTAGCGCCTTCGATTTCGTCGGTATCGATAACCTGAACGCCGCTTACGAACAAACGCAACATCTTTTCGCCCAGGGGTGCCGCCGAATCATTCACCTGACGCGGCCGGGGATGCTGACGACCAAAGCGGCACGCATCGCCGGATACCGTACGGCGTTGGAGCACCTTGGATTGCCGTACAGTCGTCAAAACATCCACACCGGCGACCCGGAAGACCCGGTGTTCGTTCGCCAGACCCTGGCGGACAACCCGGACGGCGTCGTTTGCTTCAACGATCCGATGGGGACCGCTTATCTCCATACGTTGCGTGGTCTCGGCGTTCGTGTTCCTCAAGACTTGAAGGTGATCGGCGTTGACGATTTGGATTATACCAAGTTTCTTCCCGTTCCGTTGAGCACGATGCGGCAACCTCGCAAAGAGCTCGGCGAACTTGCCGTCAATGTGCTCGTTCGGCGTCTGACCGACCGTTCGCTTCCACCGTCGGAAAATCTCCTGACGACTCCGTTGATCGTCCGGGAGTCGACGAAGAACGAACCGTGACCGTTTGATTTTCCGCCGGCGAACCGGTACGTTGGAGCGTGTCGTTGGTTCGTGCGTACAGGTCGCTTCAAATGCAAGCGTTTTTCCTTATCCAAAGGTGTCTCATGAAAATTCGGATCGTATTGTTTGTGTGGACGGTGTTTCTGAGTTCGGCGGTGTTCGCGCAGCCGACGTCCAATATTCCATCGGTCATTTTGGGACCGCCAGGCAAGAGTGAAGGACAGGCGATTCGTGCCTTGGCCGATCATCCGGAACAATGGGAAAAACTACGTCAACACACAGGAAACATTTTGTATGCCGATCATGTTCTTCATAAACAATTCAAGGAAGATTCCGAGCTGAAAAAGCTACTCGAAAAATTCAACAATGTCAATATGACGTTGCAATTGGAGGTTGGGGCGGTCAAGCCTTGGGGGAAAACCGGAGCCGAAGCATTCGCCAAGCAAAAGCCGATGTGGGAGCGGTTTCTCCGCTGTGGGGCGAAAATCGCCGGCATTGCGATGGACGAACCGCTCAATTGTTGCGACACGCATCTCAAGATGGAAAACGCCATGGAGTACGCCGCAACGGAAACCGCCGAATTCATTGCGTTGGTCCGCAAGGATTATCCCGATTGGACGATCGGCGACATCGAAGGGTTTCCGGCACTTTCCGCGGACCAGATGATTCAATGGATCGACTTGCTTGAATCGAAATTGAAGGCGAAAGGGGTGCGCGGCATGGATTTCTTTCGTGTCGACACCGATTGGATGCACTTCGTTCACAACACGGGGAAGGGGAGTTGGCGCGACCTGAAACGGATCGAGAACCATTGTCGTTCAAAAAATATTCCGTTCAGTCTCGTCTATTGGGCGGCGGATTATCCGGCGATGCTCAAAAAGGGACTCGCCGACGACAAGACGTGGTACGTCGGCGTGATGCAGATGGGCTTCGACTACGCCGCCGTCGACGGCAAACCGGACCAGATCGTGGTGCAAAGCTGGGTCGACGGTCCGAACACGTTCCTGCCGGAGACGCAGCCGTTCACGTTCACGAACTCCGCGAAAGACGTCGCCGAACGGTTTCTG
>JAVBPI010000143.1:0-9362 GCA_031549705.1 Thermoguttaceae bacterium
TCCGGAACGACGTTCAAGGCCCGGGCGTTTCCCGGTGCAAATATGCTTCGGTTGGTCGGCGACCGCGATAAAGACCAAATCAAAGGACTCGACAGATATTGCACGAAATTAATGAACGTCAAACCGGACGAGACCGTGTCGCTCAAATTTGAAGTCGTTCGAAAAGTCACCGTCGAGGCGCTCGGCAAACTGCCGGAAGCGGTCGAGGAGGAACGCGAAGCCGCCGAAGCGGTCAAACGGCTCGGCGGTTGGTACAAAATCGACGCCGACAAGCACATCGTCGAAGTTAACATGGTCTGTCGTGACACCGACGGCGTGCGCTACGATAATCCACAAAAGGAAACCGATGCCGTGATGGCGATCCTCGGCAAGTTTTCCCGACTGAAAACGCTCTTGATCTGCAACGGTCAGGCGACGGACGAATCGGCGAAACATTTCGCCGAATTGCCGAATCTGGAAACCCTCTATTTCTGGGACGCGAACAAAATCAGCGACGTCGGCGCAGCGTATCTCGGCACCTTGAAAAAACTTCGAATGATTCACATGAACTGGTCGTACATTACCGACGAGACGCTCAAAATTTTCGCCGGACTCCCCGAAATTCGGGAGCTTTCCTTGCAACAAAACGCCATCACCAATCGCGGTTTGGAATATCTCCGTGAAGCCAAAAACCTCGAAAAACTTTGGTGGTGTCTCGGTAAGACCAAACCGAACGACGAAAGCCTGAAAATCCTCGGCGAGTTTCCGAACCTGCGGGAAGTCGAAATCCAAAGTGCCGAAGTAACCGCCGCCGGATTCGACAATCTTGCCCGGTCGCCGTCCTTGAAAAAGGTCTCCTTCGAATGGCCGGACGGTGATAAACGTCCGAATAATCCCCGATTGGCGGAATCGTTGGCAAAGCTCAAGACGTTGGAAGTTTTCTCAAGCATGTCCGTTGACTTTTCGGAAGACGAAGCCCGAACACTGGCCCGGTCGCTGCCGAAACTGAAGGAACTCGGCAAGTGGAACGCGGAGCAACTCGAACGGCTGCGGAAGTGAAACGTCTCGCAGTGAGTTCCACCAGAAATATCATCCCAAGACGCGCTTTGCGGCTAAAACGCTGCACGTTTGAGAATAGCGTTGTCCTTTCGACCACAGCGAAGCGGAGGGAGAAATCTCACTTTTCCGAAAAAGCTGAAAATTCAAGATCAACCGATTCGGTGAGATTTCTCGCTCCGCTCGAAATGACGGATCGTTTTGAACATTGCAGGTCTCCTGGATTTTGAAAACGGGTCGGTTGCATGAGAACCGGGGGTTGCGGTAAAATAAAGCGACACTCAACCCTTTTACTACGGTTCAACTGATGAAAAGATCGCTTTCCACTGTCGCCGCTCTGTTGGTATTTCTTGCTTTTCTTCCTCATATCGCCTTGGCGGAAAAACCGGTCGTCACGGCTCGGTTCACGGACCAGAAGATCGAACTTGACGGCTGCCTCGACGAAAACGTCTGGAATACGGCGACGCCGGTTGAGATCCAGCGGACGCTCGACAAAGGGGAAGCCGTCCCCGCCCTGTCAACGACGGTTCGGGTGCTTTGGACGGCCGACGATCTTTACATCTCCTACTCGGCTCCGTTTGCGACGTTGACGGTCTTCGATCCGGCAATCTTCGAAGGAAAACGGGTCGGACTCTGGAAACGGGACGTTGTCGAGGTGTTCATCAATTCGGATCCGGAGAAAAACCTGAACCGATATTCGGAATACCAAGTCGCTCCGACCGGCGAAAAAATCGACCTTTTACTCGACTTGCCGCATAAAGATTTTCTCTGGGAAAGCGGCTTCGAAACCGCCGTGCATGTCGACAAGCAAGCGAAACTCTGGACGACCGAAATCCGGATTCCGCTCACCGCTTTCGGCAAGGAAAAACCGAAGCCCGGCGACCGCTGGCGGATCAATTTTTACCGGTTTTCGACTTCGGAGAACCGTTTTCTCGCCTGGAATCCGACCGGTCGGTTTAATGCTCACATCCCGGAAAAGTTCGGCGTTCTTGTTTTCGGTTCCGACTCGCCGTAATGCGTTTAATGTGGTACAATCCTGTCAGTGGTTTTTCAGCCCCATTTACGTCAACCCCCTCATCCCATGCAGATCAGTTTTCACACCGACGCGTTTAATTCCGTAGCGTGGAACTTCGAAAAATGCCTCCAATGGGCGTCGCGCAATGGCGTGCCGCTCATCGAATGCGGCTTCATCGATGGTGTGAGTTGGATTCACGGCCTCGGATATTTTCCCCATTTGGCGAGCACCGACGATCCGATTCTGCTGCGGAAGAAATTGGACCATTACGACGTGCATCTGTCCCAAATCGATGCGGCGTATCCGCTTTCCGGCAAGGATGGGCCCGTTTACGGTGTCCCTTACGTCCTGAACGTCTTGAAATTCGCCAAGCTCGTCGGCTGCCCACGAGTCTGCACCACGGACGGACTCCTCAAGCCGGAAGGGCTCGAAGACGACGAAGCGATGCAACTGATGAAGCGGTCTTATCAGGAAATCGTCAAGATTGCCGAGGCGTATGAAATCGACATCACGATCGAAATTCACGGATATTTCACGACGAAAATCGACCGCCTCGCCGAAATGCTCGATTTCGTTGACAGTCCGCGTCTCCGCCTGAATCTCGACACGGGAAACTCGTTCATTGCCGGTGGAAATCCGATCGACTTTGCGACCCGATTCGCGGATCGGGTCTCTCACGTTCACATCAAGGACGTCTCGAAATCGCTGGCGGATTCGCTCCGAGGTCAGGAAACGGGGATTGCGTTGAGCGAAAGTGCGATCGGCGACGGCGTTAACGCCAAAAACATTCGTAAAACACTTGAGATTCTTCGAGACCGAGGTTACAATGGACCGATAAGTATGGAATGCGCCGGTGAGGGGGGCCCGCTCATCGAAAAGTCGCTCCACTGGTTGCGGCAAACGCTCGCGGAACTCGGGATCAACCATTGACGTAGAAGGTATTTTCAAATATACGAGTCAATTCAAGTTCGCAAAACGCTTGCGTTTAAGCCGCAAAGCGAGTTTTGCTCCAATTTTTCAAGATTTGGAGGTATTATATGAACCATGTCGGTTACAAAATGAGTCAGGGAAGAGGAATAGGCAAAAGGCCGTTCGGCTTCACGCTTGTTGAATTGTTGGTCGTCATCGCCATCATCGGCGTGTTGATTGCGCTGCTTCTCCCCGCGATTCAATCGGCCCGTGAGGCGGCGAGGCGGTCGCAGTGCGTCAACCATTTGAAGCAACTCGGCATTGCGATCCACAACTTCCACGACACGAAAAACGGCCTTCCGCCGATGGCGCTTGCTTTACCTCCGGCAGCCGGGTCAAACAATATTGTCACTGGCGTGACTTTTTGGGGGCTGATCTATCCGTTTATCGAACAGATGTCCCTGCATGATCTGTTGATGAACAAAACCAACAACATGGACGACAAATGCCTGAACGGCACTTTTTGGGGGACCGCAGCCTCTCCAAAGTTGACGGACGCTGAACGGAAAATGTTCAATTCGGTCCCGGTCTATTTTTGTCCGTCGAGGCGGAGTATACCTGCCCCCTATGGCAATGCCGTCGGTGGCAACTCGGAGTGGGATTATCACTATGGCCCCAAAGGGGACTATGCCGTTGTTTACGGCCCGGAAATCAATACATGGCCTAACTGGTGTCGGATTCCACCGGAACAAGGTAATTTACCCGGAACCGGTACCGCTGGGCCGTCGCAAATCGATTGGCATGCCGGTCCTATCCGTGTGGCCAAATTAGTATCAACCAACATGGGAAGTTGGATGCCCACCGATACCATGGCTTGGTGGTCGGATGGATCAAGCAACCAAATTGTCATTGGTGAAAAATATATGCCTCACTCATTCATGAATCAATGCATAAATGATGGGACATATACCCCGAATATCCCTCGATCTATTTTTGGCGACTGCTCGATATTGGTCGCAGGCAATCTGAGCACCTTTGCCAATGCCAGAAGTTTCCGCGGCGGAATGGCCAGGGAACCGGACCTCATCGCCGACCACACGAACGATACGGGATCGACTCCGTCCCCCCAATGGGGCGGAATACATGCGGGAATCGGGAATTTTCTCTTCGGCGACGGTGCCGTGAGAGGCATCTCCAATACGATTCCAGTGGGGAATACCACAAGCAATGGAGGAACGGCAACCGATCGGTTGCTCGCTCACCTCGGTACCGTGAACGATGGAAACGCGGTCGGCGAGATTCCGTAAACCGAGTCGTTTCAACCGATGAGCCGGGACCTGTGGTCTTGGTTTTATTCCTCTACCGATTGCATTACCATTTATGAAAAAACATATACTTTTACTCCTTTTACTGACAGTCGTTGCCGTTACCGGCTGTGGCGGCAATGGTTTTGTTCCCACCGGTGGGCGAATTACGTTCGAAGACGGGACGCCTGTCACAAGTGGTTCCGTCGCTTTTGAGACGGATAATTTCATGGCCGACGGGCGAATTAAGCCGGACGGAAGTTATACTCTTTCGTCTTTGAAACCCGGGGACGGACTCCCCCCCGGCAAATATGCCGTGTCTGTCAGTTCATCAGAGACGGACGCCAATGAAAAGACCATTTTTCATGTCGATCCGAAATTTGCCAATCCTGCAACATCGGGACTGACTGCCGAAGTCACCAAAGGGGGTAAAAATCAGTTCGACTTCAAAGTCGATAAACCCGCGAAATAGCTTCGTTGACGAGCCGGGACCTGTGGTCCCGACTTGACTCGACAGAAACCATGATGTTACGAATCGGCATCGGCCACGATACCCACCGTTTGGACGACGGCAACGCCCTATTGATCGGCGGTGTGAGTATTCCACATTCGAAGAAAATGCTCGGACACAGCGATGCCGACGTGTTGCTCCACGCCGTCACCGACGCGCTGCTCGGTGCTGCGGCGATCGGCGATATTGGCGAGCTGTTCCCCGATACGGACGTTGCCAACCGAGGCCGCGACTCCGCCGAAATGCTTCAGTTCGCTTGGGAGCGCGTTGCTCAAAACGGCTGGAGCATTGTTAATCTCGATT
The DNA here is from genome assembly GCA_031549705.1 of Thermoguttaceae bacterium. Classification (GTDB taxonomy): domain Bacteria; phylum Planctomycetota; class Planctomycetia; order Pirellulales; family Thermoguttaceae; genus WRKP01. The sequence goes on from JAVBPI010000143.1 coordinate 5,078, forward strand.
GCATTCTCTTCGCCGAACAGCCGAAAATCTCTCCGTACAAAACGGCGATTCGGGAACGGATTGCTGCGATTCTCGGAATCGATGCCACTCAAGTCGGCGTGAAAGCGAAAACCGGCGAAAAGGTCGGTCCCGTCGGTCGCCTTGAGGCAATCGCCGCCGAATGTGTCGCCCTGCTGATAAAAACGCCCCTCAACGAGCCGGGACCTGTGGTCCCGACAGTGTAATCACCGATATGCTCATCTGGCTTCGAACTTGGCAGCTCGGCATTAAGAGTCTGCTGCTGCATCCGATGCGGTCGATGTTGACCGTCTTGGGAATCTTCATCGGCGTTGCCAGTGTGATTTGGCTCATGGCGATCGGCGAAGGAATCAGCATCAAAGCGCAGGAGCAGATCGAAAGTTTGGGAGCGAACAACATCATTGTCCGAACGATCAAACCGGCAAATCCGGACATGAGTTCGCAAGGACGTCGGATGATTCCGGCGTTCGGCCTGAAACGCGAAGACTACGATCGGATGGACACGATTCCGACGATTGTGGAGAAGATGCCTGTACGGGAAATCCGCCGGACGTTCGCCAACGGAGCCAAGGAATGTGATGGCCGTTTGGTCGGAACGACGCCGTTGTACACGAAAATGTCGCAAATCGAAATGGATCGCGGTAGTTTCATCTCCGACATGGACATGCATGAAATATTGCCCCATTGCGTTCTCTCGGCCGGTGTTGCGGAACGATTGTTTCCGTCCGAAGATCCGATTGGCAAGACAGTACGGGTGCAGGGAAACGACCGTGGCGACACGGGACGACCGTTCAAGATTGTCGGTGTCGCCAAGCCGCGAGGGGCGACGGCGGGAATCGGCGGTTCGTTGGCAGGCCAGGATTTCACGAACGACGTTTATATTCCGATCACGACGCTTTGGAATCGGATGCGCGACACGGTGATGATTCGAAAGAGCGGATCGTTCGAGGGAGAAGTTGTCGAACTTTCGCAGATGACGTTGCGGGTCGATAATCGGCAACACGTCAAGGAAACGGCGGAAATCGTCAAGTCGATGCTCCAGCGGACGCATAAAAACGAGGATTTTGCCGTCGTCGTACCGTTGGAATTGCTGGAGCAGGCGGAAACGACGCGGATCATGTTCAATGTTTTCATGGGGCTGATCGCGGCGATTTCGTTGCTCGTCGGTGGGATCGGGATCATGAATATTATGTTGGCGACCGTCACGGAGCGGACGCGGGAGATTGGAATTCGTCGGGCCTTGGGGGCGAAGCGTGGGGACATTATCCGACAATTTCTTGTGGAGACGATTGTATTGTCGGTCGTTGGTGGAGCGGTCGGCGTTGTGGTCGGGTTGGCGTGCCGTCCGGTGACGATTTTTGCGATGGAGATCATCAAGAAGCAGATGCCGGAGATGATTCGGGCGCTTCCACCGATTGTTCAGGACATCCAACCGATTATCGTACCGTTGTCGATACCGTTGGCGTTTTTGATTTCCGTGGTGATCGGTGTGGTTTTCGGGCTCTATCCGGCGTACCGCGCGGCTTCGATGGACCCCATTGAAGCGTTACGGCACGAATAAAGCTCCCCCATTTAGCCGGTACTCCGCGCCTTTGACAAAAATTATCGCGGTTGTAAAAAAACCGTTTGACAGGTCGGTTCCGTGGTGATAAAATCGAAGGGGTTGAGACGAAAAGGATGTTTTCGACAGGGAGGTTCATGATTGAAACCGATGAATTGTCGAAGCGATCGACGAGAGGAGATGATATAATGACGACTTTTCTTTTTGGATTTGGAGGAATGAGTGGGCCGGCGGCCTATATTGTTTTGGCGGCGATAGCGTTTTTATTGTTTGGCAACCGTCTTCCGAGCGTGATGCGTTCGTTGGGGCGGAGTGTCGTCGAGTTCAAGAAGGGCGTTGCCGGCATCGAGGACGACTTGGACGACGCGATGACCGAAGCGGACTCAAAGGCGAAGGCGAAAAAGTCGAAGCAGAGCGACGACGATTCCGAGGTCTGAGGAGAGTGAATAAACGAGTCGGGACTAATGGGTCCCGACTAAAACCGAGGCGACAATGAACCCTGTAACGATCATTATAGTTTTAGGATTGGGGGTTTTGTTTTTTGGCAAGAACTTACCTGACGTGGCTCGTCAGGTGGGCTTGGCGTTTATGGAGTTTCGCAAGGGGATGAGCGAGTTCGGCAGTGTTTTGGACTTGAAGGATTTAGGCACATCGTCGAAATCGGTTCGTCGTTCGAGTTCCACATCGAAGCTACCTGAGGACATTTCAGAGGAGCGTCAGGAGGTTTTGGGCGAAAAGTTCGAACCTCCAGCAGGTTGACATGGAGGATGCAATATTGAGGGCGACTAGCTCAGTTGGTTAGAGCGCTGCTTTCACACGGCAGAGGTCACAGGTTCGAATCCCGTGTCGCCCATTTACTTAACCCCTTAACAATCAAGGCTTTACGCCAACCCCTTTTGTTCTGTCGGTGACTTTTTTATCAGCCCGATAAGGTGCGCGCACCTTATCCCACCCGATGAAGGAGTTCACCATGAAAACGCCCCCCAGTCGTTCTCGCAAGTCCAAAACGAAGTTCGGAGAGCTTCCGCAAATCCTCCAGAACAATCGCGGCACCGCTTATATGAATTTTCGCGGTCGCCGTTTTTATCTCGGCAAATTCGGCAGCATTGAGGCCGAGCAGGAGCGGCTGCGAATCATCGCCGAATACGATGCTTCGGCAAGCGTCACTCCCGTGACCGTCCGGAGACAGCCCGTGACGGTCGCGATTCTGGTTTACGCCTTCCTGAAGTGGGCGAAAACGCATTACGTCAAACACGGTCGCTCGACCCAATCCGCCGAACGGTTCGGGTATTCCGCTCAGCCGCTACTCGAACTGTACGCCGACCTCCCCGTCACGGAGTTCCGTCCGCTGGCCTTAAAAGCGGTTCGTGAGCGAATGATCGCCGCCGGGCTTTGCCGCAAGGTCGTCAACCAGCGAATCGGGTTCGTTAAGCAAATCTTCAAATGGGGCGTCGGCGAGGAGATGGTCCCCCCGGAAATCAAGGCGGCGCTGTACGACGTCGCCGGTTTGCGGGAAGGGGAAACGACGGCGGTCGACTATCCCGACATCGAATCGGTGGACATGGAGACCGTCGAAAAGACGCTCAAGCACTGTCACCCGGTCTTGGCGGACATGGTTCGCATCCAGATGTACGGGGGGATGCGTCCCCAGGACGTCTGCAACATGCGTCTTTGCGACATCGACCGGATGGAGGACGTCTGGGAGTACACGCCGTGGGAGCACAAGACGGAGCACCACGGCACAAAAGGCCGTCTCAAGACGGGCAAAAACAAAGTCGTCCGCTGGCTGGGGCCGAAGGCGCAAGAGATTCTGGAGGTTTATCTTGTGGCGAAGGAGGGCACGCCGACGGCATATCTTTTTTCGCCGTCCGACGCAATGCGATTGATCCAAACGGAAAAACGCTGGAACCGCAAGTCAAAAGTGCAGCCATCCCAGACCGATCGCGCGAAGGAACATCCGATGATCAAACCGGGCGAAAAATACAAAACCGGCTCCTATCGCAACGCGATCAAGCGTGCGGCGAAGAAAGCCGGCGTCGAGGAGTGGTCGCCGAACCGGCTGCGGCACACTTGGGCGACCTTTGTCGAGGAAAAATACGGACCGGAGGAGGCGAGGATCATACTCGGTCACCGGAACGTCGGCACGACGCAGATTTACATCGACGGCGAGCGGGACCGGACACGGGCCCGCGAAGTCGCCCGCAAGATCGGCTGATTCGTCCGGTACTCCACGTCACGCGAGCCGAGACCTATTGGTCTTGGCTTTCTACGCTCCCGAGAGCGTCGACCGGCACTTGTTTTTCGGCTTCGCCGAGAATCCTCGCGACGAGGCCGACAGGACGGGCGATACAGGCGGCGATAGCGTTGATCTCATCGCGTCCACCTTGGGGGTCGTGCTCTTTCCGGATTCGCCGGGCAACGGCAAAACAGAGCAGTTCGCCGGCAACGGGATGCACGACAACCCGCTTGGCGTCGGCGCTCATCTCGCACTGCCGGAGAATTCCGCGGACCGTTTCGGCATCTTGCCGAACCCGTGCCGTCCGGCGATCCTCAAGGGACGGCCCGACCGCCTTCGTTGCCGTTTCCGTCGTCGGCGAGACGAAATCGGTTTCGATCGCTCCCTCTTCAAGATCGATCGCCGGCGGCGTCTCGACCTGATCTGCTTGATCGGACTGCGGCGTCAGGGTGACCGTCTCGTTCTCGTGA
>JAVBPI010000141.1:0-3608 GCA_031549705.1 Thermoguttaceae bacterium
GGCGGTTCCGGGCGCGACGGTTGGGCCAGGAACATCAACCGATTTAAGTTCAACGCCCCTAGAATCGAGCAATCGGACGCGGACTTTGCCAAACAGATCGATCGGTTCCGAGGCGGCTTTTTCAGCGGCGTGGAGAGAACCGGCGAGCAACAGAACCGACAGAAGAACAGCGAGTCGCGACATAAATTCCCTTTCGTTTTCGAAATTTGCGGAATCGGAAAACCGTATTCTATCAAATCCGAAAAGAAATTTCGAGATGGGGCAATCCCAATCAAAAACCGTCAGGTATATCGCTTGCGTTTTAGCCGCGCAGCGCGCAAATCAACTCGATTTCAGCAAAGCCGTTTCTCCGCTGAAAAATACCGCGGCGATACAGCCGGTCGCCAAACAGGCAAGCGTCGCGGCGATCAGCGCCCGCCAAGCAACAGCGGCGATGTCCGATTTGCGTTCCGGGGCAAGCGCCGTCGCTCCGCCGACGTATATCGCCAACGAGGGCAAATGAGCGAAGCCGCATAAAGCATAGGATGCGATCACCGCCGAACGCGGATCAATGGAATTCGATTTGATCAAACCCGACAGTTCGTAATACGCCGGAACTTCCGTTGCGATAATTCGGGTTCCCAGTAATTTCGCGACCACCGGTATATCCTGTACGGGAACGCCCATCAACCAGACGAAGGGATAAAAAAAGTATCCGAAGAACGTCTGGATCGACCATTTTTCCGTCCAGCCGAGCATCGGATTGAGTTGATCGCCGCACCAACCGACAATCATGTTCGCAATCGCAAGGAGTCCGACGACGGCGACCAGCATCGACGTGATTCCGACGAGCATTTTGAATCCGACCTCGCCGCCGCCGAGCACCGCTTCGATCAGATTGTTTTCCCGATCGTAATGCGGAGCGACATTCACGCCGAGAGTTTCCGGATTTTCCGTTTCAGGAATCGCGAGCTTGGCGTACATCACGGCAATCGGGACCGATAAAATCGACGCCGAAACCAGATGTCCTGCGATCGACGGAAGTTCGGCCTTCAACGCGCCGACGTAAACGCCGATCACGTTCGCGGAAATCGTCGCCATACAAGTCGTCAAAACGACACCAAACTCGGAGCGTGTCAATTTCGGCAGGCAAGGCCGAATCGCAAGGAGCGATTCGTTGCCGACGAACACGTTCGCCGTCGCCGCACGAGATTCCGCGCCGGATATTTTCGTTAACCGCGAGAAGACGGCGGAGAATATTCGCAACATCAACCCCATGATTCCGACATGGTACAAAATCGCAAGGAGCGCAGAAAAGACGAGAATGGACGCAAGCCCCTGTGTGAACAGCACGAACCCGACGCCGTTTTCGAACGACGCCGGTGTATCGGCAAGGGAACCGAACACGAATTTCGGCCCTTCCAAGGCAGCGTCGACAGTTGCAATCACGGCGATGTTGAGTCCTGCGAAGACGTCTTGTCCGGCGGAAGTCCTGAAGACAAACCAACCGAAAAGAAATTGAAACACAAACACCCAGAGGATCAAACGCCAATTGATCGCCTTGAAACTCCTTGAAAATAACCAGACAAGAATTGTGAAAACAAATATTCCCCCAAGAGGGATCATCTGTTGTTGCATGAGAGCCTTTCGATTGTATGGAATGAACGGACTTGCTGCAATATCGACCAATCAAACCGGAACATTACGGACAAGGAATTGCCTGAGTTCCGGATCAGCAAAGCCTGGAGCGACGCGACCACCTTGCGGGTTTTCACGACGAGCGGAAGATCGCATCGGCCGGGGGCCTCACCCCTCGACGACGCCGTCGATCATTCGGACCGTTCGGTCGGCGGATTTCGCGACGTTGGTGTCGTGCGTGACCATCACGATCGTCAAGTCGTGTTCGTTGTTCAGTTTTCGTAACAGTTCGATGATTTCCTTCGCCGATCTGGCGTCGAGATTTCCGGTTGGCTCGTCGGCGAGGAGGATTCGCGGATCGGAAACCAGGGCTCGTGCAATCGCCGCCCGTTGCATTTCGCCGCCTGAGAGTTCGCTCGGTTTGTGATTCAAGCGATGGGACAAGCCGACTTTTTCGAGCAATTCCTTGGCTGCGGCGATATGTGATCGACGCCGCGCCCAATATCCGAGAACGGTTTCCCGGATCATCAACGGCGACAGCACATTTTCCAAAGTCGTCAGTTCCGGAAGGAGATGGTAGAATTGAAAAATCAAGCCGATGTTATTGTTGCGCAAACGATCCCGTCTCCGTGTCGATAGATTGTCGATGCGCAATCCGTCGAAATGGATCGTTCCGCTTTCAGGATCATCGAGCGTTCCGAGCAGGTGTAACAGCGTGCTTTTCCCGGACCCGCTTTGGCCGACAATGGCGACGAATTCCTTTTCCCGCACGGAAAAGTCGACTCCTTTCAGAACGGGAATCTTCAGCTTTCCCTTGTAATAACTCTTCGTCAACGCTTCCGCAACGAGAATGGTTTCGCCCGGCTCACCGCGAGGAATCGTCGGCAGGAGGATCGTTTGCGGCTGCTCCGTCGCGGAATGTTCCACTGCACATGGTTCCGTCCACGTCGGTTCCGCCGGAGTATATTCGGCGACTTCTTGTTTCAGTAAAATCTGATTCATTTCGTTCAAGAGGGTGTTGTTCGGCGATTTCCGGACGAACGCTCGGAGCCGATTGCTTCGAAAGGCAAGAACGCGGCGGCGTTTGGGTTTGATGGGAGATGCAATAATTGGCATGTCGAAGGTTGGTTCGGTCTTGCCGGTCGTAAATTCGAATTCGTCGTCTCGCTGCGGCAACGACAGGGGAATCGGGTCGAGAAGGTCGTCAAATTTTGCCGAGAAGTAATTCGGATTCGATTTCGTATCCGTTTCCTTATTTTTTATTTCGATATTATGGATGTTCGGAAGTTCACTTGCCGTTGAGGTTTGCGGAAGTAGGTGTTTCGGGCGAATCTCGGCGGTTTCCAGACTTCGAAGCGGCGGCAGGTCGCTGAAGGATGCAATTTTCGCCAACGATTCGTGGAATTCGTCGTCGTCCTGAAACAGGCTCAATCGGAATTCGGAATGATCTTCTCCACCCGGATTTGCCGGAACATGCCGCATCGAAATCGGGTCGCCGTCGTCAATTCGAGTCGGTTGGAAATTTTCGCTTTCCGTTCGTTCCGTATACAAATTGTTGAACACAAACGGCGTTTTCGTCTCGGAAACGGAATGGTCGATCTTGACCGGTTTCGGGTACTCCTGGGTGTCCAGACGAAAATCCATATGGTGGTACAATTTATCGGACTTGGGATACGCGACCTTTTCCGAGGGGCGATCCACCCGAGTGCTGACGCCGCCCTGCTCTTGTGGGTCTTGCGGCGACTTGCGAGACAATTTCGAATCCGCCGGAATCGGAACGGGGCCTCCCACGAACTCGTCGAGATCGATGGTCGGAGCGTCGGCGATTGTTCGTCCGTCCGGCGTCAACACCGAACCGCGCATGTCGATCCCGCGCTTCGACACCGGTTGAGGTGCGTCGAACGATGGACGTTCGGGTCGGACATCGACGGATGGTTTTCGTTTACTCAATTTATCGGATATCGCCGGTGTCTTCGACATCCGGCTAAACG
>JAVBPI010000013.1:0-24539 GCA_031549705.1 Thermoguttaceae bacterium
TGCCAAGGGAATTCCACAAACGGTCGTCGGCATTCAACAGGACGTCACGCAGCGAAAGCGATTGCAGCAGGAACTGAACACGCTTGTCGAGCGATTTGAGGCCGCCGTGAAAACGGCGCAGCTTGGCACTTTCGAATGGGATCTCGTCAACCGGGTTTGGCAAGCGAACGAAGACCGGATGAAATCGCTCGGATTCGACAATCCGAACGCCTGGTATCCCCTGAAATCGCTCCAGCCCTTGGTCCATCCGGACGATTGGCCGGTCCTGGAGAAAGCGATCGCGGGAATTCGTTCCGGCAGGATTACCAGATTCGAATTCACCGGACGCTTTCACATGCCGGGACGCCCCGACGAATGGTTGCATGTTTATGGAAAAGTCGTCGACCGTGATAAACGGGGGAACCCGCTCCGGGTGCGCGGCATCGACCACGTCGTCACGGGAATGAAGAACGCCGAACGCGAGCTGCGGGAAACGAATGAAAAATTGACGTTCGCCCTTGATGTTGCGCAGATGGGAGTCTTCGAATGGAACCCCCGCGAAAAATGCATCCGCGGCGACTGGTCCCTCATCAATCCGAACGCACCGTTGCGGGACGACTTGTGGTACCCGCAATCCCGTTTGTTCAAAAAGATGCTTCCGGAAGATCGCAATACGGTATTCCGACAGATTAACCAGTTTGTACGAAATAAGACGCCGTTGTTGGAATTTTACTTCCGCGCCGGACAGCCCAACGGTTCGATCGGTCGATTCCGCGTCATCGGACGCGCCGTCGAAACCGACCCGAAAACGGGCGAAATCCGCCTGATCATGGGAATCGCCTCGAATATCACGTCGATCAAGGAGACCGAGCAGGCCCTGATTCAAAGCGAAGCAAGGCTCCAGAACCTCCTCGCTACCGCGGAATCGGCGATTCTTTTCTTCGACTCCGACCTGAAGGTGACGTATGCCAACAATTACGCCGAACGGTATTTCGGATACGAGCACGACGAATTGATCGGCATGGAAACCTTGGAGACCCTGACGGCGGAACTCGACGATGAGGGCAATCCGCAACGCTCACGTTTTCAGACGTTCTACGACGATTCGTCGATCAATCATTTTCGGGGAATCTCCCGCAACATCCGCAAGGACGGTTCCTTCGTGTGGGGGGCGTGGAGCCGCCTGATCAACCGGGACGACCAAGGACGCATCATCGACGTCCTTTGCATCGGCAACGATATTACCGAACAGAAAAAGGCGGAAGACGCCTTGCGTGAACGGGAAATATCGCTCCTTTCCATCCTGGCAGTCGCCAAGGGAGGGATTTGGCAGTTCAATCCGCAACGGGAGGAAATCGACGTTTCCGACGAAGTCGCCATGGTTCTGGGGGAGTCGTCGATCGGTCAGCTCCCGATTCGGGATTTTGTGAAGCGTTGGGTCCACCCGGACGATCAACTGGCGATTTGGGACGGATTCGCGTCGCTGCTGACCGGCTCCGAAGCCAGTGAAATGGAATGCCGGATGATCGACAGTCACGGCAACGTCAAATTCACGAACATCAACGGCTTGGCGGTCAAGGACACGGTCGGGAACATCCGCAAAATCCTGGGAATCGTGTTGGATGTGACGCCAAGCGTCGAACGTGAAAACGAAATCCGCGAGAGCGAGCACCGTTACCGTACGCTTTTCGACCAGGCCGGGGACGGCGTCGCGATGATCCAGGACGGCAGGATCATGGAAATGAACCGCCGGATGAAAGAGCTCTTCGCCGAAAGTCTGGACGGCGAGCTCCTCGGCCGGCATCCATGGGACCTCGCACCGGACTTGCAGCCGACGGGAAAAGGGTCGCAAGCCCTGATTCTCGAAATCATGGAACAGGCGACCGAAGCCGCGTTTTCAAAGCAAATCGAATGGAGAGCCCGTCGCTTGGACGGCGTCGAATTCGACACGATCATCTCGTTTTCGCAAGTGTCGCATGGGGGTCGGCAACGCTTCATGATGCTCCTCCGTGACATTACGGACCAGAAAAACGCCGCGAAACTGTTCGAAAATTACCGGGCCTATCTTTCCGTGCTGGCCGAGATCCGGAAGATTTTTTACGGACGCTCCGAACAGGATATCGTTCAAACGCTGCTCGTCAGCCTTGCGAGGCATTTTCGTTTCGCTAAAGTCTGGTACGGCGAAATCCTCGGTAATCATGTTTGTCCGACCCTCCATGCGGGGGACTCCCGCCAGTTTATCGACTTGACCGAATTGTCGATTTACACGGAATCGACGGAACCGGAGTTTCCTTTGGTCCACGCAATCCGGAACGATTGCGCGATTTCCCTCGACGGTCTCGATCACCGCGATTCCTTTGCGCCGTGGTTGGAATTCGTTCGCCAGTCCGGCGTCCGCAGCATCTTCGCGATGCCGCTGGAAGTCGATGGAAAACAAGAAGGAGGGATCGTTCTCTATTCGACCGACAGCAAACGCTTCGACACGGCGATGACCGATTACCTCCAAAACACCGTCCGTGAATTGGGACGCCTCATTTCGGAAAAACGGTTTTGGGAGGAGCAGAAGCTGGTCCTCAAGTTGGCGAAAGAACGCGCGGAATCGGCAGCGCAGGCGAAAAGCCAGTTTTTGGCGAACATGTCGCATGAAATTCGTACACCCATGACGGCGATCCTCGGATACACCGAAATTCTCACCGATCCCGCCGCAACGCCGGAAAGCCGCGACGAGTCGGCTTACATTATCCGCAACAACGCTGAATTTCTGCTGCAAATTCTCAACGACGTTCTCGATTTCTCGAAAATCGAAGCGAACAAGGTCAGGGTCGAAGTCCGCAAGGTTTACATCGAGAAATTGATGGACGAAATCTTTTCGCTTTGTGAACGGAAAGCGAAGGAAAAACACATCGAATTCACGCTGAGCAATGCGACACCGTTCCCGGAAACGATCTCGACCGATCCGTTCCGGTTGAAGCAGGTGCTGCTGAATCTCGTCAGCAACGCGATCAAGTTCACGGACCACGGGAGCGTCAATATCGATCTTTCCTGGTTGCCGGACGCACGGAATCATTCGATGGGGCGTTTTCGTTTCGATATCAAGGACACGGGAATCGGTATGTCGCGGCAAACCCTCGCCTCGCTGTTCATGCCGTTCCAACAAGGAGACAGTTCGACGACGCGAAAATTCGGCGGCACCGGTTTGGGGCTCGCGATTTCGCGGCGTATTGCCAAAATGCTCGGCGGCGAAATTCTCGTTTCCAGCGAGCCGGATCAAGGATCGACCTTTTCCCTGCTGATGCCGATCACCGTCGAAAACGATGCCGCATGGATCGAATGTCCCGACCTAGCACGGGCAAAGCGATTGCGAACGCAACAGCATCCCGCGCCGGATCAGTTCGCCTGCCGGCCGTTGTGCGGGTTGAAGATCCTTCTGGCGGAAGACGGCAAGGACAACCAACGCCTTTTCAACATCATCCTGATGAAGGCGGGCGCAAACACGACCGTCGTCGAAAACGGTGCCGAAGCGTTGGATGCCGGTATCGCCCGGCATGGCAACGGCGAGCCGTTCGACCTGATCCTCATGGACATGCAGATGCCCGTCATGGACGGATACACCGCGGTGAAACGGTTGCGCGAAGCCGGTTACACCGCGCCGATCGTCGCGCTGACCGCCCACGCCATGGCGGATGAGATGAAGCGTTGCCTCATCAACGGTTGCGACGATTACATCACCAAGCCGATTCTTCGCGACGACCTGATCGCCGCGATTCTCAAAAACACGAAACGAAAATAAGACGCCCAACGACCATGCAGATCGAGAATCTCCGGAAAAAATTGTGGGATTACGACAAACGGTACCGCGCCGGCGAACCGTTGATTTCCGATCTGGAATACGACCGCCTGCTCGACGACTTGCGGCGTCTCGAAAAGGAAAGCGGCAAGCCGATCCCGTCGGACAGTCCGACGCAACGGCTCGGCGGCGACGTGGTTGACGGACTCGTTTCCGTTCCCCATCGGCATCCGATGCTCTCCATCGAAAACACGTACAATATCGGCGAGCTTCGTGAGTTCGGAAAACGCGTCGAAAACAATCCCCATTTAGCCGATACTCCGCGCATCCCCTGGGTCGTCGAACTGAAAATAGACGGTGTTGCCGCATCGCTGATTTACGAAAACGGAATCCTCGTCCAAGGATTGACCCGAGGCAACGGCGTTATCGGCGACGACGTGACGCATAACATTAAAACGATTCACGACGTCCCGCTCAAACTTGACACGAAAACACCGCCGAAAGTCTTGGAAGTCCGCGGCGAAGTATACATGCTCAACTCGGACCTCGTGAAACTGAACGAAAAACGTCAGGAAGCGGGTGAGTCGGTTTACGCCAACACCCGCAACGTCACGGCGGGAAGCATTCGTTTGCTCGACCCATCCGTTTGCGCCCAACGACGACTCCGGTTTTTCGCCCACGGCATCGGCCTCTGCGACGGCTTGAAAGCGACGAATCATTTCGATTTTCTCAAAGAGCTCGAAACGTACGGAATTCCGGCGACGCCGCATGTCCGCCGTTTCGAGTCGTTCGACGACGCCGTAAAGTACTGCGATGAGCTTTATTCGACGGACAACACGTTTCTCGCCGGACTCGATTTCGAAATCGACGGCCTCGTCTTGAAAGTCGACGATTTTTCGTTGCGGGAAAAGCTCGGCTCGACGTCGAAGTCGCCCCGCTGGATCATTGCGTACAAAGTCGAGAAATACGAAGCGACGACGAAACTCCGCGAAATCCGGGTCCAGGTCGGTAAAACGGGGACCATCACGCCGGTCGCCGAATTGGAACCCGTCGAGTTGGCCGGAACCGTTGTTTCAAGAGCGAGCTTGCACAACGCCGAAGAAATCGAACGAAAAGACATTCGTGTCGGCGACGTCGTCGTCGTCGAAAAGGCGGGAAAAATCATTCCGCATGTCGTCCGGGTCGAGCGTCATCTTCGGACCGAAGAGCTTCCCGTGTACGAATTTCCGACCGCTTGTCCGGAATGCGGCGGGCCGTTGGCCAAGGATCCCGGCGGTGTTTATATCCGTTGCGAAAACAAAGCGTGTTCCGCTCAAGTGAAGGAAAAACTGCGGTTTTTCGCGGCCCGCAATTCCATGGACATCGAAGGGCTCGGAGACAAGTTGATCGACCAGCTCGTCGATTCGGGACTCGTTGGCCGCTTTGGCGATCTTTACCGCTTGACGACGGAATCGGTCGAAAAGCTCGAACGGATGGGAAAACGTTCCGCTCAAAAATTAATCGACGGCGTCGAAACGAGCAAGTCGCGGGAGTTGTCGAAATTGTTGAACGCTTTGAGTATTCGGCATGTCGGCCAACGAACGGCGACGATTCTCGCCAAACGCTTCGGCTCCCTGCCGCGGCTCCGGGAGGCGACCGTCGACGAGTTGAGCGACGTCGACGAAATCGGTCCGATCATCGCCCAGAGCGTGTATCAATATTTTCGTTCGGAAGACGGTATCGAAACGGTTGACGATCTCACGTCGCTCGGATTGGCGGCAACGGTTCAAGTCGTTCAAGAACCCGTAACGAAATCGGGCTCCAGGACGCTGTTCGATCTTGACACGGTGCCTGAAGAAGCCGACTGTCCACAACCGCTGGCCGGACAAACAATTGTCGTGACGGGATCGCTTGAACATTTCAAACGGGACGAAATCGAGTCGGTCATCGAAAAGCTCGGCGGGCGGCCGTCGTCCAGCGTTTCGTCGAAAACCTCGTTCGTGCTGGTCGGGGCGGATCCCGGCAGCAAACTGGCCAAAGCGGAAAAACTAGGCGTCCGAATCGTTCACGAAGCGGAATTCCTCGAAATGATCGGGCAATAAAAAACAAAAGCCGGAAGGAAGGCATACTCGCCGTACTGACGGAGAATCGCCGTTGGAATTTCCGTCATGGCGCCGGAGTACCGCTCCATTCCGGCTTTTGTTTTGCCTGTTTCTCCTGTTTTGCCACAACAAAACATTCGACGACAAAAAAATCGCGAAAATTCCTCTTGCATTGAACCCCGATATTTCGGAAACTTCGCCGAGCGCAGAAATCCGTGTCGCCGCAAGAGGAATTGTTCGATGCCGTTAAAAAACCGAATCCGAAGCTGGACTTTCATCCGCTTTTCGATTATACTTCTACTGACGTTGTTTGTCGGTTGTTCGTCGTATCGTCCTTTCACGACCCGCGAACTTTCCTGGCAGATGAACGCCCCGACGGCGAAGAATCCGATTTTCGTTCAAGTCGCCGACCACCAATTCCTTTGGGCGGTCGTCGTCGACGTGGTCGACTCCCATTTCGAGATTGCCCGGGAGGAGCCGATCCGACTGTTCGACAACGTCCTGACGGAAGGACGCGTCGACACGAAACCGAAGATCGGGGCGTCACTCACGGAACTTTGGCATGCGGATTCCGTCGGATTGCGTGAGCGTTTCGACTGCACGCTCCAAACCATCCGACGAAAGGTCGTCGTCCGCGTCATTCCGGTGAACGGCGGCTTCCAAATCGAGGCGTTGGTGCATAAAGAGCTTGAGGATTTGAAGAAGCCGATCCAAGCGACGGCCTCGACCGGCAACATGCGATTTACGAATGATGTCGATTCCTTCACGGATCAGATCGACATCAACCCGGCGTCGACCGGTTGGATCATGCTTGGTCGGGACACCGCCATGGAAGAGCGACTCCTGTTGGAAATCATGTATCGATTGAAATACCCGTCCGGAATCATTCGAAAGTCGAAGGATCCGATTCGGGCGTAGACAGCGGAGGGATACGCCGTCTTATTTTTGACCGCTCCGTTTCGTTTGTTGAGCCGAACGAAACGTTTTTCTCCCTGATATCATGTCCGGTCTTGAACAATCCGACAACAACGGACCTTCCGGTACCGTCCTTGAACCGAAGCGGAAAACACGCAAAAAGAAAAAGCGTGCGCCGCGGTACAACGTCATTCTTTGGAACGACGACGACCACACGTTCGATTACGTCGTCATCATGCTGAACATGTTGTTCGGTTATCCGCCGGAACGTGGTCTCCAGATCGCCAAAGAGGTCCACGTTTACGGTAAATCGATCATTTTCACATCGTCGCTCGAAAAAGCGGAGCAGAAACGCGATCAGATTTTGGCGTTCGGACCGGATCCGCTCATGCCGACACAATCCGACGGTCCGCTCATCGCAACCATCCAAAAAGTCGACGAGGAAACCTGAGCGTGCTCTCTGGACTCCGGTACTTCTTTCATTGGATTACCCCTGTTTCTGAATCGGGGTGCGTCCATCGTCCAGCAGAATCGCGATCCATTCGGTTTCTTTGAACGCTTGCAGGATGATCTTGACCATGATTGTCAGCGGAGCGGCGAGAAACAGCCCGACCGCCCCGAGAATCCAGCCCCAGAAAAACAGCGACAGGATGATCACAACCGTTGAGATACCGAGTCCGTGTCCAAGCATTCGCGGTTCGATGCCGTATCCGATCGTGCATTCGACGGCGACAAGACAAACGGCGTAGATCAGCAATCCTTCGATATTGGAGGTCATGAAAATCAGCACCGCCGGAATAATCGCCGCGATGATTCCGCCGATGTTCGGGATGAAATAGAGAAAAAACGCAATCGAGCCCCACAGTAACGCACCGGGAACATCGAAACAGAAATAAACGATCGTTGCCGCGCACGCCGACATGGCGCTGGAAATGGCTTTCAGGAAAAGATACCGTCGGATTTCGGCGGCGATATGGTGAAAATGTTCGTTCCGGATCGGACCTTCCTTGCCGAAAGCGCGATCGATTTTTTCGGGAAACCGTGCCGCCTCGAAAATCATAAAAAGCGTGATGATCATCACCAGAAAACCGCTTTCGGCAAGGTGTTTCAGTTCGAGGAGCGATTTGCTGACCCAATACATGACGATATTGGTGTTCAGGGAGATCAACAACGGCTTTTCCGGCTCGGGACGGGTAAACAGTTGCTCAATGTCTTCCGGAGTATTGGCGATCAGGGCATCGGCATCGTCAAGTCCGTGCTTTTCGACATTCCCACCGGGAGATTCTTCAACGGGCAGTAGTTTGGTTTCCTGATCGTTCTTATGAGGTTTGGCGTCTTTGTCGTTTCCTTGGGGGGCCGTCTCCTTGCCGCTTTCTTGAGGTTTCGCATCCTTGGCGTCGCCCCCTGAGGGGACTTCGCTCCCCGGCGGTAATTCCTCCGGTTTTTTGTTGATTCCGAGCATGAATCCGTACTGTTCCAGTTTCTGGTCCAGTTCGTCGATTTTTTGCGTGATTCGGTCCTTGTAGTCGGGAAGTTTGCCAAGAAAATCGTTCAACGATTTGCCGACGAACAGGCCGATTCCCAAGAAAATCGTCAATGTGCATCCGATAACGATCAGTAATGCAATGAGACTTGGACAGCGTTTCGACTCGAGCCAACGGAGCGGTACCAGGAGAATGATCGTCAGAAACAACGCCAGCAGCATGGGCGCAACGATCACGCTGGCGGCCCGAAATCCGGCAAGAATGACAATCGTTGCCGCTCCCATGATCAAAAAGTGGTATACCTTTTGCTGCTTGGGGTTGTCTGTGTGCTGCAAATGATTGCCGTTGCTCGATGTTTCCATGCCGATTCTCCCGATGTTTCCCATTCTGTGCGAACACCCCTGTTTGGCCCGAAACCGAAGGTTCCGGTGTCACATCTATCGACCCCTCCGCATAAGCTGATTGAGAAAAATCGGTGAACCGCGACGATTTTACCGACGGGATGCGTTGTGCCGATGATGCCGTCGATTTTTGCCGACGCCGGAAATTCATGCAACACAATCTCCTTTCGCCGGATGTTTTCTCCGGCGAAGGGGCTTTCTTAAAGTGCGGAAATTGATTAAAATGGATTATTGGCTAATTACCGTCTATTGCTTTCGAGCCGAACATTTTGCCCCATTGAGTAAGAGCTATGTCTGTGGAACAGAGAACACTTTTGTCAGTCAAAGAAGCCAAGGCTCCCTTTTTCGTCGGTGTCGATGTCGGGGGAACGAGTATCAAAATCGGCGTGGTGGACGACTACGGTCGTTCGATCGACTCCGGCGAAGTGGATGACGACGGAAAGCATCGGAGTTTTATTTCAGTCAAAACCGAGCCGCATCCCCAAACGGCGGTGGAGTTGATTTCCGAGACGTTGCACGACACACTCCGGCATTTGAAAATCGACAAGGGATCGACCAAAGGAATCGGCTTGGGAATCCCCGGTACGATGGATATGCAGACGCGAAAATTGCGTCAACCGCCAAACTTGCACAGTTGGGAAGGGTTCCCGATGTGCGACGAACTTGCGAAAATGAGCGGTTTCCCCGTTGTTTTCTGTAACGACGCCAACGCCGCGGCTTACGGTGAGTATTGGGTCGGTTCCGCCAGCGGCAAGCCGAGCATGGCGTTGTTGACGCTGGGAACCGGCATCGGTTGCGGTATCATCATCGGTGGACGTTCGGTGGATGGGGCGACCGGCTACGGCGGCGAGTGCGGACATTTGGTGATCGATAGCGCCGAAAACGCAATGTTGTGCGGTTGCGGTCAACGTGGACACCTTGAAGCATATGCCAGCGCAACCGGTTTGGCTCGGAGAACGATGGCGATGACGGATCGAAGGGAGTCGTCGATTCGAAGTCGGATCAATCCGGAAACGCGGCTCGGCGAAATCGCGAAAATCGTCTGTCAGGAAGCGGAGAAAGGTGATGCGTTGGCCTTCGAAATCGTAATGGATACCGCGAGACTTCTCAGTTTGGGAATCGTGTCGCTCATCAATACGGTCGACCCGTCGTGCATTTTGCTCGGCGGAGCGATGACGTTTGGCGGTAACGAAATGCCGATCGGTCAACGATTCCTGGACCAGGTTCGCAAAGAGGTCAAAAACCGTTCGTTCAAGGCAATCGGCGAGTCGATCGTGATCGACTTCGCCGTCTTGGGATCGGACGCCGGATACATCGGAGCCGCCGGTCTTGCCCGGGAAGAATACCTCGAAAAATCCAAAGGCAAATAAACGGAACCCCTATTCCACGTCTCCCCATTTAGCCGGTATTTCTCGCAACGATATTACGAGCCGGGACCTATGGGCCCGACTTTTGTTTTCAACAGTTTACCCTCAAGAACCATGCGAAAATCGCTCTGCCTCTTGATATTGTGCATCGGATTGTCTCTGACGGGCTGCCCGCCGCAAAACGAACCGGCTCCGACGCCGAAATCGGAACCGGCGGCACCGACGGCGGAAAAGCCCGCGACAGGCGAGTCTTCTGCGGCAGCGAAGGCGGTCGAAACGCTTGTGAACGGCCTCGGCGGTAAGAGCACGCTGACGCCGTCCGGAACGGTCAAGTCGATTGTAATTGCGGACGGTGCCAACTTGAACGCCGACGCGATGAAACTGTTCGGCGAACAACCGGACTTGGAAACGCTGCAAATTCGTAACTTCCGTGATTTGAACGATGCGATGGTCGGCCAGTTGACCGGCTTGAAAAAGCTCAAAAGTTTAACGCTTGCCAACGCCGGAATTACGGACAAGGGGATCAAAACGCTTGTCGAAGCGTTCCCGACGTTGAAGGAACTGGACATCGCCTCGAATACGCTGCTGACGGATGCATCGTTGAAGGAAATCGCGAAATTGCAGGACTTGGAGCTGTTGTCGATCAATTATTGTAACTTCAGCGAGTTCGGGATGATGGACATTTCGAAACTGGCGAAATTGAAGACGCTGGATTTGCGTGCAAATATGCAGGTCGGCGGCACGGGGATGGGCTTCCTGGCGAAGTTGCCGTCGCTCAAGACGTTCAAGCACATGAGTTCGGCGATCGACGACATGGGCTTGGAAGCGCTAACGGCGGTGACGGGCTTGGAGACGTTGGAGATTCAGGATTTCAACATTACGGAAGCGTCCGGCCAGATCATCAATCGATTCCAGAACTTGAAGAATCTGATCGTCTTCCGTTGCGACGGTTTCGGTCCTCAGGCGTTACAGGAATTGAAGGGGATGAAGCTGTTGCGGTTGACGTTACGTGATTTGGCGTCGATCAACGACGAGGGGTTGTCGGTGTTCCGGGACATGCCGACGTTGAAGCGTCTGTATTTGCGGGAGCTGCCATCGGTGTCGGATGACGGAGTGGCGAATCTTTCGTCGTTGAAGGAGTTGGAGTTGTTGAGTATTTGGGAGGTTCCGATCACGGACAAGTCGTTGGATACGATTTCGAAGTTGGACAACGTGAAGGAGTTGGAATTGCGTTCGACGGACATAACGGAAGCATCGGTGGAGAAATTACTTTCGATGCCGAAGCTTGAAAACCTGACAATTACGGACAACGCGAAGATGTCTCAAACGGGTTTGGACAAGTTGCGTGATTCGAAGAAGTTCAAGAAGTTGGACACGAAGCCGTATGTAGCGAAGCGTTGATCCGCTCACCTATGCACCGAAGGTTTCTGTGTTTTGACGCCAAAATGGTCCATTCCACATGCCAGTGGTTTGCCCTCGTAGCTCAGGGGATAGAGCGACGGTTTCCTAAACCGTAGGTCACAGGTCCGAATCCTGTCGGGGGTAGTTTATAAAGTCAATAAAATCAAGAGCTTGCAGTTCTGATTTGTCGCGTGATTCCTGATTTTTTCAATCCGTAAACCTCCAATTTGGAGGTTTGCCAAAAGAGAAAGGACAGAATCATGCCGAAGTTGAATCGTCCGCCCAAACTGGGGCGGGATGGAGATTATGCCGCCGTCTATACCGGTGGCAAGAAAATCCGGTTGGGGCGATGGGACTCGGAAGAGGCCCAAGTGAACTACCGCCGTTTCATCGCGGAATGGGCGGCTGTCGGTGTTTCCGCCGACATTGGGACGAAGAAAACCTGCCTGCTCGACGAACTCGCCGTTGGGTTTCTGACGTGGGGCAAGGGAGTTTACGGAAAGTCCGACTACGGAAACTACCGGACGGCGATTGAGACGGCCTTGGAGATTTATTCCGGCCTCCCGGTCGATCAGTTCGGCCCGAAAGCCCTGATCGTCGTCCAAAATCGATTCGTTGAGAAGGGATATGCCCGGCAATATTGCAACAAGCTGACCGGGTTCGTCCGAGCGATCTTCCGCTGGGGTGTTATCCGAGAACTTGTCCCGTTGGCGATTGCCGATGCCCTCAAGTATGTCCCGCCTCTCCGGGAATGGCAAACTACGGCTCGCGAATCCACGCCCCGCGAGGACGTGCCGGACGAAGTGGTTGAGGCAACCCTCCCACATCTCCTCCCGACCATCGCGGACATGGTTTGCGTTCAGCGACTGGCCGCGATGCGACCGAGCGAGGTCTGCAACATGTTGGTCGGCCAGATTGATCGCTCGAAGGAGGTCTGGCTTTACCGACCGGTCAAACACAAGGGAGCGTGGCGTAAACATTACCGCACCGTCGCCCTTGGTAAACCGGAACAGGAGATTCTCGAACGCAGGATGGCGGGAAAAGGGCCGGATCAACACGTTTTTTCTCCCGAGGAAGCCCTGAACGAGCGTTGGAAACGAGACGCCGCCCGTCGCAAGACGAAAGTCCAACCTTCCCAAGTTGCCCGGAAGGAAAAACGAGCAGCGAACCCGAAAAGAAAGTCCCGTGAATCCTACAACTCGAACTCGTATTGCCGTTCGATCACTCGGGTCATCGCCTCGGCCAACAAGCGTCTTCCTGAAGACCAACAGATTCCGCACTGGACCCCGTACCAACTTCGTCATGCGGCGGTCACGGAGTTGACGGAAAAGGACGGGCTGGACGTCGCCCGAGCGGTCGCGGGACAAAAGTCGATCAATGTTACGCAACGGTATAATCACGCCGACCAAAAGATCGCCGAGAACACCGCGAAAAAACGCTCGAAGCGTCTCGGGAGCGAATAACGCCGGCGTCTTTCGGATCATCCTCCTTCCTGAAGCCCTCTGCCGACCACGGTGGAGGGCTTTTCTTCTTGAACAGCTATCGGCATCAATCACTTTGGCGTCTTCTTTTTCACCGATTTTTTGACGCTGGTTTTACACTTGGGCTTGAGAGAACTGGCTATAGACTGCGGCTTGAGAAACTGGCCATATTTTTTGTACATCTCTTTGGGAATCTGTCTTGCACGCCCACTTGAAATAACATAGCAGCCGTCATGTTGTCCAGCGATGCTCCGAACCAGCGAAAGTATCGGCCCATATTGAATCGTGAATCCCACTCGCAACACAAAAATTGCGATGTCTCGAAAAAGCTCGGAATCTAGCTCGATGGGTGAACTATCTCCTGCCCCCTCATATTCACTCAATTCTAAAGGGTATTTGGAAAGTCTATTTACGATCCCGACTATTTTAGAGGGTATGTCTTTCGGGTCTATTTTCGGTGCTATATTATTTTTGTCTCCCTTTCCCGCATAATACTGTTTCAAAACAAAGACCATTGTATCGCGAAAACGCAAGCGTTCATCCGTTTTCGCTGTGAAATTGGCTCTGTCGTCCGCCGGACGACTTTTCTGTTTCTTCAATGCGTTCACTAGCTCGACGCATCGACCTAACCAGTCACCAACAAAAGAGTTCTCCGTATCCGTGAGATTTCCACCGTTCAATCTTCCTGACGTACAGGGGAATTCTATTCGGGCCTCAGCGATCTCAATGTCACTCCAAGTCGAGGTGACTTCTTGATGAGATAATACATCAAGCACCAATATGCTATCTAACTCATATTCGTGAGCCTCCCCCCACCAAGTATACTCCGACGTTTTCAGCTTCGTACAAAACGCGATCTCGTTACGTTGTATCTGATGGCCGAGGATACCATCAATTTTCGGGACGGAACCGAATTGGCAAGTGGAATATGACTCTTTGGCCTTGTCTCTCACTCTGGTTATAACATCATTATAGAGCATCTCCTTCGATTCGCACTCTATCTCCACAATCGAATGGATTGGCGGCGGTAAAACCTTCTTTTCAATTATATGCCTTTTGGATTCATACGTACTCCAAACTGGGAATTCTTTTTTGTTCTTGTAACGATAGTAGGCACACAGCAAGAATGCCGTCATTGAAATCTATCTTTCTTTGAAGCAGATTGTTCGAATTTGTTTTGGCAAGGTAAAAGCTAGAAACGAATCGGGAAACGCGGTCAGTTACTCTACTACCCGAAGGCAGTGGTCGTTGGAGCCGACCATGAAATTTTAGCATGATCCTGTTCGTCCCGCCAGATAAACAAGGAATAGCATTTCAGGTTTTCCCACGATGCTTGAATTTTCGCATCAAGTGCCTCGAAGTTCCATGAGATGTTAGCGATGTTAGTAAAAATGATAGCGAGTGTTAAGTATGTTAATGTGATCGACTTGCGTCATTTTTTGTATTGAAGTGCAAAAAAGTTCGGGTATGATTTTCACGTTGTGTAGCAGATTCCAGCGAAGAATTCAAAATCGACCAAAATCATACAGGCGGTGACAAAATGACCAAAATTCATATCGAAGGGCTATTTTCATTGGAAAAGGCTCGAAAAATGTTTCCCGGCCCTCCTTCCATGAACACAATTCACATTTGGACCTCTACCGGCGTCAATGGAGTCAAGCTGCGAACCATCCGGATCGGGCGAAGGCTTTTTACGGATCGGGAGGCGGTCGAAGAATTCATCCTTGCTCAAAATCGGGAACCAGACGAACAATAACAAAAAATCACGCGACAGGACGGAAACTGCAAGCTCTTGTTTTTGTCGCCGGGGGGCGAAAGCCCCCCAACCCTATAAATGGAGGTATGCGATGACTTGGCTCGACATTCACGAGGTTGCCGAATGTTTGGGTTGCTCGATTAGCACGGTTCGACGTCGAATTCGAGCCGCAAGATTAGGCAAGTCGGGCTTTCCACTTCCAAGGGATGGCCCACATAATTCTGGTCGGTGGAAGCTCGAAGATATTGAATCGTGGCAAGAAGCCCCACCCCCGAACGTACCGGCTTTTGAAACAAACGCGGCGACAAAACGAAGACTGGAGATCGCTCGCAAGCAACTGAAAAAACTCTTTTCGAGTAACGATTGAAAAACGAAAAACAAAAACATCACCGCGACATTATTTCGTGCGAAACAACAGAGACGTAAGAAACCATTTTATGAAAGGAAGAAAATGTCCTCTATTAGAATTTTAGACGGAAAGGCGACTCGGCCATATCTTTTCAGTTTTGCCGAATACGACCGCGAAAGGGAAAGATATTTTCTCAATCAGAAAGATGCTGCAAAACGCGGCATAATCAATGTCGAGATCGACGATCCTTTGGCAAGCTGGGGCGAAATTTATGAACTTGTCGATGAACTGAAAGACTACGGTTTCGATCACAGAGTTGATGGGATACAGATTGATGACTTCAACTCAATTTTTCTCCGTGACCATTATGGCCGCCTGATCGGTGTTGATGTATCTGAATGGGACCGCATTGAAAAACATATTTTTGATACTGTCGATATTCGCGACATGATCGACCTTCCGTGTCACGTCCAGATGAAGGACACGTTTTTCTTTGCTTTCACCGACAACGACGACGATGAAGACGGCATTTTCGAGTGGGGCGTTTTCTATCCGGCTCAGTGATGTACGAATAATCATTTTTTCAAAGCAAAACGAAAACCATGAGTAAAGACGAAACAAAATCAACTTCGAATCACGATGTTTCCGAAAACGGGGCATCATCCTCTATTAGCAAAGGCGAATCGATGAGCTACGAAAAAAACCTTAAAGACTTCCTCGGTGAAACGAATTACGACACAGAAAAGGCAGGCGAAGATGACGTCTATCAACAGGTAGAGGAATCCCTTGCCGTCAGCGATGAGAATAATTCGATAACCGGCGGTATCAATGTTGCGGAGCATGTCGCCGCGAACAAACCGGAAGGCCCCACCTCTCACGAAACCTCACCTCCCGTTAATCTGCCGAAACGTCGTGGAAGACGGCCAAAAAACATTGCGGACACTAACGCGAATACGCCCGAAAAGTCATCGGGAAAAGGGTTTGCCAGTCAGTTCAGCATCTCGACAGGTTTTCACGCTTCGGTCACGACGTCTTCGAATTTTCGACTTGACGACCTGCGGCTCTCAAACGATTTTTGCTCTGAAATTGAAGTCGTAGAAGTGCTATCGCCCTATGAAATTCGCAAGCCGGGTCCTCGGGAATTCATCCGGGTTCATCCCGGAGAGGACTATCAGATCGTTGTCGGAGCGTTGAAAGAAAAGATTGGAATGGGAGAAAAACTTTGGCTTGTCGGTTCTGATGTCAGAGTGGAATTCTCAGATGAAGTTGTCCCGATCAATCTTCGCCTTGCTATAACTCGTTCGAACAGGCCCTTCCTCTGGCCGCTCAACGTTTCAAGTAACGGTAATAGTAATCCGTGGAATCTGAGTGCTCTTCATGCAGCGGAAACGGCGAAAACGGCATGGGTTCGTCTCACCTCAAAAAGGGATGAAGGGCGATATGACATTTATGCTGCCAAGGGTAATCTCCCCGATCCCATTTGGCCGGATTCCGATTTCGGAACGATCCTCGAACTGGCTTTCGCGGGCAGAGTCATCACCGACCTCAATCATCCGTATTTGCGGCAACTGCGAGGGGAGGAATGATCGTTACAATAAACTGTTTTCGGAAGGTTTGGCTCCTCGACTTCGAATACCACCAACCTCCCGGCGAACGCCCCACGGTTCTTTGCATGGTCGCAAAGGAATGGCGTTCGGGAGAAACATTGCGGTTGTGGGCGGATCAGCTTTCATCGTTGTCCGCCCCACCGTTCGAGACTGGTCACAATTCCCTGTTCGTCGCGTATTTCGCTTCGGCGGAAATGAACTGTTTCCTCTCGTTGAAGTGGCCGATGCCGTACTATCTGCTTGATCTTTTTGTCGAATTTCGCAATATGACCAACGGCAATAAAACCATCGCCGGGAACGGGGTACTCGGGGCCTTGTATCACTTCGGACTCGACGGACTCGAAGTCGTAGAGAAAGACGAAATGCGTCAACTGGCAATCCGGGGAGAAGCATACACCGAATCGGAGAAAACGGCCCTTCTCGATTACTGCGAAAGCGATGTTCGTGCATTGGAAAAACTATTGCCCCGCATGTTACCCAGCATCGATTTTCCCCGTACTTTGTTGCGGGGGCGTTATATGAAATCCGTTGCCTTCATGGAAACAACGGGAATCCCAATCGACGTTCCACTTTTCAACACTTTACGTTCCCGATGGAAGTCCGTCAAGGACCGTCTCATCCGGGATGTCGATTCGGAATACGGTGTTTTCAATGGAACACGTTTTGTCGCTAATCGTTTCGAAAACTTTCTCCGCCGACATGAAATTCCGTGGCCGAGACTGAAATCAGGAAGATTTGCCTTGAACGATGATACCTTCCGTTCGTTGTCGAAAGTCCATCCGATCCTGTCTCCACTTCGGGAGTTACGCCATTCGCTTGGGACGATGCGGTTGTTCGATTTTCCCGTCGGTAAGGACTGCCGTACTCGTTGTTTGCTCTCCCCTTTTCAATCGATTACGGGACGAAATCAACCATCCAATACAAAATTTCCCTTTGGAACATCCGTTTGGACCCGTGGACTCATCAAACCGACTCCCGGCTTTTCCTTGGTCTACATCGATTGGTCGCAACAGGAATTCGGCATCGCGGCGGCATTGTCAAACGATCCGGCCATGATCGAAGCCTATCTTTCCGGCGATCCTTACCTTGCCTTGGCAAAACAGTCGGGATCGGTCCCTCCCGATGCAACGAAAGAATCTCATCCCGCCCAACGGGAATTGTTCAAACAAGCGATTCTGGCCGTTCAATACGGGATGGGGGATCGTTCCCTTTCGGAGCGGCTGGGGAAACCGCTCCATGTTGGTCGGGAACTCCTTCATCATCACCGACAAACCTATTCCCGTTTTTGGAAATGGTCGGAAGCGGTAGTCAATCACGGTCTGTTGGATTTTCCGCTACGAACGGTCTTCGGTTGGACGTTGAATCCTCACCCGAACCCGAACGTCCGCAGCCTCGCAAACTTTCCTGTCCAAGCCAACGGTGCGGAAATGCTCCGTATTGCCTGCATTTTGGCAACGGAACGCGGAATCCGCATTTGTGCTCCGATCCATGACGCGGTGCTTATCGAGGCCCCTACGGATCGAATTGAGGCCGTGGCGGCTGAGATGCAGAACGTCATGCGGGAAGCAAGTCGCATCGTTCTGGTAGGGCTTGAACTTCGAAGCGACATCAAGTTCATCCACTTCCCGGATCGCTACATGGACGAACGCGGCGTTACGATGTGGAAAAAGGTCATGAAACTCATCGGCGAAACCGTGGAAAACCCTTGATTTCCCTCGGAAATTTCGGCTCACCGATCTGCTCTGATTCGGCTCACCTATATGAGAGTTTCCTAGTTCTATTGTTATTGTATTATAAATGATAGGAGAGACAATGAATTTCGACATCGAAAATTTCCGGATTCCGGATACGTCTTGCCCACCGCCCAAGGTCAGGAAGAAGAGAGTCAAGATTGGATCATCAAAGGAAAAATTCATCATGGGGCCGCTCCCGGTATCATGGTTGGTCCGTGCCGGGGAACTTCCGGGCGACTACACGCTTCGTACCGCCCTCGCCCTCTTTTACGTTCAAGGTATGGAAGGCGGGAGAAAGATCGTGTTGGAACGGTATCACCTCGATCAGTTCAAGATTGGGAAGGACTCGGCCCGTCGTGCCCTCCAAAGGCTCGAGCAGGCCGGATTGATCGAACTCGGCAAAAAGGGCAGGAAATTCGCGGTCACGATCATTCCTGTCGGCAATGGCGGCGAAAATGACCATACGGACGAATAAGGGGTCGGGAGGGGAAAGTTCCTTTTCCGCCGGAACACCTCCCCTTTCCCGTTTCCGAGCCTACCGCCACGGATAGGTTGCCGTCCCACCTTTCCGAAAAAGTTCCGGCAACAAATCCCGCGAGAGGGTTTCGGAGGTTTCGGCATGAACGCTGCCGTCGACCAAGGTAAACTGGGCAATTCCCTTCGGATGTCCGCTCCCTATCCCGAAAATGCCGCTCTTCATCGGCACGATTCCGTGCCGGGCAACATCTATCGGAATATCGGTCGGCCCGACGGTCGAAAAATCGCAACCGATATACGCTCCGTTGGCGATTAGGCAGAACCCGGCGAAAAAGCGGAAGAGATACGCGAACCGAAACCGGAACGGCAGGATTATCGACCATAAGAGTACGGGAAACACCTCTCCGAAGACGGCCCCGGCTCCGTACACGAACAGGGGATGTTCAACGCCAGCGGTGTCGGTTCGAGAGATCGGCAACAGGACGACCCGTTCGACCATCGCTCCACTACACCACGCCGCGAGAGCGTGACCGAGTTCGTGAACCGCTTCCATGCCGAACCAACAGGCGATTAGGAAAAGCAGAATGAAGGACCAGCGACATATCAGAATGTTTTTTTCAAGTCTCGGAAATCCCATCAATAATTCCACGGATAAACCGGTCGTACTCATCCCGCATCGGCAGTTCCAGATTGCGGACGATCCGACGCCGCTCCGCCGTCACCGCCTCTCCCGTCTTTTTGTTGACGGCATCTTTCATGTACGTTTCCCAGTAGAGGCCGACGCCGCGTTTCTGCCAGTTCGGCAAATCGTTGAAGTTGACGCCGTGCTGAAAAAGCAGTTCGTTCTTCGCGGCCACGGACAGACCGGACAATGCGGCGGTAGCCTGTTTCACGCTTTTTCCGTCACGCCGCAGAGCCCAATAACCGTGGGCGTTCAAGGCGTTGCGATGAGCGTCCTCGTTTCGCCAACGGAAATAGTCGACGACAAGATCGACGGTCGTAAGCTGCGAAATGCGGCAATCGAAGCAGCCGATCTCGCCCAGAAGCAGAGAAAACTTCGCACTCGCTTCCCCGGCCAGCACGGATTGGAATTTTCGTAACTTCCGGTGAAACGTCGCCTCATCCCGTGAAAACAGCAGCGAAATCTCATCGCTTTCCGTGTAACCGTAAACGACATTGAAACCGCAGTTCATCAAATGCTCGACCGTATCGAGCATCAGGTCGCGGAACCGTACGTCGAACGGAGCCTCGAAGGCGACCTTCTCCTTGGTCAGCTTTGTAAAGCCGCGACCGTCCAGCCGGGCGACCATCCACAAGCCCGGTATCACGCAATGGTCGTGGGCTGTTTCAAAAACACGCATTTTCGTGTCGAGATCATCGAATTTCATGGTTTACTCTCCTCCTTCGTTCTCTTTCGAAATTCGTAAACATCGCGAAATGCCGTTGGCTTGGACCCGTCTTGCGGGATCATAATTGCTTTCGAATTAACCAGCCAACCTCGTTGGCGTGGATTGTAGTTTGGACAAGACACCCAAGGACTGCCAACTACCGACCATGTGTCGCGTTCGTCTCCTCGACAAAGAGCCGGTACGCCGGGGTACCGTGGCTCTTCACCAAGCCACCGGGAATAATACCCGTCGTAGAAGATTTCTTTTCCGGAAAGAGATTTGTTCCACCAAAACGGTTTCGGTGGACGGTCCATTGCCTCGCTGATAATACAGCAGTTCAGCTTGCGGCGTTTGATCGATTCCTCATTCCTGTACGATTGAATCTGCGGCAAGAGCGTGTTGAAATCGTCGGCGATAGGGAGCCGGTTGTCGTGATCTTTTGCATATCGAACAAGGAGGAGGTGAATCTCGCTCAGTTGGTCGGCACAACGATCGTAAACACGGGAACCGATTGAACCGTGGACCCAGGCACCGGTGAAAATGAACGGCAACAAGCAGATCAAATAGGTAATCGGCAACGAAAGAATCCACCACGGAGAACCGTTTCGTATTTTTTCTTGACCGGTAGCGGCAAAAAAATAGAGAATAAAGAGCGGACAGGAAACGTAAAACAAAAAAATGATAATATTTTCCTGAATGAACACAGTTCCGATTCTCGTGAAATTCCACCCCCAATAGACTCCGCTGATACCGAGGCCCGGAACGCTCCTGTCATCATGGAGATAATCCCATAAAAAGAGTAAAGGAATCGGAAGAGTCCACAACGAGGCGACGAGGATGGCATAGAGTAGCGACCATCGCAGGAATTGTCGAAACAAGATGACGATAGCGAACGTCATCAGGACGATGGTGATCGGCCACCACCAGAGAAAATCGATGGACATGAAAAGTGGCGACGATGCCATGTAGTGAAAAAAATGGTCGTTTCCCGTACGACCTCGGGTCGAAAAATAAAAGAAAATAGCGGCGTAAAACAGGGGTGGCGTAAACACGGGACCAATAGTAAAAAAGCACTTTTTCAAGCCGCTGAAAAATGTACCTCTTGAATCGATGCTGCCGACAGGGTGTTCATTACTCATTCTCTACACCTCCCCATTCTTCGATGAGAAATGCCCTCTCTTCTCCGGAAAAGAACGGCGTTTCGGGATTGATTTGCACGTAATACAGTTTATCGAAACCTTCGTCGAGCCGGGGGAGTTCGAGGCGTTTGGAGGCTCCGAGCAGACCGACCTTGGGAATTTTTTCCTCTGGCGGACGTCGCTCGTTTCGGTCGAGGCAATCGTGAATCTTCGACTGGAAATAATAGCCGACG
The DNA here is from genome assembly GCA_031549705.1 of Thermoguttaceae bacterium. Lineage (GTDB taxonomy): Bacteria > Planctomycetota > Planctomycetia > Pirellulales > Thermoguttaceae > WRKP01. The sequence continues at coordinate 21,579 of JAVBPI010000013.1, forward strand.
ACGCTGAATTTGTGCTGCCGGGCAAGTTCGATGTACCGAGCCCGATCCGGCCGCGTGACGTTCGTGTTGTCGACGACGAAAGGCAACTGTGTCTCAAAACAGGCTTGCATGAGCCGCTCTTCCCGATGCCGCGTCTTGAGCATGTCGAGATTGAGCCGCAAATGCGTGCGAAAAAACCGCTCCCGGCAAAACGTCGATTTACCCGATGCCTGGAGGCCCATCAAAAGGATCAGTTCCATCTCAAACCTCGCTCTTGGAATGAAAAATACCTTCATCCCGATATTCCGCAATTACTTCGATCTGTCCAACGATATGATTGTTGAATTCTTCAAGTTCCTCGGCGGGAACCCACAGTTCTGCGTGAATCTTTCCGCCGACCGTCTTGACCGGAAAGCGAGCCAGATAATCGCCTTGAACGCGAAACCGGGTAACATAACCGACGCCCGATTCCGGTATGTTCCATTTTCGAGTGATCTCCGTGGCATACTCTTCATTCAGGACCGGATAGAAAATCGGTTGTTCCGGTAGTCGAGGAGGAAAACGTGTCCAGCCCGATGATTCAATCAGAGAGAGTTCTGCCGGGCCAACGGGACGATAGAGAACGGTTGTCATGGAAGTAGCCATCCCCATTTGTGAACGGTTCGGATCAAAAACAATTCCTGTTTCCCGCCCATTGTAACTTCGTAGACGCTCACGAACAAACTGACCGTAGGGCATTTCAAGAAAATGTAAATACTGATAAACCTGACCTGTCTCTTCCGACGTCTCCTGTTCTTCTTCAAGCGATTCGAGGCATGAATAAACGAAGTCGAGGGTACTGAAATTGGTTCCATCGTTTCCGTATCCCCAGAAAAACATGTCGTGTGGAATCTCATGGATGGCGTCGGCGATTTTATTGATCGTCGACATCGTCTTTCCATCTTTCGAGTAGGATAAATTGCGGATGTCCACAAAAGCCCAGTGGAAAAGGTAGAGAAAACGATTGAACAATTCCGTTGTTTCACTGTTCGGGATGGGCGGCAGGGGATGGTGCGAATCCTCAATTGTCGGGTAGATATTGAAGTCGCGGAAGCGTTCACGAATCGGCTTGGCGACCGTTTCTCGCAACAAACGACGAAACAGAATCCAAGTGTCGACATAATGTCGTTCGCGGATTTTCGGTTCGATGACCTTCAATTGAAAACCGATCGGTCTGTCCCGAAAAAGTTCATGGTCTGGATTCGGGACGGGAATAAGGCAGCACTGTACGTTGTATCCTTCCCGGCGACACGCCTCTTGGAAGGGTAGCAAACACCTCTCGATTTCAATTTGGTCGTTGTCCATTTTTGCCCTGCACGTTTGCAATGATTCCGCGTTCCGATTGCCTTTTTGACAAAATTATTGTAAACTGAATCGCTAGAAGATGCAATCGAGTCGCGATGGTATAAACGGAAACCCTTCACCCGACTTTTCCCAAATGTCCAAAAAAGAACCGCTTCCATCCGGCGGCGTCCGAATGACTTACGACGATGTCTCCCCAAAGGAGTTCGAGCCGACCCAAGGGGATGTCGACCGCATCGACGCGATTTCACATCACATTGAAAAGCATGTCGGACCGATCAAATTGGTCTTTCACGAAATCGTTTCCGATAAGGTCCATATCGACGTTCATTGGATCGAGCCTTCAGAGACGTTGCCGTTCAACGTACTTGTCACCTCGGGGATGAGCGACTTGCCCATGAGCGTTCCCAACGGAATGGAGGATTACCGATTCGCGGAGCTTTGCATGATCCTTCCTCCCGATTGGCCGCTCGACATGGAATCCTTGAAGGCAAGTGAAGACAATTACTGGCCGATACGACACCTGAAGCAAAATGCGAAGTTTCCGCACGAATACGACACGTATTTCAGTACGGGCCATACGGTTCAAGGAGAAGACGGCGAAACATTTTCGCCGAACGGTCCTTTCAGCGGATTTCTCATTGCAGTCCCCATCAGTCTGAGTGAAAAATTTCAGGTACTTCACTTGAAAAACGGTGACTCGATCCATTTCTACTGCCTTGTTCCACTTTATGCAGAGGAGTTGAATGTCAAAACGATCTACGGGCTGGACGACCTGTTCGAATTGTTCGAACGGTTCGATGTTACAGATGTCGTTGATCTCCAACGTCCGAACATGGCCATCTAATCACGAGGTTGACCAATGCACCTTTTCGACGACATCAAATCGCCGTTATTGCTCAACCTGAAGGGTGGCTTGTTCCTCTTGCTGGCAATCATGGCCGGGACGCTGACCGTCTGTGACGACAACCGTTGGCGTGAAATCGTTTTTCTCGCCGTCTGCGTTTGGGCGTCCTGCCGGTTCTATTACTTCTTGTTCTATGTATTGGACCACTACATCGGAGGCAGCAAGAACGCCAGTGTTTTCGCGATGATTCTCAATTTATGTGGCAAACGACGATCCAATTCCCCTCCTGATCCTTCAACGCCGACCAACGGAAACTTGTTCGCCGACTTGCCGCAATCGTTACAAGAAGAATTGATCGAAAATATTGCTGTTTCGAAAAATATCCGCATCGAACGGATCGTCTCGACCGGCCAAGCGAGTCCGCCGGGATTCTGGTACGATCAAACGGAACACGAATGGGTCGTCGTTCTGCAAGGAGAAGCGGAACTGGAATTCGAAGATCAAGCAGAACACCAACGGTTGAAAACCGGCGATTACGTTTTGATTCCAGCCCATCGGAAACACCGGGTCGCATGGACTTCGCCGGGTGAACCGACCGTCTGGCTCGCCGTGTTCTTCGACTGAACCGCCTCGACTGCTTGACGGCTGTCGGATATAATAGACTTGTTCGGAAACTACCGAAGGAGTTCGTGATTGAGTATGGCACAGACGAGGTTCATTCTCAGGAGGTGTCTTTTTCGTCGGTTGCGATACCTTTCGCTCAGGATTTTGAAGGTTTTGATCCGAGCGTTGAT